>DATFHG010000084.1:0-4563 GCA_035248725.1 Gemmatimonadaceae bacterium | reverse complement strand
CGGATCGCAGAACCCCGGCGACGCCAAGGATGCGTCGAATCAGCTGCCGAAGCCCGATTCGTCGAAGGCACCTGCCGCGACGGCGCCGGCACCCAAGCCGCCGATGACGATCGAGCAGGCTGGTGACGTCCTCGCCGAGATCAGGGTCGACTCCAACACCTTCTCCGGTCTCGGCGCGCGCAACATCGGTTCAGCCGCCATGAGCGGTCGCGTCGCGGCGATCGCCGCGACGCACGACGAGGGGCGACTCACCATCTACGTCGGCGCGGCGAGCGGTGGCGTGTGGAAGTCCACGAACGGCGGCACGACCTACAAGCCGGTCTTCGACAAGGAGCCCGTACAATCGATCGGCGCCGTCACGATCGACCCCACGAACCACAAGACCATTTGGGTCGGCACGGGCGAGTCGTGGATGCGCAACAGCGTCTCGATCGGCAACGGCATCTACAAGTCGACAGACGGCGGCGACAATTGGACGAACATGGGACTCAGGGAATCCGAGCACATCGTCAAGATCCTCGTCGACCCCACCGCGCCGAACACGGTGTACGTCTGCGTCCCGGGAAAGCTCTGGAGCGACAGCGACGATCGCGGCGTCTACCGCACCACCGACGGCGGCACCACGTGGTCGAAGGTGCTCGCGGGCGCCAACGCGTCCACCGGGTGCTCGATGCTGTCCATGGACCCGTCCAGCCCGAAGACGCTGTACGCGGGCATGTGGGACTTCCGACGTCAGGGATGGACGTTCCGCTCCGGCGGTAACGGTCCGGACGCGCCGAGTGGGTCGGGGATGTTCAAGAGCACGGACGGTGGCGCCACGTGGACGGAGCTCACGAGCGCGAAGAACGCGGGCCTGCCCGCCAAGCCGTGGGGACGTGTCGCGGTCGCCGTCGCGCCATCGAAGCCGAACGTCGTCTACGCCTTCATCGAAGCCGTGCAGCCCACGGACGCGCTGTACCGCTCTGACGACGGCGGCATGACGTGGCAGAAGAAGGACCGCAGCCAGAACATGATCTGGCGTCCCTTCTACTTCGCCAACGTCATCGTCGACCCCAAGGACGAGAACCACGTCTTCAAGGCCGGCGGCTCGCTGATCATGAGCACCGACGGCGGTACGACGTTCAACAACGTCGGCGGCTCGGCACACGGTGACTTTCACGACGTGTGGATCGATCCCGAGAATCCGCAGCACGTGATTACCACGGACGACGGCGGCGTGTGGTACTCGTACGACGGCGCCGACCGCTGGTGGAAAGCCGAGAACCTGCCCGTGTCGCAGTTCTACCACGTGAGCCTGGACGACGATCAGCCGTACAAGGTGTACGGTGGGCTGCAGGACAACAGCTCCTGGGTGGGCGAGTCGCAGTATCCCGGCGGCATCGCGAAGAGCCAGTGGGAGAACATGTACGGCGGCGACGGATTCTGGATGTTCGTCGACCCCACCGACCCCACGTATCTGTACGCGGAAGCGCAGGGCGGGTACATCGGCCGCGTGAACCGCAAGACGCACGAGACGCGCGACATCAAGCCGCTGCCGAACTACAAGGAAGGCAAGCTGCGCTTCAACTGGAACACGCCGATTCACGTGAGCCCCACCAAGAACGGCACCATCTACATCGGCTCGCAATTCCTGCATCAGTCGAAAGACTTCGGCCAGACGTGGAAGCGCATCTCCCCCGACCTCACCACCAACGACCCGAACAAGCAGAAGCAGGAGGAATCGGGCGGCATCACGGTCGACAACTCGTCGGCCGAGACGCACACCACCATCTACGCCATCGCCGAGTCGCCGCGCAGCCCGCTCGTGATCTGGGCCGGTACCGATGACGGCAACCTGCAGGTGACGCAGAACGGCGGCACCACGTGGACCAACGTGATCGGCAACGTGAGGGGGATCGCGAAGAACCCGTGGGTCTCGTCCGTGGAACCGGGACATTTCGCCACGGGCACCATCTACGCCACGTTCGACTATCACATGTTCGGCGACATGACGCCGCACGCGTACAAGAGCACGGACTACGGCCGCACGTGGACGAACCTGATCGCCGCCGGCTCACCGGTGCGCGGATACGCCCACGTGATCAAGGAAGATCTCGTGAATCCGCAGCTACTGTTCCTCGGCACTGAGTTCGGCCTGTGGGTGTCGGTGGACGGCGGGCAGAACTGGTCGCGCTACACCGGCGGCGATTTCCCCAGCGTCGCCGTCCGCGACATGGCCATCCATCCGCGCGACAACGATCTCGTCGTCGCGACGCACGGCCGCGGCATCTGGATCATCGACGACATCACGCCGCTCCGCGCGCTCACGCCCACAACGGTTGCACAGGCCGCGGGCTTCGTGATGACGAAGCCCGTGGTGCAGAAGATCGGGGCCTTCGGCGGCTGGGCGAACGGCGACGCGGAGTTCATCGGTCCCAATCCGCCCGGCGACGCCGTGATCACGTACTACCTGCAGAAGCGCCACATCTTCGGCGACATGAAGCTCGAGGTGCGCGATTCCAGCGGGAAGCTCATCCAGACGCTGCCGACCAGTAAGCGTCGCGGTCTGTCGCGCGTCGCGTGGTCCATGCGCATGGCGCCGCCGCAGATTCCGCCCGCGGCGACCGCGGGCTTCGGCGTGGGGCCGCGCTTCATGCCGGGCACGTTCACCGTGAAGCTGATCGAGAACGGGAAGGAGTACACCACACCGCTGCGCGTCACCCGCGACCCGCGCATGAAGCACACGCTGGCCGATCGCAAGGCGCAGTTCGATCTCGCGGTCAAGCTGTACGGGATGCTCAATCAGATGACGGGGCTCGTCGACCGCATGAACGGCGTGCGCGGTGGGCTGGAGCAGCGCGCCGGCTCGCTGAACGCGAGCGATTCGCTGGCACTGCGTCTCCGCAATGCGTCGGGCACGGTGGACGTGATGCGGAAGAAGATCGTCGCCACCAAGGAAGGCGGCGCGATCACCGGCGAAGAGCGGCTGCGCGAGAATCTCGTGGAGCTCTATGGCAGCGTCGTGAACTACGAGGGGCGGCCGAGCGAGACGCAGGTGGCGCGGACGTCGTCGATCGGGCGCGAGATGGGGGACGTATCGCGCGACCTCGAGATCTGGCTGACCAACGAGCTGCCCAAGATCAACGCGGCGCTGTCCGCGAGGAACATGCAGCGGATCGAACTGCTCGTTCCGTAGGCCATTTGGTCAACCGCAAGTCGTGAGTTGACAGTCGGGGAGTGGTCAGCCGGGGAGTAGAGTCAGACTCGACTCCCCGTCTGATTACTCCCCGACTGACTACTCGCGACTCTCTCTTCTCTGATGCAAATCAAACGCTTACGGCTCGGAACATTGCTCGCGGTCTGCATTTTCGGCGCGCGGGCCGCCGTCGCACAGGGCTATCCATTCAGTGAGCGCGGCGGTGTCTCGCAGAATGTCGCGCTCACGAGCATCGCGATCACGTACGGACGGCCGGTAGCGCATGGAAGGAAGCTGTTCGGCGCGCTGGTACCCTGGGATCAGATCTGGCATCCGGGTGCCGACTCGGCCACGCGCATCACCTTCGACCACGACATCCTCGTCGAAGGAAAGCCGCTGCACGCGGGGGAATACACGCTCTGGCTCATCCCGCGCGAGCGTCAGCCGTGGACGCTGATCTTCAGCCGCGCGGCGCACGTGTTTCACAAGCCATATCCCGGCGAGAGCTTCGAGGCGCTGCGGGTGGACGCGACGCCCGAGCAGCTGTCACACGTGGAGACACTGACGATCTATTTCCCTTCCGTCATCCGGGATGAGGCGGTAATGCGAATCCACTGGGGGACGACGGCGCTCCCGATACGCATCAAGGCGCCGTTCGCGCCATAGCGTCGGGAGCGCGTCGAATCTCAGCGATCTCTCACATCGCGCAGCTTGTCTCGTAGCTCGTCGGTGATCAGCCGTGACGTGAACGTCGCCAGCTGGTCCAGCGCGTTCGAGAAATCGTCCACGCTCACCTGGCTGATGGTCCCCGCCGTGATCACCGAGCTGGGGATGTGGTCGGTGCCATGGACCCACGCGGTGAGCCGCTGGTTGCCGCTGACGCGTGTGCTCCAGATCTCGCGGCCCGTGCGACGGTCGAGCAGTACCGCTTCCGCGCTCGCGTACATGTAGGCCGCGTTGTTCGAGCGCGCGTCCAGGCCGAGGGTGTGCATCGTGACCTCGAGGACGAAGTCTGCGCCCTGCTCGCTGTTGATGGCGCGGGTACCCAGATAGCGGCTGGCGCGGTTCAACGTGAGCCCGGCGATGTTGTCCTCGAACTGCGAGCGATCTGCTGCGCTGTCGAAGCGCGCCATCGCGCGTCGCGCCGACACTTCCTTCGCCACTGCACCGCCGGCGCGCGCCACCGACTGCAGCGCATCGACCGTGTTGCCGACGTCGTAGTAGCCGTGCAGCAGCCTGGGTTCGGGCGCCTCGATGAAGACGAGCGCGAGGGCGCGATTGGAGAAGTTGTACTGCGCGAGATAATGCTTGTTACCGCAGCCCCAGCTGAACATGAGCGGGACGAGTGCGACCAGCGCCTTCGCTACGCCACCTCGGCAACGCATAGA
>DATFHG010000083.1:0-16944 GCA_035248725.1 Gemmatimonadaceae bacterium | reverse complement strand
ATCCAGGAGACGCGCTACGGCATCGAGGCACCGCATGGCGTCGTGGCGTCAGACGCACCACTCGCCAGCAACGTCGGCGTGGAGATCATGCGCGCGGGGGGCAACGCAGTGGACGCAGCGGTCGCCACGGGATTCGCGCTCGCTGTCGTCTACCCGGAAGCGGGCAACCTCGGCGGCGGCGGATTCACGGTGATCCGCATGGCCGACGGCCGCACCGCGTCGATCGACTACCGGGAAGTCGCGCCGCTCTCGGCAGCGCGCACCATGTTCCTGGACGACAGCGGACGAGCGACGGACAAGAGCGTCGTGGGGCCGCTCGCGTCGGGGGTGCCGGGGAGCGTCGCCGGTCTCGTCGCGCAGCACCAGCGCTTCGGCGTCCTGCCGCTCGCGCGCGTCATGGCGCCGGCGATCCGGCTCGCGGAGCAGGGATTCACCGTCGACTCGCAGTTCGCGCAACGGTTGCACGATTATCAGCGCCTGGCCGGACGCTACGCCGGAGCCGCGCTGCTGTACCCGGGGGGCCAGCCACTCGCACTGGGTTCACTGCTGCGACAGCCGGCCCTCGCCCGCACGCTCCGCATGATCGCCGACAGCGGCGCGGCCGCGTTCTACACGGGCGGATTGTCCCACGATGTCGCGGCCGACCTCCGCAACGCGGGAGCGATCATCACGGCGGAAGATCTCGCGCGCTACACGGCGGAATGGCGCGAACCGCTGCGGGCGACGTATCGCGGTCATCCGTACATCACGATGCCGCCGCCCGGGTCGGGAGCAACCCTCGTGGAGGCGCTGAACATTCTCGAGGGGTTCGATCTGGGCGCGTTCGGCAGCGCGCGCGGAACGCACCTGGTCGCGTCCGCGCTGCAGCGTGCGTTCATCGACCGCAACGCCCTGCTCGGCGATCCTGCGTTCGTGCGGGTGCCACTCGATCGGTTGACGAGCAAGTCATACGCGACGCTGCTGCGCGCCGGGATTCAGGGTCAGGCGGTGTCGACACCGACCGTGACGGCGGCGATGCACGAAGGCCAGCACACGACGCATTACTCGGTCGTGGACGCCGAAGGCAATGCCGTCGCCACGACGACGACGCTGAACGATCTGTACGGCTCCGGCGTCTACCTGCCGACCGTGGGCATCTTCATGAACGACGAGATGGACGACTTCGCGGCGAATCCCGGCAAGCCGAACATGTTCGGCCTGGTGCAGGGGGAGCAGAACGCCGTGCAGCCCGGCAAGCGGATGCTCAGCTCCATGATTCCCACCATCGTGCTGGACGACGCGGGCCGTCCGCTGCTCGTGCTCGGCGCGCGCGGCGGTCCGCGCATCATCTCCGCGGTGCTGCAGACGATGGTCAACGTGCTCGATCATCAGATGACGCTCGCCGACGCGATGACGTCCGGCCGCGTCCATCACCAGGCGTTGCCCGACACGCTGCGCTATGAGCCCGGCTCGCTGTCTCCGGCGGTGTTGGATTCGCTCGGCACGATGGGCTATGCCCTCAAGACCATCTCCGGCGTCGCATCAGTGAATGCGGTGCTCAGGACGGCGCACGGCTGGGCCGCGTACTCGGACCCGAGGTCTGGCGGGAAGCCAGCCGGCTACTAAAAACAAAGCCCCGCTCGAATCGAGCGGGGCTTCGTTCGTGCTGGAGCTGGGATTCAGACGGTGATCTGGAGCGGCGAAGAGAGCGTCACGACGATGTTGCCGCCGGAGTTGACGCAGCCCTCGTAGTTCGCCGTGGCGGCGGCCGCCGCTGCGCCGGCCGCGGCACCCGCCGCTGCGCCGATGACCGTGGACTTCGTGTTCTTGCCGAGCACCTGACCGGCGATCGCGCCGATCGCCGCGCCACCGATGACCTTCTTGGCGTCGGCGCTCTTCGGCTGGTTGCGCACACGATCGACCGCGGCCGACACGTTCCCGGCGAGTGCGTACGTCTTGCCGCTGAACTCGATGTTATCGACGCTGAACTCCATCACGATCTTGTCCCGCGTGTTCTCGCTGCGCTTGAGCGCCGTCACCGTCAACGTGACCGTCGCGCCCGCGGGGATCACGGCCCCGTTCGAGCCCGAGACCGCATCGCTGAGCGTGGCGGTGAACTTGTCGCCGACCTTGTTGGTGTTCGTGCAGATCTTGGAATTCGACGCAAGGCTGAGTGTGGTGCCCGCAGCGATCTCACCGACGTGAGAGCGCGTGCCCGTCGCCGGCGTCACCGTGTTGCCGCTCGCCGTCTTGGTCGGCGTGCTGGTCTTCGTGGTCGTGCTGGTCTTCGTCGCCGTCCTCGTCGTGCTCGGCGACTTCGTGCTGCCGCTGCTGGCGGGCGCCTTCGCGGTGCCCGATGCCGGCACGTCCGTCAACGCCGGCTGTGCGGCGGTGTCGCGTCCCGCCAACGACAGATCACGATTGAGCGATGTGTCCGCGGCGAGCGCCGAGTCGCTCTTGCTCTTGTCGCCACCGCACGCGGCGAGCAGCACCGCGGCTCCGATGACCATGCTGAACCGGCCCGTATATTTCGACATGCGAGTTCCCCTGAAGGAAGGTGTAAGCTGTGGTATAGTGGCGATTTAGCGAAGCGTGTGACGACCGGAACTGTGACGACTCTACGCATTCCGGGCAACCAAGACAAGTCCCGCTGATGCGATCGTTGCTGAAGCTGCTGCCCTACTACCGGCCGTACCGTTTTCACGTATGGACGGGGCTGGTGCTCGTGGTTCTATCCTCGGCCATCGGAAGTGTTCCCCCGTGGCTTTTGCGCGGCGCGCTGGATGGGATCCGCGCCGATGCTCCCACGTCGCGCATCCTGCTGTATGCCGCGGGCATTGTTGGACTTGCGCTCCTGGCGGGCGCCATGCGCTACTGGATGCGCGAGCTGCTCAATGGCCTGAGCCGGTACATCGAGTTCGACCTGCGCAACGACCTCTTCGCGAAGCTGGCCGCGGTGGATGCGACGTTCTACGGGAAGCATCGGACTGGCGACCTGATGGCGCGTCTCACGAACGATCTCAGCGCGGTGCGACAGGCCGCCGGCCCGGCGCCGATGTACCTCGCCAACACCGTGTTCGGCGGCGTGTTCGCGCTGTGGTTCATGCTCCACATCAGCGCCCGCCTCACGTGGCTCACGCTGTTGCCGATGGTCTTCCTCCCCATCACGGCGATCGTGCTCGGACGCGAGATTCACCGGCGGTTCGAGGCCGTCCAGGAATTCTTCGGTGACATGACCACCATGGCGCAGGAGAATCTGTCCGGCGTTCGCGTGGTGCGAGCGTACCGCCAGGAGCGCGCGGAGATCGAGCGCTTCAGCGCGATGGGCGACGACTACATCGAGAAGAACATGCACCTGATGCGACTCGACGCGACGATGCATCCCGCGTTTCAGGTGTTGGCCGGTCTCGGGGCCGTCATCGTCCTGGGACTCGGCGGGACGCTGGTGATCCGCAATGCGATCACGGTCGGAGAGCTGGTGGCATTCAGCGTGTATCTGGGAATGCTCACGTGGCCGATGATCGCGCTCGGGTGGGTGGTCAATCTCTTCCAGCGCGGCGGCGCGTCCATGGCACGTCTCGTGACGATTCTCGAAGCCACGAACGCGGTGCGGGAAACCGCGCAGCCACGCGCGCTGCCGCCGCGCAGCAATGGCAGCGGACGGTCCATCGAGTTCCGCAACGTCTCGTTCCACTACCCTGTGAGCAGCGACACGCCACCGCGCTGGGTGTTGCGGCATCTTTCCTTCACGGTGCCGGCCGGCGCCACGCTGGGCGTGGTCGGCGCGACGGGGAGCGGCAAGAGCGCGCTCCTGGATCTCGTGCCGCGCATCTACGATGCGCAGGAGGGCGACATCCTGATCGACGGCGTTCCGACGCGCGACGTATCGCTCGCCGAGCTGCGCTCGGAGATCGGCTACGTACCGCAGGAGAGCTTTCTGTTCAGCGAGTCCATCGCGCGCAACCTGTCGTACGGCGCGCCGGACGAGGCCTCCGGGCGCTGGGGCGCGGACGTCGCACAGCTCGCGGATACGATTACCGAATTCCCTGGCGGCTACGACACGCTGCTCGGCGAGCGCGGGATCAACCTCTCCGGCGGACAGAAGCAGCGCGCCGCCCTGGCGCGCGCCCTCGCGCGCAAGCCGGCGATCGTGCTGCTGGACGACGCGCTGTCCGCCGTGGACACGCACACCGAGGCGGCCATCCTCGGCACGCTGCGCACTGCCCTCGCCGGGCGAACGGCCTTGATCTCGTCCCATCGCGTGTCCGCGATCCGAGACGCCACCCACATCATCGTTCTCGACGAGGGCCGCGTAGTGGAAGAGGGAACGCATGACGAGCTGTTCGCGCGCGGCGGCCGCTACTGGTCGCTGTTGCGCCGGCAACAGCTCGAGGAATCGATAGAGGAAGAGGGCGAGCCGACGTTGGCAGCACCTCCAGCCGACGGTACTATTCCATCATGACCGGCGTGGGTACACCTTCACAGCTGAGCCCGAAGAGTCCGCACAATCCGCCAGTGAAGCCCGACGCGCGTTACGCTGCGCTGGAAGCGATGTACAACCAGGCGATCGCCGAGATCGCCGACATGCGGTCGCGCGACGCCCTCAAAACGCAGTTCCTGGCCAATATCAGCCACGACCTGCGGACGCCGCTCACCGCAGTCATCACGCACGCGGAAATCCTGCGGGACGGCATGCTGGGGCCGTTGACCGACCGGCAGCTCGAGAGCGTGCGCGGGATCATCGCCGGCGGCCGCCAGCTGCTGGACCAGGTCGGCGAGATTCTCACGTACGCTCGCGGCGCCGCGGATCAGCTCACCCTGGCGCCGTCGACGTTCAAGTTTGCCGAAGTGGTGCACCAGGTGGTGAGCCTCAACGAGTCGCTGCTCGGCAAGAAGAACCTCAAGCTCACCGTCGACGTCCCCGAGCAGCTGCCGCCGCTCTTTGCGGATCGCGAGAAAGTGGCGCACGTGCTCGGCAACCTCGTGGGTAACGCCATCGATTTCACGCCGGCCGGCGGGCGCGTCTGGGTGAAAGCGGCGGTGCGCGAGAGCGAGCTCCTCGCCGAAGTCGGCGATACCGGGATCGGAATCGCCATGGAGCACCACGAATTCATCTTCGAGGAGTTCGCGCAGGTCGACGCATCGGCGTCGCGACAACATCATGGCACGGGGCTTGGATTAACAATCGCCCAGAAGCTTGTGGAGTTGCATCGTGGACGTATCTGGGTCGAGAGCGAACTGGGTGGCGGAAGCCGATTCTACTTTACCATCCCGTATTCCAAAGACGCGGGTTAGGGAGAGCGAAGCGCAGGCGCACGTTCTCATTGTCGAAGACAATGAGCTGGTGACGGCCGCGCTCCGCATCCTCTTCGAGACGACGGGCCGACGGGTGACCGTCGCGCACACCGTTGCCGAGGCCGTCGAAAAGGGGTGCAGCGATCCGCCGGATCTGGTTCTGCTGGACCTCACGCTGCCCGACGGCGACGGCCTGGAGGTGCCGGCTTCGCTCAAGCGCCGCGGCGTCGCTCCCAAAGCCATGGTGGCCCTCACCGGCCGCGACGACCCCGAGTCGCTCGCCCGCTGTTCGGCCGCCGGGATCACCGCGGTGATGGTGAAGCCGGTGCCGACGAAGGAGCTGCTGCGCAGGGCAAAGGAGTGGCTGGCATAGAGCGGTGGAGCGGTGGAGCGGTAGAGCGGTCGAGCAAGCGGGATGTGCAAGCAGTGACGTGACTGACGTCTCCCTGGTGACTCACCCCAGGGAGATTTTCATGTCCGCACCATTTTCGCGCTGGCAGGCGGCCGCGGCGCTGGCGCTCGTTGGACTCGTTGCCGCGATCGGTTTCGCCGCGCGGCGTCATGCACCGGCGGCCGAGATGGCGGTCGTCGATCAAACCGCCGCCGTTGGCGGCGTGGCAGGGTTCGCGTCTGCAGCACCGCCTGTCGCCGCCCGGGACGCTTCGATGAACGTCCGTCGGGCGAAGATGGAGGCCACAACGGATGTGCGCGCTCCGCAGAATCCCGGGGCCGCGACCATGCTCATCCGGAATGGCGACGTCTCCATCCAGGTGGATTCAGTCGGCCGGGCGATCGACGCGGTGCGTGCGCTGGCTGCGTCGCTCGGCGGCTACGTCGGCAACGTCAGCACGAGCACCGGCGAACACCAGGTGCACAGCGCGACGTTGAGCATGCAGGTACCGGCCGCTCGCTTCGAGGACGCGATGAGCGGCGTGAAGCCTTTGGGAGAAGTGGAACGCAGCAACGCCACCGTCGAAGACGTCGGCGAAGAGTTCGTGGATGTGAGCGCCCGCATCGCGAACGGCCGGCGTGTGGAAGAGCGGCTGGTGCGTCTGCTGGCGACGCGCACGGGAAAGCTGGACGACGTGCTATCCGTGGAGCGGGAGCTGGCGCGGGTGCGCGAGGAGATCGACCGGCAGGAAGCGCGGATCCGCTACCTCAGCGCGCATATCGCGATGAGCGCGATCAGCGTGACGGTGCACGAGAAGCCGCCACTGGTGGCGACGAATCCCGGGGACAACGTGATCCGCGCCGCGTTCGTCGGGATGTGGCGAAACATGGTGGGGATCGTGGCGTTTGGCATCGAGATGTTCGGTGCAGTCCTTCCGCCGCTGGTGCTCGCGCTGATCGGGGTGCTGGTGTGGCGGCGCATGCGGCGTCGGACAGTCACGACACAAGCCATTTGAACCGGAGCTCTACGCCGGTTCCGGGGGTGGCAAAAGTGTCCGGAACTCTTCGCCGCTCAGTTTCGCGGGTTCTTCCGCGTCGCCGGAACGACGTTGCACACCGGCGACGACTTTCTCCACCGTGACGAGCGGGGCGTCCGCCTCCACCTGGATGCCGAACTCCCACTTGCCCCGCTCCGGTCCCTTCAGCGTGAGCCGGTACTTGGCGGTGTATACGGCCAACCGGTTCTCGCCGGTGCCCTCGTTCAGCGCGACGACGGCGACGCCCGATTCCGTGCCACCCTGCTTGAGCGGCTGAAAGAGATAGATCTCCTCGACGGCATCTGCACGTACCCGTTCGGCGATGGACGACAGGAACTTCGCGCGCGACTCGTCGCTCATCGCGCCGCGGCGGTGGCCGGCTGCGGCGCGGACTTGCGCGCGTCCAGCTCGCGCTCGACGTACAGACGCAGGATGTGCATGAAGTCCTGCGCGTTCGTGACGACGCCGAACGCCTGGTGGGTGCCGCGATCCTTCAGCTTGCTGACGACGAACTCCGACGAATCGACGCAGATGGTCGCGAGCTCGCGCATGCTGCCGTCCTTTTCCGTCACGAACGCGGGGAGCATGTTGCCGGTGGCGATCGCGTGCAGCGCGGTCGCGATGAGCACCGCCATCGTCGCCTTGATGGTGTGCTGGCGCATGGCGTCCTGCGCGCGTTCCATGTCGGTCACTACGTCGGGCAGCGGACCGTCATCGCGAATCGAGCCGGTGAGCACGAACGGCACGTTGTTCACCACGCACTCGTACATGATGCCGTCCTTGATGACGCCCTGCTTCACGGCGGCAGCAATCGAGCCGGCGGCGCGCACCATGTTGATGGCACGCATGTGCAAGCCGTGTCCCCCCTGCGCAATCTCGCCCGTGCGCGTCATGCCGAGGGTGGTGCCGTAGATGGACGCCTCGATGTCGTGCACGGCGACGGCGTTGCCGGCGAGCAGCGCGCCAACGAATCCGTTCGCGATGAACCAGCTCATGTCGCTGCGGGCGCGCGAGTGCACGAGCGCGGGGCCGGTGACCCAGATGGGATAGCCTCCGCGCTCGCGTTCGGCGACGAGCAGGCGCGCCATCAGCGAGTAGTCGATGGGCTTCTCGCGCGAGACCTCGCTGCTCATGAACTTGAACTCGCCTTCCGCCTCGCCGAAGAAGGGCGCGGAATGCACGAAGATCCCTTCGCTGCCATCCTCGGCGCCGCCGACCGCGACCAACTGCCCCTTTCTCACGCGGCGGCCTTCGCGCGCCCAGATGTCGCCCTTCTCGTCCATGAGGAGCCCGGCGTCCATGCGCGGCTCGCGGATCGTCTTCCACTGCCCTTTGACTTTCACGTAAGTGGGCAGGTTCGTGCTCGAGAAAAAGTTGTCGGGAAAGACCCCGTCGGCCGGGGCGGCAGCGAACTTCGCGTCAGGCGCGGACTTCAGTTCGGGTGCGTCGAGATTCGGAGGGGCAATCTGCACGCGATAAGTATACGGCGGCGCCTCCCAAATCACCGCATCACGGCACGCGGATCTGGATGCGCGTCGGCCACATGGGTCCCACGCCGAAGCCCGTCGCGAATACCAGGCGATTGCCGGCGACACAGCCTGTGCCGCTCCTGGATTCGAACGCATTGCTCCGCAGGAAGTTCTTCACCGCATCCACGAAGGCGTCGTAGCCTTCGTGGTCGGTACCGCGCGGCTCGGCGGCTCCGAAGGTGTGCATGTCGGGCTTGCCCTTCGCATCGAGGTTCACCCACGCCACCACGAGGGCGGATTTGCGACTCCACACTTCGCCACTCGGAAAACGCGGCCCAACCGGGTGCGCCTTCGAGAGCCTCGCCTGTGCGTCCGTGGAGTCACGGGCTTTCGCCTGGTGCACCTCGAGGAGCGGCTGTGTGGCCGCGAGGTCGGAATCGGGATCGACGCTCAAGGTCAGAGTCGCCGACGCCTTCTCGGCGCCGCCCTGCAGCGCCGGCGCCTTCACCGTCATGAGGGCGTTGACCAGGCGGCGCGACAGCGCCGTATCCGTCGCAAAGCCCGACCGCGCGTTCACGATCTCGCCCGCGCGAGTGATGTCGAATGTCAGCTTCCCCACCAGCTCGGGATAGCCCGGCCACTGCGGGAGCATCGGTGTTTGCGCTTCGCCGCCGATCATGGCGGCGACGATGATCGCCGGCATCGTCGCTGTGGGACGTATGATGAGCGGTTGATCGATGAGCGACGCACTCAGGAATTGGAGCAGCGTCTCGAGCTGCTGACGCGGAAGCGCATCGGCCGGCGTGATCGAGATATTGCCGTAGGCGATGCCGGACACGGTATCCATCTGCGCGGCGCATGCCTGCGCGGCGGCAGGCGAGAATGCTGAGCCGCACGCCACCAGAGACAACAGCCAGCGTCGCGGGCGCGTCAATCGCGTACCCCACGAATGAGGATTCACGAACGACAATCTAGAGTGCCTTGGTACCCGCGTCGATCGTTTCCGCGGCGAGAATGCCGCGCTCCACATAGATGGGACGCACGATCTCGCGGAGCGCGGGGAGCACGGTCGCGAACCAGGCGCCGGCGGCGAGGCACGCGATACCGCCCGCGACGATCGTCGCCTCGGTGCCGAACCGGTTCGCGGCCACGCCGGCGACCAGGCTCCCGATCGGCGCGGTGCCGAGAAACGCCATCGTGTAGAACGCCATCACGCGTCCGCGCAGCCGCTCTTCGACGATGGTCTGCAGGATCGTGTTCGTCGACGCCATCGTCACCATCATCCCGGCCCCGACGATCGGCAGCACGAGCATCGAGAGCCAGAACCACCGCGACAGGCCGAACGCGATCAGGCCGATACCGAAGGTGCTCGTCGCCACCCACATCGCGCGCCCAAGACCCAGAACCGAGCGACGCGACGCTAGGTACAGCGCGCCGATGAGTGCGCCGACGCCCGAGGCGGTCATGAGAAAGCCGAGCGTGTGGGCGCCGCCGTGCAGCACCTTGGACGCCACCGCGGGCATCAGCACGGTGTACGGCATCCCCATCATGCTCACCAGCGCCAGCAGCACGAGCGACGACCGCACGGGCGCGAAGCTCGTGACATACGTGAAGCCGTGCCGCAGCTCCTCGAGCATGCTCCCGCCGCGCCGGGCCGTGTCCGTGCGGACATCGCGCATCATCAGCAGCGATGCGATGACGGCGATGTACGAGACGGCGTCGATCATGAAGCACCAACCCTCACCCACCGCCGCGATGATGATGCCGCCGATGGACGGGCCGACGATGCGGCTCGCGTTCACCATCGTGGAGTTGAGCGCGATGGCATTCGACAGGTCCTCCCGCTCCTCGATCATGTGGACGACGAACGCCTGGCGCGCCGGCGTGTCGAACGCGTTGATCACGCCCTGCGCCAGCTGCAGCGCGAGCACCTCGGGCACGGTGATCACGCCCATGAGTGTCGGAATCGCGAGGCCCAGCGACTGGAGCGCGGACAGCGCCTGCGTCCACACCAGAATGCGATGGCGGTCCCATCGGTCCACGAGCACGCCCGCGAAGGGCGCGAGCAGCAGTGTCGGGATCTGGCCGCAGAAGCCCACGATGCCGAGCAGCAGCGCCGAGCCGGTCAGCCGGTACACGAGCCAGCTCGTCGCCACGCGCGTGATCCACGTGCCCACGAGGCTCACGCTCTGCCCGCTGAAGAACAGGCGGTAGTTCCGGTGTCGCAGCGCCCGCGTCAGTCGCATCGTTTCAGAGCAGCGACACGGGATCTCTATCCACGGTGATACGAAGCTGGCCCTTCCCCGCGACGGGCACTCGCTCGGCCAGATGTCGCGCGACGCGCGTGAGCTGCGCCGCTCGCCGCGACTTGAGCATGAGATGCCAGCGCCAACGATTCTTGATCCGCTCGATCGGGCACTTCGCGGGCCCGACGATGGTCACCTCGAACTCGGGCCGCTTTCCGAGCAGAGCACGGATGCGGTCGGCGGCGGCGATCGCCAGATCCGCCGTGTCCTCCTCGCGCGTGCCGCTGAACACCACGTTCACCAACCGCGTGGACGGGGGATACGGCGGGTCCTGGCGGTTCTGGATCTCGCGCGTGACGAATCGCTCGTAGTCATGCTCGACGGCGCAACGCACCGCATGATGGGAAGGCACACGCGTCTGGATGAACACCTCGCCGCCCTTCGGCCCGCGACCGGCGCGACCGGCGACCTGGCTGAGCAGCTGGAAGCATCGTTCGCTCGCGCGAAAATCAGGGAGGTTGATGCCGACGTCGGCGTCCACCACGCCCACGAGCGTGACGTTGGGAAAATCGAGGCCCTTCGCGATCATCTGCGTGCCGAGCAGCACGTCCACCTCGTGCCGCGCCACGCGATCGAGGATGTCCGCGTGCGCCCACTTCCCGGACGTCGTGTCCACATCCATCCGCGCGATGCGCGCCGCCGGAAGTCGCTCGCCAAGGATGCGCTCCACCTGCTGCGTCCCCAGCCCGCGCTGCCGCAGCACCTGGCCGCCGCAGCGCCTGCAGCGCTCGCGCCTCTCCTCGGCGTGCTGACAGTAGTGACAGACGAGCCGCTCGGGCGCGCGGTGATACGTGAGCGTGATGCTGCAGTTCGGGCACGTCTCCACCTCGCCGCACTGGGCGCACTGCACGAACGACGCGTAGCCGCGCCGATTGAGGAGCAGGATGGCTTGCTCGCCGCGCTCGACGCGCGCACGGAGCGCCGCCTCGAGGGGTTCGCTCAACACCAGCCGCGCCAGCTCGTCCGCCGTCGTCGGCTGCGTCGGCAGCTTCTGGTCCTTCGGGACTCGCATGTCCACCACGTGCACCGCGGGCAACCGTCCCTGCCCCACGCGCTCGGGGAGCGAGAGCAAGCCGAACTTCTTCGCGCTTGCGTTCGACCAGCTCTCCAGACTCGGCGTCGCGCTGCCCAGGACCACCACGGCGCCCTGCGCGCGCGCCCGCACGATGGCTACTTCACGCGCATGATAGCGCGGCGACTCGCCCTGCTTGTAGCTCGTCTCGTGCTCCTCGTCGAGGATGATGGCGCCGAGATCGCGGAGTGGAGCGAAGATCGCTGACCGTGCGCCCACGGCGATGCGCTTCTCCCCGCGGCGCAGCGCCAGCCATGCGTCGTAGCGTTCGCCGTCCGAGAGTGCGCTGTGCAGCACCGCAACCTTGTCGCCGAACACGGCGCGGAAGCGCCCGACAGTCTGCGGCGTCAATGCGATCTCCGGAACGAGCACGATGGCGGATTGGCCCCGCTCGTTCACCACTGTTCGCAACAGCTCGAGATACACGAGCGTCTTGCCGCTGCCAGTCACGCCGTGGAGCAGGAAGACGTCTCCCGGCGCGGCGTCAGTCAGCGCGTCGATGGCCAACTGCTGCTGCGCGGTGGCGCGATGCGGCGTATGCGGCACCGGCGCACGAGCAGCGAACGGATCGCGCGACACCACCTCATCATCGATGCGCACCACGCCGCGCTCGGTCAGGCCGTTCAGCACCGTAGGCGAGAATGACATCCGCTCCAGCAGGAGCTCCACGGGCGCGCTGCCGCCAAGCGATTCGATGAGCTCGTACAGCTCGCGCTGCTTCTTCGCGCGCGCGAACGTGGTGTCGCGCTCCAGCAGCGTCGGGATCGCGCGCACGATCGTGGCGCGACGACGCGTCTTCTGCTGCGGGACCGGCGTCTCGGGGCCGGTGAGCGCTGCCGGCAACGCCGAGCGAAGGACGACGCCGATCGGCGCGACGTAGTACTCCGCGATCCACGAACACAGCTCGAGGAGGTCCCGATCGAGGACGGGGGCGTCGTCGGGCGCATCGAGGATCTCCTTCGCGGACACGCCCTCCTTCACGGTGCCGTCGCCGAGCACGAATCCGATCTCGCGACGCCCGCGCACGGGGACGACCACGCGACTGCCCACCACCGCGCGGGAGCGCAGCGCGAGGGGAACGGCGTACGTGAGCGGCTTGAAGAACGGAAGCGGGACGGCGACGGAGATGAGCGGGAGCACTAGGCTCTGAGTCTAACTCCCAGCCCGGGGGTAGCCGGCAGCCGAATCAGGCCGTCGTCGATCGTCGCGCCCACGAACGGGTCGTCGCGCAGAAGCGCGGCGCCGTCGAGGTCTGCGTAGTTCGCGAGCGGCGCGAGATGCGCCATCGCGGTGATGCCGAGGCTCGATTCCACCATGCAGCCGAGCATCACGCGCATCTCGCGACGCCTGGCTTCGTGCGCCATCCGCGCTGCCTCGGCGAGCCCTCCGCATTTGGAGAGCTTGATGTTGATGCCGTTTACCGCGCCGTCGAGAGCCGGAATGTCCGTCGCGGTCAGGCACGACTCGTCGGCGATCACCGGGATGGGCGACTCGCGCGTGAGCGCGCGCAATCCGTCGATGTCGTCGCGCGCGAGCGGCTGCTCGACGAGCTCGAACCCATTGTCGGCGAGCAGGCGCGTCATGCTGCGCGCCCGATCCAGGGTCCACGCCGTATTGGCGTCGGCGCGCAGCAGCTTGCCCGGCGCCGCGCGCCGTACGGTTTTCACGATCCAGTCGTCGCGATCGCTGCCAAGCTTCACCTTGAGGATCGGATAGCGGCGCGCGTCCTCCACGCGACGGATCAGCTCCGTCTCGTCGTGCGTGATGACGATGGTGAAGCTGGATGGTGGCGCGTGCATGGGCTCGAGGCCGAGCAGCTCGAAGAGCGGCTTGCCGAGCTTCTTCCCCAGGAGGTCGTGGGCCGCCGCGCTCACGGCCGATCGCGCGGACGCGGCACCCCGTACAGACGTCCGCATCTGTTCCTCGAGCGAGTCGATGACGCGCAGCGAGTCGATGCTCGTGCCCCGCTCGACCATTGCTGCGAGCGGAATGAGCGCCGCCTCGACCGTGTCCGCGCTCTCGGCGTAGAACTTGTTCGGCGCGGCCTCGCCCCACCCTTCGATTCCGGCGTCGTCCACCAGACGCACCCGGACGCGATCGTAGGCGGTCTCGCTGCTGCGCGCGATGGCGAACGGGACGCGCGGATGAATCGTGTAGCGATTGTGCAGCAGCTTCATGTGGTCCGGAAATTACCGCGCGCCGGAGGGCGTCACATGGCGGGCTGTCCAGGGTGCGCGAATGAGCGGACCGGCCTCGCCCGTAGACGCAATCCACGCGATCAGGGCGTCGGCGAGATCGTTCCCGGTCGCGTAGCGCTCGGCGGGTGGCTTCGCGAGACAGCGCATGACGATGTCCGCGAGCGCCCCTGGAACCTCCGAGCTCACCTGCGTCGGGCTCACGGGCGCTTCATGGACCTGCTTGTAGCCGACCGCGAACGCGTCCGGGCCGTCGAAGGGCGGAAAGCTCACGAGGCCCTCGTACATGACGATGCCGAGCGAGTACACGTCGGCGCGGCCGTCCACGAGCTTGCCCATCGCCTGCTCGGGCGACATGTAGTGCGGCGTGCCCATCGCGCGACCGCTCGCGGTGAGCCGTCCGTGAAAGCGCGCTTCGGCGATGCCGAAGTCCGTCATCAGCGCATGACCGTCTTCGTCGAACAGGATGTTGTCCGGTTTGACGTCGCGGTGGACGACGCCGCGCCGGTGTGCGTAATCGAGCGCCGTCGCTGCCTGCGCCACCACGGACGCGACTTCCACGGGGGGTTGGGCGCCCTGGGCGATGCGGTCGGCGAACGAACCGCCGGGCATGTACGGCATCACGGTGTACAGCACGCCCTCGGCTTCACCGGCATCGAGGATGGGCACCACGTTCGGGTGCACGAGCTGCGACGCCGCGCGCGCCTCGCGCCGGAAGCGCTCGAGCATCTCCGGATCCTTCGCCAGATGGCCGTGCAGCACCTTGAGCACCACCGGCCGCTCGAGGTGCGCGTGCTCGGCGAGGTACACGGACGCCATGCCGCCGCCACCGAGACGCCGCAGCACGCGATAGCGGCTGCCCGTGACGTGGCGCAGCTGCGTGATCTCCTCGTCGGGCTTCTCGGAGCCACGGTTGACGTCGGGCAGCTTCGCGTTGCAGCGCGAGCATGTCGCTGCCGACCCGCGGTTCCAGGTGCCGCACTCGGGACAGAACACGTCAGCTCCCGAACTGGAGCCGCACGAAATCGTACGGCGGCCAGGGCCCGGTGATCTCGATGATGAGCGCTGGATGTCGCTCCCGCTCCTCGGTCACCGCCTCCTGGAATTCACGCCAGAGTTCCGACTCGACGAGGAAGCCATTGCTGAGCAGGATCGGTGAGTCGTCTTCGTGCCTCAGCGGTACCGACGCCACGGCGCCGCGGCGCAGGCCGCGCACGACCTCGCCCGCGATCGCCGTGAGGTCGGAGTTCGACTCGCGCTCTGCCGCCTCAGCCGTGGCGCGGCGCACGTGGACGCGGGCCGCGACACGATTCTCCACCCATGCCAGCGCGTCGCTCAGCGCGACGTAGTGCAGCTCCATCCAGCGCTGCAGCACTTCGGCGGACCGGAAGACGGTACCGACAGGCGTCGGGAGCACGGCGTCCTGTCCGAAGACCGTCTCGATCACCGACACGTGGCGCTCGACCTCCGGCGTGCCGACGTCTCGCACGCTGTAGTCGCCCTCTTCCACCAGCGCCGCGAGCTCGCGCAGCGGGTGCAGGCGTACGCCGGCGGGGAGCTTGAGCGGTCCCTGCCCGTCCTGCATGACGACGCCGTACACGCGGAGCGACATCAGATGTATTTCCGCCAGCGGAACCAGGCCACGAGCACCGCGCCGAGACCGAGCTGCAGCCAGAGCATGTGCCAGAACGCATTCGGCTCGTCCGACCAGGGGATGTGGCGGAAGTTCATCCCCCACATGCCCGAGATGACGACGAACGGGATGCTCAGCGTGGCGATCACGGACAGCGTCTTGGTGATGGCGCCGAGCCGGTTGGACACCTGCGTGAGATATGAGTCGAGCGTGCTGCTCAGGAGCTCGCGGTACGTCTCGAGCGAGTCGTTGATGCGCAGCATGTGGTCGTACACGTCGCGGAAGTACACCTGCACTTCGGGCGCGAGCAGCGGCGTGGGCCGGTTGGTGAGCACGTTGAACACTTCGCGCTGCGGCGCGAGATGTCGGCGCAGCGAGAGCACGAGGCGCTTCACCTCGAAGATGTCGTGGAGCGCGCTGTTGTCGAAGTGCTCGAAGACGCGCGCCTCCAGCCCATCGACGAATTCGTCGATCTGGTCGAGCAGCGGGAAGTACGCGTCCACGGAGGCGTCCATGATCGCGTGCATGACGCGCTCGACACCGCGCTGCAACACGTCCGGATGGCGATCCACGCGCTCGCCCACCGTCGCGAACGCGGGCGACTGGCCGCCGTGCACGGTGACGAGATAGTTCGCACCGAGGAAGAACGACAGGTTGAACGTCTCGATGTCGTACGGGTCCTCGGTTTCCTGGCGCAGACGGAGGCCACGAATGATGGCGAAGAGGAAGCCGGGATACTCGTCGACCTTCACGCGGCTCATCGGATTGAGCGCGTCCTCCACCGCCAGCGGATGGAACTGGAAGACGTTGTCGAGCATGGCGATGCATGTGCGGCTGGTGACGCGCATGTCCATCCAGAGCTGCCCGGTGCCACTCTTCAGGACGTCGGCGATCTCGGCAATGCTCAGATCGCGCCGCAGCGTCCCGTCCTGGTCCGTGAAATAGATCGCGGGACGGGTGTGCTCGGAGGCCGGAGCCGCGGGCGCGGCGGGCGTGGCGGGCGCGGGCGCCGTCATGCCCCGAAGGTAGCCATTTCACCCAGCGCCCGCATATGCGTGACACACGCCTGTCCCAGGCGCTCGGGATCATACCCACCCTCGAGCGCGCTGACGAGGCGCCCCTTGCACCATTGGCGCGCACGCGACACCAGCTCGGTGGTGAGGTGCGCGAAATGCTCGCGCTCCAGCGTGAAGCCGCCCAGTGGATCACCGCGCATGGAATCGAAGCCGGCGGAGACCAACACGAGATCGGGCGTGAACCCTTTCGCGGCATCATCGATCGCGGACAGCAGCGCGCTCACGTAGTCCTCGGCGGGCAGGAGCGCGCGCATGGGGACGTTCCACACGTTCTGATGCGGGCCGCGGTCGGCCGCCGCGCCGGTGCCCGGATACCACGGCCACTGGTGCATCGACACGAAGCGGATGTCCGCCGTGTCCTCGACGAGCGCCTGCGTGCCGTTGCCGTGATGCACGTCCCAGTCGACGATCAGCACGCGCTCGAGCCCGTGCTTTACCCGCGCGTAGTGCGCGGCGATCGCCACATTGCCGAAGAGACAGAACCCCATCGCG
>DATFHG010000082.1:0-4797 GCA_035248725.1 Gemmatimonadaceae bacterium | reverse complement strand
ACCGCGTGGAAGGAATCGAGGCAGACGAGCGCGCCGACGTCGTGCGCACGCCGGCAGACCGCTGCGACATCCACGATGAACGCCGACCTGAAGAGCACGTGCGAGATGGAGACGAGACGCGTGCGCGTATCGATGGCCGCGAGCAAACGATCGATGTCGAGCCCCACTCCGTCGTCGGCGCCGGCCACCACGACGATCTCGGCCCCGAGTCGCGTTGCCAGCGCATCGTAGACGTAACGCACCGACGGAAAATCCAGTTCCGTCATCACGATGCGGTTGCGCGTCGTGGGATAGTCGAGCGACGACAACACTTCCGCTTGCGCTCCGGTCACGTTGGGCACCATGACGACTTCGCCGTCACCCGCGCCGATCAGCGGCGCGATCTCGTCCCCCGCCCTGACGGGAAGCTCCCACCAGCCGCGCGACCACGCGCGCACGCCGAGCGTCGCCCAGGTCTCCGCGTACTCCGCGAGGCGATCCGCGACCGTTCGCGGCATCGCGCCGAGCGAGTTCGACACCAGATAGGTCGTGCGCTCCAGAATCGGGAACTCGCCGCGATACGCGAGGAGCGGGTCGGGAATCACGGCCGGCGCGTCAGCAGTGGCGCGCGACGCATCCCGCGCGTGGGAAGCAGCGAGATGATGTACAGCACGATGCCGATGGCGAGGCACGTGCCCGCGACGAGCCACTCACGTCGCGTGACCGGCAACAGCAGTGCGATGATGATGAGCATCGCGAGCGCGGGCGCGTACCGGCTGCCGGGCAAGGCCGTCAACGGCGCGGACGTGTCGTCCCGAATGCCGCGACGCCGCAGCTGCCAGGCGGCCGCCGCGCACCCGAAGTAGACGAACAACACGGATACATTGGCCAGAATGACGAGCGGCTGAAAACCGGTGGAGATGGCGAGCGTGAGACACAGCGCCGTCTGCACGATGATCGCGATCCACGGCGTGTGGTAGCGCTCGTGGACGTTCGACAGGGTCAGCGGCAGCACGCCGTCGCGCGCGAACGCGAAGAGCGCGCGCGGCGCGGCGAGGATCATCCCGCAGAGGTAGCCGAACGTCGACAGCACGACGGCGACGCCCAGCAACGCGGCGCCCGCCGGGCCCATGACCGCGTCCGCCACGTCGACGAGCGGCGTCGGACGTCCCGACAACGACGCACCGAGCACCCCCTGCGCGATGAGCTGGATCAGCATGTACACCAGCGTCACCGTCACGAGGGCGAGCATCACGGCGCGCGGCACCGACCGCGCCGGCTCGCGCACTTCGCCGCTTGGCACCAGCGCGGACTCGATGCCCGCGAAGATGAAGATGAGCGTGATGGACGCACGTCCCACCGCCTGCGGCGTGGGCACCGACGTCCAGCGCAGATTCGCGCGCTGCACGTGGGGCAGCGCGATGACGATCAGAATCGCGAGCGGGATCAGCTTTGCGATGGTCGACGCCACGTTGAGCCGCGAGCCGGCGCGCACGCCGAACACGTTGATCACGGCCACCGTCCCGAACACCAGCGCGAGCACCGTCGTGCGATTCGACAGCGGATGTGCGGGAAACAGCCGCTGCACGCCGTCGGCGAAGATGGTGCCGACCGCCGCCGTGGCGATCGTCGCCGTCACCCAGAGCATCCACCCCACGGCGAACCCGGCGAAGCCGCCGAACGCACGCTCCACGTACGCGTACGGTCCGCCGGTGAGTGCGACGCGACTGCCCGCTTCGGCGAAGCAGAGCACGACGAACGCCATCGCGATCGCGCACACGATGTACGCCACCGGCGCCGCGGCACCCAGTCGGCCGGCGATGTCGGGCACGCCGGGCGCCACGAAGATGCCGCCCCCGATCGTGATGTTCACGATCGATGCAGCCAGCCCCCACACGCCGAGAGCGCGGACGAGTCCCGCCTCTCCCGGCCCGCGCCTCATTCGGTGATCGGCTTCCGGATCGCGCGGAACTCCGCGTCCGTGTTCCACGTCGGCACACGCGTGGCGTTCGCCACGGCACGCCCGAACCCGAGCACGATGTCGGAGAGCTGCACGGCGCCGCTCAGATCGAAGTCGGGACGGTACTCGTCGGATGGCTGGTGGTAGCGATGCGCGGTGTAGTCCTCGCCCTGCTGCTCCCCCCACCCGGCGGGCCGGCCGACGTAATCGTTCCCCGCGCCGATCGACACCGACGGCACGCCCATCTTGGCGAACGAGAAATGGTCGGAGCGATAGAAATAGCCGCGCTCCGGATGTGGATCCGGCGACAACCGCATGCCCAGCGGACGCACGTACGACGACAACGCTGGACCGAGGCTGCTTTTGGTGTCGCCGAGCACGCTGAGATCCCGGACGCGGCCGAGCACATTACCGCCGTCGACGTTGATGTTCGCGACGATGTCGCCAATCGGCACGGTGGGATGTTCGGCAAAGTACCGCGAGCCGAGCAGCCCCGATTCTTCCGCCGTGACGAAGGCGAAGATCATGGAGCGCTTCGGCGCCGGCCCAGCGGCAGCCGCGCGCGCGACGGCGAGCAGATCCGACGTGCCGGAGGCGTTGTCCTCCGCGCCGTTGTAGATCGAATCGCCGTTAACCGGGGTGCCGATGCCGAAGTGATCCCAGTGTGCGCTGAACAACACGTACTCGTTGCGCAGCTTCGGATCGCTGCCGCGCACGACGCCGATGACGTTTTCGCTGCGGAGATGTTCGACGCGATTGCGGAACCCGAGGTCCACGGTGATACCGGTCGCGACCGGCTGGAAGTCACGCCGCGCGGCGCGCGCGCGCAACTGATCGAGGTCAAGCCCCGCCTGTCGCAGCAATGCGCCCGCCGCACTGTCCGTGATCCAGCCGCGCACGCCGAGGGGCGCCGGCGCGTCCGACGGGCGCGGAAGCAATCGCTGCTCCCCCGTCCACGATCCGACGACGGTGTGCCACGGATACCCCGCGGCTTCCGTCGTGTGCACGATGAGCGCGCCGGCCGCGCCGCGACGCTCCGCCTCCTCGAACTTGTACGTCCACCGCCCGTAGTAGGTCATCGCGCGACCACCGAAGAGACTCGGCTCCGCCGACGTTGCCGGCGGATCGTTCACGAGGACGAGCAACACCTTGCCACGCACGTCCATGTTCTTGAAGTCGTCCCACCGGTACTCCGGAGCGGCGGCGCCATAGCCGACGAATACCAGCTCGCCGCGCGCACTGCTCTCGGGTGTCGCGCTCCCGGCGAAGGCGACGACGTCGTCCGGATAGCGCAGCGTTGCGGTAGCCTTGCCCGACGCTGTGAAGCGGATCGTCGACGTGTCGGCGGTCACAACATCGATCGGTACCGTCTGCATGAAGGACGTATCGAGGCCCGGCTTCAGTCCGAACGAGCGCAGCTGGCTCGCGAGATACTCGGCGGCGAGACGGCCGCCGCGCGTCGCCGGCGCGCGCCCCTCCAGCAGGTCGGAGCTGAGAAAGCGTAGGTGCCCATCGATCTCGGCCGCGGTGATGCGGCCGGGACGTGCCATCTGCGCCTGCAAGAGCGCCGGGACGGCAAAAGCGAGGAGAAATGCGCGCATGGATACAACCATAGATAGGCCTGGTGCATCGCGTTACCCCCGGGGACCTTTCCGCGTCGCAGCAGCGTAGCAGGAGTTGAGCGGCACGGCATTTGACCTTGGGGCCTTGCGATGACACCAACCAGAACGAGCGGAGGCGCGGCGGCGCGCAGGATTGCGCTCGTTCTCGGCGGCGGGGGCATCAAGGGGTTCGCGCACATCGGGGTGCTCAAGGCGCTCGAGGAGCGCGGCATCAAGCCCACGCTGTACGCCGGAACGAGCATCGGTGCGATGATCGCGGCGGCCGCCGTTGGCGGCATGCCCGCGGAGGAGCTGGCACGCCGCGCGGAATCGCTCAAGCGCCGCGATCTCTTCCGCATCAATCACTTCGGGATGCTCATGGACCGCATGAAGTCGCAGTCCATCTATCTCGAGGAGCCGCTGCGTGCGCTGACGAACGCGATCGCTCCGGCTGGCACCTTCAACGACCTGCCGTCCCCGCTGCTCGTGAACACGGTGGACCTCGAGCGTGGCACGCAGATCGTGTGGGGACTGCCCGGCCTGCGCGACGTCAGCGTGCGCGACGCCGTATACGCCTCCTGCTCGCTGCCCGGTTTCTTCCCGCCCGGCAAGGTGGACGGTCGCATGTGCGTGGACGGCGGTGTCATCGACAACATGCCGACGGCGATTTCCGGCCTGGGCATGGACATGGTGATCGCCGTGGACGTCGGCAGCTCCGACACCTCCATGATCCACGGCATTGCTCAGCAAGGCTTCGCCACGATCTACATGCGCGCGGCCACGACGATGATGCACGCGCTGCAGGGCTTCCCCCTCGCGGCGTGGAGCGGTCCGCCGATGCTCCTCATCCGTCCCAAGGTGGGGCAGGAGTGGCTCAGCTTTTCGAATAGCGTGCAGCACATCCGCGAGGGCTATCGCGCAGCTGCCAAGGCGCTCGAGCATTTCGACACGTACATGGAGCAGCCGGGCGGCATTTTCCCGCGCAAGCGGGTCGAGCTGAACGTCATTCGCGAGAAGTGCATCGGGTGCGGTCTGTGTGCCGCGCTGGCGCCCACGTACTTCGGCCTCGACTCCACGGGAAAGGCGTTCGCGCGCACGAAAGTCGTCGAGTGGTCGGCGGCCGACGGAGACTTCGTCTGCCATTGTCCGACGCTGGCGATCGAGGCGAACCGCATCGATCTGGTGACGCCGCCACAGAGCGCGGAGCTCGTGGACGAAACGACGCCGACGCCGAGCAAGAAGGTCGGCGCGGCCTAG
>DATFHG010000081.1:0-4153 GCA_035248725.1 Gemmatimonadaceae bacterium | reverse complement strand
CTACGCTCTCTCACCGCTACATCGGCGACCGGTTTCTTCCCGACAAGGCCATCGACCTGCTCGACGAAGCCGCATCGCGCCTGCGCATCGAGATCGACTCGATGCCCCAGGAGATCGACGAGGTCGAGCGGCGCGTGATGCAGCTGGAGATCGAGCTTACCGCGCTGAAGAAGGAGAAGGACAAGTCCGCCGTCGAGCGGCGCAAGGCGATCGAGAAGGAGCTCGCGGAACTCCGCGAGCGCTCGGCGGGGATGAAAGCCCAGTGGCAGCGCGAGAAGGACACGCTCGGCGCCGTCGGCAAGATCAAACAGGAAATCGACCAGGCGAAAGTCGAAGCCGATCAGGCCACGCGTCGCGGCGACCTGCAGAAGGCGGCCGAGATCACCTACGGCACCATTCCAGAGCTGCAGCGCAAGATGCAGGAGGCGGAGAAACAGCTCGCGAGCGCCGACGGCAAGGCGCATTTCCTCAAGGAAGAGGTGACCGCCGAGGACATCGCCGAGATCGTCGCGCGGTGGACGGGAATTCCCGTCACCCGCATGCTCGAGAGCGAACGCGAGCGGCTCACGAAGCTGGATCAGGAGCTGGCGCGGCGCGTGATCGGGCAGACGGAGGCCGTCGAAGCCGTCGCGAACGCGGTGCGCCGCTCGCGCGCGGGACTGCAAGACCCCAATCGGCCGATCGGCTCGTTCATCTTTCTGGGGCCCACGGGCGTGGGGAAGACCGAGACCGCGCGCGCGCTCGCGGAATTTCTCTTCGACGACGAGCACGCGATGGTGCGCATCGACATGTCGGAGTACATGGAGAAGCACGCCGTCGCCCGGCTCATCGGCGCGCCCCCCGGATACGTGGGCTACGAGGAGGGTGGGCAGCTGACGGAGGCGGTGCGTCGCCGCCCGTATTCGGTCGTGCTCTTCGACGAGATCGAGAAGGCGCACCCCGATGTGTTCAACATCCTGCTGCAGATTCTCGACGACGGACGGCTCACGGATTCGCAGGGGCGCACGGTGGATTTCCGCAACACCGTGATCATCATGACGTCGAACGTCGGCAGCCATTTCATCCTCGAGCACGCGAAGGACGACTGGGCGCTGGTCGAGACGCAGGTGATGACCGAGCTGCGCCGCGATTTCAAACCCGAATTCCTCAATCGCGTCGACGACATCATCATCTTCCGTCCGCTCGGCGTCGACGAGATCGGCAAGATCGTGGATCTCCAGCTCAAGGGGCTCGAGCGGCTGCTGCGCGACAAGAAGATCACCGTCGAGGTGACGCCCGACGCGAAGCAGCTCATCGCCGAAGAGGGGTACGACGCCGCGTTCGGCGCGCGGCCGCTCAAGCGCACCATCCAGCGGATGATTCAGAATCCGCTGGCGATGGCGGTGCTGGAGGGACGCTTCGGAGAGGGCGACCACGTCGTGATCCGGCCCGACGGCGGCGGCGGCCTGAGAATGGAGAAGGCGGCCGGCGCGGTGACGGTCGGCGCCTGACTTGAGCGCACGCGACGACGACGCGCACTGGCTCGGTGCCGCGCTCGAGCAGGCGCGGGAAGCCGAGCGCGAGGCGGACGTTCCCGTCGGCGCGGTCGTGGTGAACGGCGGCAAGGTCATCGCCGCCGCGTCGAACCGCACGCTGCGCGATCAGGATCCCACCGGGCACGCCGAGGTGCTGGCTATCCGCGCGGCAGCGCAGGCAGTCGGCTCATGGCGACTCACCGGCTGCACGTTGTACGTAACGCTGGAGCCGTGCGCGATGTGCGCTGGCGCCGTTGTCCTGGCGCGGCTGGACCGCCTCGTCTTCGGGGCGTGGGACGAAAAGGCCGGCATGGTGGGCTCGCTGGGCGACATCGTGCGCCACGCGCGCCTCAACCATCGCGCCGAGGTGCTCGGCGGCGTGCGAGCGGACGAGTGCGCTGCACTGCTCCGCGACTTCTTCGCGCAGCGTCGCGCGTCGCCTGACGGCACTCCGGTGTGACAGCGGCGTACTCCCATTAGCTTTACGGCTCCTGGACAGGTGGCCGAGTGGCTGAAGGCACCGGTCTCGAAAACCGGCATACCGGTGAACCCGGTATCGAGAGTTCGAATCTCTCCCTGTCCGTGACCCATGGCACGAAATGAACCTCGCTCGCGCGTTTGCGCGGGCGAGGTTTCCGTTTTCTGGCCCGCTTGCTACGTTCATTTTCCCTTTATCTGACGGAGCCTCCATGCGGTCATTCGTTCGCACGCTTGCTCTCCCCGCCGCGATCGTCCTGATTGGCGGGGCGAGCTGCAGCGACAGCACGGCACCCTCGAACGACATTCGTGACTACATCACCGGCGTGGCGGCGGCCACCGGCGGCAGCGCCAGCTTCCACTCCGGCGACGTGCCCAGCGACGGCTCAGGACCTGTGGTCACCGTGTCCGGCAACTCCGCGATGATCCTGGGCGGCAGCGCGCTGCGCAACCTCAGCAGCGGGAGCGCCTTCACGCACGTGGTGGTGGCCATCGCTGGCGTGGATGGGTACTGGGACCTCACGGTTCCGAGCACCACGAGCCAGAATGTGACGTTGACGCTCGCGCAGAACCTGCCGCAGCAGAGCTTCACGGTTCAATACGCCGCGGGCACGGGCGCCGGCGTCGGCGCGTTCGACACCGAGCCCGTCACGATCATCCAGGTCGGCACGGGTGACATCCAGGTCAGCGTATCGTGGAATACCGCGACGGACGTGGACCTGCATCTCCTGGAGCCGGGTGGCGAAGAGATCTTCTACGGCAACGATCAGTCGGCCGCGGGCGGATCGCTCGATCTCGATTCGAACGCCGGGTGCAGCATCGACAACAAGAACAACGAGAACATCACGTATCCCAATGTGACCCCGCCGCACGGCACGTACACGGTGCGCGTGGACTACTGGGACAGCTGCAACATCAGCGGCTCGACGACCTATGTCGTCACCGTGCAGGTGAAGGGTCACGCGACGCAGACGTTCAACGGAACGTTCACCGGTACCGGCGACAACGGCGGTTCGGGTTCGGGCACGACGATCACGACGTTCACGTACTGATTTCGCTCGTCGTAAGAGGGTCCCGTCGCATACGCGGCGGGGCCCTTTCTTTGTCCTCCCGAACGGCAGCCGTGAGTCACCCCGAGCGCGGCCCTTTGTCATCCCGAGCGGAGCGAGGGATCTGCACTCCCGCCATCCTGAGCGCAGCGAAGCATCTGCGCCGGGATTATTTTGTGATGCATTGGATGGGTGGCCGAGTGGCTTAAGGCGCACGCCTGGAAAGCGTGTGGTGGGGTTAAACCCACTCGAGAGTTCGAATCTCTCCCCATCCGCTCAATTCAAAGTCCCGCGCCGACGTCGTGTCGGCGCGGGATTTTTTGCTTGCCGGCCCGCGGTGCCCTCGGCACGTCGACAATGCTTGACAGAGTGCAGCGCGGCTCATATTCTAACGGACGTTAGAACACTAGAAGACACATGCGGACACCTGCCCACCGAGAGTTCAAGGACGCCGTGTACGCGCAGTTCGCGCGCATCGGCCACGCCGTGTCCACGCCCAGGCGCATCGAGATCCTGGACCTTCTTGGCCAGAGTGAGCGCACGGTCGCGGAGCTCGCTGCACTGACCGCGACACCGATCAAGAACACCAGCGCGCACCTCAGAGCGTTGCGCGCTGCCCGGCTCGTCGAGACCCGGAAGGACGCTCAGCATGTGTACTATCGCCTGGCGGACGAGGATGTACGCGGTCTCATCGACCAGCTTCAGCGTGTAGCCCATGGCCGCCTCGCGGAGGTCGAGCGGGTGACGCAGGTGTACCTCGACAGTCGCGACGAGCTCGAGCCGATTTCCGCGCGTGAGCTGCAACGCCGCATGCGCGATGGCGACGTGACCGTCATCGACGTACGGCCGCGCGAGGAATACGAGACCGGTCACATCCCCGGCGCGCTCTCGATGCCCATCGACCAGCTCAGGCGTGGTCGTGCGCCCCCAGCAAAGAAGGGAGAGGTCATCGCCTACTGCCGTGGCAGGTACTGCGTATACGCCGTTGAGGCGGTGACGCTGCTGCGGAAGCGCGGCCTGCACGCACGGCGTCTCGCGGACGGCATCCCTGGCTGGCGACGCGACGTGCGCACGGAAACCACAGGAGCAGAGGCATGATTTTCAGGCAACTCC
>DATFHG010000080.1:0-70211 GCA_035248725.1 Gemmatimonadaceae bacterium | reverse complement strand
GCGCCCGTGATCATGTTCTTGACGTAGTCGGCGTGGCCCGGGCAGTCGACGTGCGCGTAGTGGCGCTTGTTCGACTCGTACTCCACGTGCGACGTGGCGATCGTCAGGATCTTCGTCGCGTCGCGACGACCCTGCGATTCGGAGGCCTTCGCCACTTCATCGTACGGGACGTACTTGTTCCCCCAGCCCTTGTCGGCCGAGACCTTGGTGAGGGCCGCCGTCAACGTGGTCTTGCCGTGGTCGACGTGACCGATCGTGCCGACGTTCACGTGCGGCTTCGTGCGCTCGAATTTCGCCTTCGCCATTGTCGTTTCCTGTCTATGTGGATTCTGAACTTTCTGAACTACGCCTTGACCTTCGAAATGATCTCTTCCGCCTTGCTCTTCGGCACTTCCTCGTAATGCGCGAACTCCATGGAGTACACGGCGCGGCCCTGCGACATCGACCGCAGCTTCGTTGAGTAACCGAACATCTCGGAGAGCGGCACCGTCGCGGCGATCACCTGCGCCTCGCCCCGCTGTGTCATCCCGCCGATCTTGCCGCGCCGGGACGAGAGATCGCCCAGCACGTCGCCCATGTACGCCTCGGGCACCACCACTTCGACGTTCATCAGCGGCTCGAGGAGCACCGGGTTGGCGCGCTTCGCGCCCTCCTTCACGGCCATCGAGCCCGCGATCTTGAACGCGATTTCGCTCGAGTCCACCTCGTGGTACGAGCCGTACACCAGCTCCACCTTGACGTCGACCATCGGGTAGCCGGCGAGGACGCCGTTCTCCAGCGCTTCCTTGATGCCCTGCTCCACCGGGCCGATGTACTCACGCGGGATCACGCCGCCCACGATCTTGTCCTCGAACACGAAGCCCGCGCCGGGCCCCGACGGCTCGAGGTTGATCACCACGTGGCCGTACTGGCCCTTGCCGCCGGACTGGCGGATGAACTTGCCCTCCACCTTCTCAACGCGCTTCCGGATGGTCTCGCGATAGGCCACCTGCGGGCGGCCGATGTTCGCGTCCACCTTGAACTCGCGCATCATGCGGTCGACGATGATCTCGAGATGGAGCTCGCCCATCCCGGAGATGATCGTCTGCGACGTCTCGGCGTCCGTGTGCACGCGGAACGTCGGATCCTCTTCCGAGAGCTTCGCGAGCGCGATGCCGAGCTTGTCCTGGTCCGCCTTCGTCTTGGGCTCGATCGCCACGTCGATCACGGGCGCCGGGAACTTCATCGCCTCGAGAATGATCGGGTGGTTGTCGTCGCACATCGTGTCGCCCGTGCGCGTGTCGCGCAACCCGATCGCCGCCGCGATGTCGCCGGCGCGCACTTCCTCGATCTCGTCGCGCTTGTTGGCATGCATCTGCAGCAGACGGCCGACGCGCTCGCGCTTGTCCTTCGTCGAGTTGTACACGTACGATCCCGTCTTCAGCACGCCCGAGTAGACGCGGAAGAAGGTCAGTTTTCCGACGAACGGGTCCGTCGCGATCTTGAACGCCAGCGCCGCGAACGGCGCATCGTCCGCCACGGGACGCTCCTCGAAGTGCTCGTCCTGATGCGGCAGGTGGCCCTTGATGGCCTGGATGTCCACCGGCGCCGGCAGGAAATCGATGACCGCATCCAGCAGCGCCTGCACACCCTTGTTCTTGAACGACGCGCCGCACAGCACCGGGATCATCTGCCCGGTGACGGTCGCCGTCCGGATGGCCTTGCGGATCTCGTCGTTCGTCAGCTCGTCGCCGCCGAGATACTTCTCCATCAGCGCATCGTCGTGCGCGGACGCGACGGCGTGATCGATCACATCGTGGCGGGCCTGCTCGACGGCATCCTTGTATTCGGCCGGCACCTCGACGACCTCGAACTTCTTGCCGAGCGTCTCTTCGTCGAAGATGTACTGCTTCCGCTCGATGACGTCGATGTGTCCCGTGAACAGCTCACCGGAGCCGACCGGGAGCTGGATTGGATACGCGTGCTTCGCGAGACGCGCGCGGATCATCGTCATGCAGCGGTCGAAGTCCGCGCCGACGCGATCCATCTTGTTCGCGAAGATCAACCGCGGAACGCCGTACCGGTCCGCCTGGCGCCACACCGTCTCCGTCTGCGGCTCGACGCCGGCGACGGAGTCGAGCAGCGTGACCGCGCCGTCCAGCACGCGCAGCGAGCGCTCCACCTCGACCGTGAAGTCGACGTGACCAGGCGTGTCGATGATGTTGATGCGGTACTCGATGCCGTTGCGCGTCCAGAACGCGGTGGTCGCCGCCGACGTGATGGTGATGCCGCGCTCCTGCTCCTGCTCCATCCAGTCCATCGTCGCGGTGCCTTCATGCACCTCGCCGATTTTGTGGGCCTTGCCCGTGTAGTACAGGATGCGCTCGGTCGTAGTCGTCTTCCCGGCATCGATGTGGGCCATGATGCCGATGTTGCGATAGCGATCGAGTGGGGTCGTGCGAGCCATGTATCGGTCAGAAAAAACGTTTTGAGCAACGAAAACGCGGGTGGACCAGCGCTCCAGCAGGAGCCGGTATCCATCCGCCATCGCCGGGTGCAGCCGCCACTGTAGCGCGGTTGGGGACCCAAGGCGCACCGAAGAAGTCGACGTCCCTCGCAGATGCTCGGGACAAACGCCTTCGGCGTTTGATTGTCCTGCGTGTGCTTTTCGGGAGCGTTCCGCTCGACGGGAGCGTTCAGCCGGTTACAGCTACCCTCATCTCTCTATCGGATGAGCCCATAAGTGCCGGCGCGCAGTTCACCGGGCTTGGTGCTACTGATTCTCCGGATACTCGGCTACGGCAAAAATCCGCCGTAGCCACGTCAATTTATTGAAGCCCTGCTACCAACGGTAGTGCGCGAACGCCTTGTTCGCGTCAGCCATGCGGTGCGTGTCTTCCTTCTTTTTGATCGCGTTCCCTTCGCCCTTGCTCGCGGAGATGATCTCGGCGGCGAGCTTCTCCGACATCGACTTCTCGCCGCGCTCGCGCGAGTACTGGATCAGCCAGCGCATCGCCAGCGCGGTCCGGCGCTCGGGGCGTACTTCCACCGGCACCTGGTAGGTGGCACCGCCCACGCGACGGCTCTTCACCTCGACCACGGGCTTCAGGTTCGCCAGCGCCTGCTTGAACACGTTCACGCCGGGCTGGCTGGTGCGCGACTCCACGAGGTCCATCGCCTCGTAGAACATCCGCTCCGCCGTGGACTTCTTGCCCTGATACATGAGCACGTTGATGAACTTCGAAACGGTCTGGCTGTCGTAGCGCGCGTCCGCGAGGACGGGACGCTTCACTGCGGTCTTGCGACGGCTCACTTGGCACCCGCCTTCGGCTTCTTGGTCCCGTACTTGGAGCGGCTCTTGTTGCGGCCCTGCACGCCCGACGCGTCGAGCGTTCCGCGTACGATATGGTAGCGCACGCCCGGCAGATCCTTCACTCGGCCACCGCGCACGAGCACGATCGAGTGCTCCTGCAGGTTGTGACCTTCACCGGGGATGTAGGCGATCACTTCGAAGCCGTTCGTCAAACGCACCTTCGCCACCTTCCGCAGCGCGGAGTTCGGCTTCTTGGGCGTCGTCGTATACACGCGCGTGCACACACCGCGGCGGAACGGGTTCGACTTGAGCGCCGGCGACTTTTCCTTCTTGGACACGTCACGGCGACTCCGCCGGACGAGCTGATTGATGGTCGGCATTCGGGAGTCAGCAGAAAAAACGACACTCCCCGCCTGCGGGGAGCGATAGAGCCTTGCAAAGTACTGGAAGTCGAAGTGCCGGTCAACCGGCCACTTACGGCGTTTCGGTCAACCGCCCCACCGTCCATCGGCCAGGGCGAGGGTGTGGCCGGCCAGACTGTCTCGACGTCGCACCGCATTCGCGAACGGCCCGAGCAGGTGCGCGATCGAATTCGCATAATACGTCACCAGCGGCCGGCCCCGCGGCAGCACCGCGTAGCCTCCGCCGGTTTCAGCCAGGATTCGCCGCATGTCCAGCATCCGCCACGCGCGCTCGAACGTCTCCTCGATGTCGTGATCGGCCCGCAGAACGCGCGCGTTCAGCTCCACCAGCACGTCGCGCATCTCGGCCATGCGGTTGATCAACTGCTCGCGAGAAATGAAGTCGCTGTCGAAGCTCTGAATCGCGGCACACGCGAGCGGCACAGCGGTCACGGGGATCAGCACCCCGATCCGTTCCATCACGCCGTCGCACAAGAGTTGAACCCGGGCGAGCCGCTCGTGTCGGGGCAGCTCGAACAAACCGGCCTCGGTCTCGAACCATGACGCGAGCGGCATTGGTGCGCCGACGAGCACGGCCGCACGGCCGTACCGCTTCCACCGCCGCGTCAGGGCCCTGCCCGTATTCCATATAATGAAGCGGCAAACGTCGCCAAGCTGGCTCAGCCGGGAAGGTCGTGCGCGGCCTTCGCTGGCGGCAAGCTCCAGCAGGAGCGACCTGTCTTCCAGCACGCGGTCGTAATTCACCGCCACCGGCACGATGTACATGCGCGAGCGGTACTCGGGCTCACGCGCGATTCCGAGGACATAGTCCAGCAGGCCGATTTTCGGCGGTCGCAGCTTGCCGTCACGCGTGAGGCCGCCCTCGAGGAAGATTCCCTGCGTCACTCCGCGTCGCGTGATGAGTTGCACGTACCGCTCGAGCACGGTGTGGTATAGATGCTCGCGGTACCGGCGACGCACGAAATACGCACCGAACGCCTTGAAGAGATGTTCGAGCGGGAAGGCGCGCGCCCATTCACCCACCGCATACGAGATCGCGACCTGCCCCGAGAGCGCGTAGCCGACGAGCACGTAGTCGGCGTTGGAACGGTGGTTCATCAGGTACACCAGCACGGCGTTCTTCGGCACCCGCTGCAAAGCCGCGCGGTTCTCGAAATCGACCGTGATCTTATAGAAAACATTCAGAATCGCACGGGCGACGGACAACCCGACGCCGAAATAGGCGATCACGTTGAAGAACGGCACGATCTCATGGACGTAGGCGTCCACGCGCTGCCAGGCGGCGGCTTCGCTGGTGTCGTGCTCGCGTGCGTGTTCACGTACGGCGTCGGCGATGGCGACGTCCCGCAGCAGCTCCGCACGCACGTGCGTGCGACTGGCCAGCTTGAACCGATCGACGCGGGCGCGACGCCGCAGCAACGTGCGGGCGCCGAACCGCCGGGCCTGCCGGCGGATGAGCGCAACCACGGCAACCGCGGCGGCCGCGCCGAGCGCCGCCTCGAGCACGCCGGTCGGGATCATGGGCAAGTGTCGAAACCGGCTCTCGGGGCGTCAAGGTTACGAAGTCGTCACTGGCCGAAGGGCGATCCCCGCGTCATCTTCGGAGCGCGTGCGGCTTCGCCGTCGATCGCGCACGCCGCAGTCCGTCGTCCCCGCCCCATGCCCCGCATCGTCCTCAAAGAGCTCGACACGGATAAGACGTTCACGCACCCGGACGTCGAAGCCACCATCGGCCGAGATCCGTCGTCGTCATTTGTCATCGAGGGACCGAACAGCAAGGTCGTGTCCGCGCGCCATGCGCGGATTTTTTTCCAGGACAACACCTGGTGGGTCGAGGACACGAGTCGCAATGGCACCATCCTCGACGACGAGCGGCTGCAGCAGGGACAGCGCCACGCGGTACGCGTGGGCCAGGTGATCGGCCTCGGTGAATCCGGGCCGCGCTATCGCGTGCTGGGCCTCGAATCGCGGCGCGTGGCGGAAACGGTGCTGGAGCCCCCGGATCTCAACCGGCCGGCCGCGCCGCCGCCGCCGGCCAGCGCTCCGTCGGCCGCGCCCGCAGTCGTGGAGACGTCCGCGATGCGGCGCTCGGACGCGGTGCGTGCCGGTCTCCGGGTGGAAGAAAGCACGGAGCCCATGAGCCCCGCGCCGGACTGGCTCGTTCAGGTGAAGCTGCGCGCGACGAATTCGAACCAGGAATTCGAGGTCCGGGCGCAGAGCGTGAAGATCGGACGCTCGCCCGAGTGTAACGTGCAGGTTCCGCCCGAGCAGGGGGCCTCGGTATCGCGTCAGCACGCCGAGATCGCCATTGCCGACGGCGGTGTCGTCGTTCGGGATATTGGAAGCCGGAACGGCACCTTCGTCAATGGCAAACGCATCGATGCGCCGCATGGCGCGGTGCGCGGCGACTTGATCATGCTCGGCTCCGGCGGACCGACCTTCGCCATCGAGGATCTCCATATCGTCCGCGGCCAGACGCCCGATCCGGCGCCGAGCGGCGGTGCGCAGGAGACGCTCAGCACGCCCGCCGAAGCGAAACCCGTGCGGCGCTCGCCGCAGCCGGCCGCGCGTCTCACGAACGAGCCACCGACGTCCCCTCCGGTTCCACCAGAGCGCGCGAAGGTGAAGTCCATGGGTCCGGCCACGAAGCTGGCGCGACGCAGCTTCGCCGGTGCCGGCCGCACCGCCTTCTTCAAGGACGTCCTCGAGGACATGTCGAAGAAGAGCGCGAAGCGCGTGCGCGTCATCGTCTGGGCGAGCGTCGCCACCACGGTCATCATCGCGAGCCTCCTGCTCGGCGTCACGCAGTGGCGCGTGGCGCAGAGCGAGAATCGCATCGCCGCGGAACGGTCGAAGTTCGAGGCGCGATCGGATTCCATTCGCAAAGCGGCCGCCGCCGAAGCCGATCGCCTGCGTGCGTCGTTCGACTCCGCCCGCGCGTCCAGCGCCCCGCGCGCGGTGCTGGACTCGCTGCGTGAAGCGCTCGCGGACGCGTCGCGACGCACCGGCCTGCTCGAACAAGCGCTCGTGCGCGCGCGGCAGTCCCTCGACCAGCAGCTCGCATCGGGCGACTCCGCCCGCCACAGAGCCGAGGAGGAGATGACGCGGCTCCGTGCCGAAGTGAGCAAGGCGCAGGCGGGGGATGGCGGCTCCCGTGCTTCCCTGGATTCGCTTCGCCGCGCATTGCGCGCCGCCGAGGATCACGCGAACGAGGTGGAGGCACAGGTACGCGCCGTGCGCGGCGGTGGTGCCACGCTCGCGCAGATCGCGCAGCGGAATCAGGGCGCGGTGGGACTTCTGTTCTTTTTCTTTGGAGGCACCCAGGGCAACGACTCGCTCAAGGCGGGATCAGGATTCGTGATCACGCCGTCCGGGTACCTCGTGACTAATCGTCATGTCGTCACCGACCGCAATGGCGCGGTGCACTCGCCGATCTACATCGCCATGGCGGACCATGCCTTCAATCTCGAGACGAAAGTGGACGTCGTTGCTCTCGGGTCGGGGTCGGACGCCGACATCGCCATCGTCAAGATTCCCAACTATACGGGCCCGCACATCGACAAGATCGATTGGGACGGCAAGACGGCCCAGCAGGGTGCGGCCGCCGCCCTGATCGGGTTCCCGTATTCGACGGAGCTGGCGTTCGACAACAAGACCACGACGACCGTCCGCACGTCGATGACGGCGGGCATCTTCAGCAAGGTCGCGCCGGACTTCGTGCAGCTGAACATGATGACCGTCGTGGGCGCCAGCGGCAGTCCGATTTTCAGCGAATCGGGCGACGTGGTCGCGGTGCATCGGGAGGCGCTGGTCGGCGGCACGGGAATCAGCTTCGCGGTACCCATGGCCAAGGTCCTCAGCCTGCTGCCCCCGGACGCCAAAAACGAGCTCAGCAGGCGGTAAACGGATGGCTCGCCGGCGCGCCTGAGGGTTGAACAGTCAGATATCGTACGCAGCCGTGCAGCGGCTATTCCATAAGTATTGCGGCGGGGCGAGCGCGGCCAAATATTAGCCCCGCCTTGTGATAGGCCGATTGTTCCCAGGCAATCGACCGTCGCACTCCTGCCGTTTGTCGCACGAAGCACCCTCAAAAAAAGAATCATGCGTTCTTTTCGTCGCGTGACGCAGCGCGTCGCCCCTGCAGTCGTCGCTGTCGCCAGCATCGTCGTCTTCGCCACCTGCGATCTCGACAAGATCACCAGCCCGAAAAGCTCGGCGAACCAGTCGGAGATCACGCTCGCCATTCAGGGTGACACGGCCCTGATCCTTGGCGACTCGCTGCACCTGGACGTCGACGCAGGGTCTGCGGACTTGAGTCACACGGTGCAGCGGTGGAGCTCGAGCAACCCGTCCGTCGTTGCGGTCGATAGCGTGACTGGCTTGATGCGCGGCGTCGGCGTTGGATTGGCGACCATCACCGCGCGCCTGCTGGCGCCGGAGCTCGATACCGGCGTCGTCGCCTCGCACACACTGCGCGTGCACTTCAAGAACATCCGTGTCGCGCCGATCGACTCGATTCCCGGCCTCGGTATGTCGCGGTCCGTCGTGGTGCGCGGGACGAACATCCACGACAATCTGGCAGGGCCGGCGATCAGCAGCGCGAGTCTGACAGCGCACGACAGCGGTGGCACTGCGTCGACGATCGTCGCCGTGAACGCACTGAATGTCGTCGCGAAGGCTCCGGGAAAGGCGTACGTGATCGCGCTCTTCGACAATCTGAAGGACAGCGTGCTCGTGAAGGTTCGCCAGGTCACCAAGAGCCTCGCATTCCTCACGTCGCCGTACGTGGCCAACGCCGTCTGCAACGGGACGTGCCCGAACGGTGGACGCCATATTCCCGTCGTCGCTCGCGATGTGGCCGATTCGATCATCGTGAACCCGTCGTTGCACTGGCAGTCGAGCGACTCCACGCAACTCGAGATCGACGGCACGACCGGTTTGCTGCGCGTGCGGTCGTTCAATCCGACGGCCATCATCACCGTTACATCGGACACGGTATCCCGCACGACGAGCGTGAGCGTCTCCCAGGTCGTCGCCACACTGACGAAGCTCGCCGCTTCGGACAGTCAGAGCACGACGGTTGGGACGCAGGTCGGCGTGGCGCCTCAAGTCACGGCCACGGATTCGGGCGGGACGCTGGTTGCGAATGCGAGCATCACGTTCCAGGTCGCCGCGGGCCACGGCGTCGTCACGGGACCGGTCAAGGTGACGGACATCAACGGTCGAGCGACCGTGGACGCGTGGCAGCTCGGCGACACTGCCGGCTTCAATTCGCTCACGGCGACCGCGCCTGATTCGGTGTCCACCACGTTCGTCGCGACCGGCACACCCGGTGCCGCGGCGAAGCTGGCGTTCCAGGTGAATCCGATGTCCGCGGCGCCCGGGGCGTTCATTAGCCCGGCGCTGCAGGTCGCGATCGAAGACGCCTTCGGGAATGTGGATACGAGCGCGACGAACGTCGTCACGCTGGTGTTCGGAAACAACACCGGTGGTGCGACCCTCGGAGGCGTCGTCAGCAAGGCGGCGGCGAACGGCCTGGTCACGTTCGACAGCGTGTCCATCGACAACGCGGGAGTGGGTTATACCCTCGTCGCGCAGGCATCAGGATTGACGGACGGCACCAGCAGGCCGTTCAACATCGCCACGGCAAATACGTGGACTGGGCTGCAGGACATGCCGCAGGGACGCAGCTCTCCGGCGGCTGATACGATCAATGGCTTGCTGTATGTGGCGAGCGGAGCGAATGCCACCGCCGAGGATCCGTCGCTCCAGATCTACCACCCCGCGACGAACACGTGGACCTTCGGCGCGAGCATGCCGGTCGGCCGCTATTGGATGAGCGGCGGCAGCAGCATCAATGGCAAGCTGTATGTCGCGGGCGGTGTCACGGCCAGCGCCAATCTGCCGACGAACACGCTGTTCATCTACAGCGCGGCAACGGACAGCTGGACCACCGGGGCCACCATGCCGTCCCTGAGCGGTTGTGGTGGATCGGGCGTGATCGGCGGCAAGATGTACGTCTTCTCCGGTTGCGACGGGAACTCCGGATACCGCAACCTGCTGTATTCGTACGACCCCGCGACGAACACGTGGGCCACGCTTGCCTCCGCACCGAACTCGCACGGATTCCCGGCGGTCGCTGTGGTCAACGGAAAGCTGTACGTCGCTGGCGGCTTCGATGGGACCGCGTCCGCGGTGACGGCCGCGGTCGACGTCTACGATCCCGCAACCAACAGCTGGACGACGTCAGCTCCGCTTCCCGTATCGCGCGCCGGCGCTTCCGCGGCATCGCTCAACGGCAAGCTCTACGTCTTTGGCGGCTCCGATGGATCGAACGACATGGCGCGCGTGGACATCTATGACCCGGCGTCGAACACCTGGACGACCGGAACCGACATGACCAGCGTTCGCGAAACCATGGGCATCGGTGTCCTGGCCGGAAACATCATCGTCGCTGGTGGCTATGGCATTGCTGGCCCGTTGAACACCGTACAGGCATACGCGCCGTGACCGTGCTCATCCCGTCATCGAAGGCGGGGAGGCAAATCGCATGACTCCGACTACATCCGCAGCCTGTCCCAAGTGTCGTCAACCCATCGCGTCCGGCGCGAAGTTCTGCGCGAACTGCGGCAATGACATCTCGGGCGTCTGGAACCAATCCGATCCCGGTCCACTCGGCGGCACGATCGCCGTCGAGATGGATCCACACGCGGACACGCTCGGCCAGCTTCTCAGTGAAGCGACGCTCGGCGAGTACGACGTGTACGGCGAGCTGGGGCGCGGCGGCATGGCGGCCGTTTACCTCGGGCTCGACCTCGCGCTCAACCGCAAGGTGGCGATCAAGACGATGCTGCCGGAGCTCGTGTCGCGTGAGGGCATGGTGGCGCGCTTCAAGCGCGAAGCCCAAACCGCCGCGGCGCTGAATCATCCGCACATCATCCAGATCTACACGGTCAAGGAGACGAAGACGCTCGTCTACTTCGTCATGAAGTTCATCGAGGGACGCTCGCTCGAGTCGGTGATCAACGACAAGGGTCACGTCCCCCTGCCGATGACGCAGACCATCCTCGGCCAGGTGGGGAGCGCGCTCGACTACGCGCACCGCAAGCACGTCATCCACCGCGACATCAAGCCCGCCAACATCATGATCGATGAAGATGGCTGGGCGATCGTCACGGACTTCGGCATCGCGAAAGTGCAGGAAGCGCAGAACCTCACCGCGACCGGCACCGCGATCGGCACACCGCACTACATGAGCCCCGAGCAGTTCCACAACAAGGCGGTCACGGGGCTGTCGGATCAGTACTCCCTGGGCGTCGTCGCGTACGAAATGCTCGCGGGCAAGAAGCCCTTCGACGGCGGCACCTATGCGGAAATCATCACTCAGCATCTGTTCGAGCAGGTGCCCGACCTGCGCAAAGTGAATCCGGAAGTGCCGGAGCACGTGGTCGAGGTCGTTCGAAAGATGATGGCGAAGGACCCAGCGGAGCGATTTCCGGACCTGGACTCGGCGATCCACGCGCTTGGTGCCCCGCCGTCGAAGAAGGAAGGGGACGTTGTCCGCACGCAGATGATCGACCTCGCGAAGAGCGGACCGCAGAAGAAAGTGCGGATGAGCGTGCCGATGAGCCCCATCCCCGTGCAGAAAAAGCGGCCATCACCCGCGGCGACGATAGCAGAACAGCCGGCGGTGAAGCCGATGCGCAAGCGGCCCACCGCGCCGGAGCCCGCGAAGAGCGGTGCCGGTAAATGGATGGCGGCGGCTGCAGTCGTGGTCCTCGCTGGTGGCGGCTATTTCGGCATGCAGTACGTGAACGCTCAAAAGAGGGCCGCCGCCACCGTCGTGACGCAGCAGGCGGCATCGGCCGCACCCGCGACCGATTCCGGTAGGCCATCCGTCGCCGAGTCTGCGGCGGCACGCGCGCAAGCGGACTCGATCGCGCAGGCGGACTCGGTGCGCAAGGCACTCGAAAAACACATCGCGGACAGTATTGGCGCCGTTGCGGCAGCCACGGCGAAAAAGCGCGAGAAGCACATCGCCGACAGCATTCGCCTCGCCGAGCAGAAGGCGGCCAAGTCCGCTCCGGCAAAGAAGGAGACGGCAGCCGTTCAAAGTGCAGTTCAGGCTGCGGCACCGGCGCCCGTCGTGCAGGCGCCCGCGGAACCCCAGACCGCGACGATTCGCATCGGCAGCCCAACGCCCGGTGCCGGCCTGTACGTCGACGATCACATGGATGCGCTCATCTCCGCCGTACGCGTCGTGACCGTGCCCGCCGGCAAGCCTGTGAAGCTGGAGATCCGCGCCGACGGCTGTCAGGCGTGGGATACCACCGTTACGCTCGCTCCGGGGTCCACCAATACCATCGGCCGGCGCTTCGCCAAGTGTCCATGAGACGCGTCGCATTGCATCGCGCGGTCGTCGCGGGCGCGCTGCTGCTGGTGGCGTCCGTCCCCGCACGCGCTCAGGTGCCGCAGGGCAGCTCGCTCGTCACCGAGATGATGGTGCGCGGCCGCAATTCGCTGAACGACCTGCGCTATCACGAAGCGGACTCCATCGGCCGGCGCGTACTCCTGCTCGGCAGCCTTCTCACCAAGCAGCAGCGCGTCGACGCGCTTCAGCTGGTGGCTGCTGCCTCCTATCCGGACGAACAGCCGGAACAGCATCCCGACAGCGCGATCACCGTCATCAAGCAGCTCGTCGAGCTCGGGGCGACGCAGGGGATCCCGCGCGACCTCTCGTGGCCGGGCCTGGATTCGCTGTTCTCGTTCGTGGTGCGCGCCGCGCAGCCTGCGAAGGTTCTGCTGGGCTCGCGGATTCCGGGCTCCGTGTTGTACGTGGACGGCCAGCCGCAGGGTGTGATTCAGGGACTGCGGGTGGTGCTCGTTCCGCCCGGCAAGGACGTGCAGCTGTCCGTTCGCGCGGACGGGTGCACGGCGTGGGACTCGACCGTCGTCACTCAAGCAGCCGACTCGATTCGTGTCGGTTTTCGTAACCCGAGGTGCAGCAAATGAAGAGATGTTTCGCCGCGGCGCTGAATTGGGCACTGCCGCTCGCCCTAGCGATCGCCGCGACGCCGTTGTCCGCACAGGTAAAGCAACAGGCGTCGCCCATCGACGACCTGCTCAAGCGTGCGATGGACGCGTACAACGACCTCCAGTACACACGAGCGGATTCGCTCGCGCGGCAGGTCCTGGCGGTCGGCCCGCGCATCACGTCGGGACAGCGCACACAGGCGCTGATGGTGCTGGCAGCCGCCGCGTATCCGGACGACCCCAACTCGCAGCGGCGCGCCGTCGCACTGTCGACGCTGAAGCAGATCGTGCGCACGAACCTCGGCCTCAAGATGCCGCAGGAGCTGACGTGGGCGGGCCTCGATTCGCTGGTGGAGGAAGCGCGCCGCACGACGTTCGGGCTCGAAGTCACCGCCGACAACACGCAGGAAGTCATCGGACCGCAGGGTACGGCGCACGTCAGCGTGCGCAGCAGCCGTCCAGGCACCTTCCAGATGACCATCATGCCGGCGTCCGGTGGCAGCGCCGCGGTCATGGACTCACTTCCGGTCTCGACCACCGGTCAGTTCACGTTCGGCGCGATGCGCAATGATCGCCCGCTGTTCAACACCGGCGAGTATTCGGTCATCGTCACGGGCGTCGACGCGGTGAATCACGACACGGTCACCGTCCGCTACGAAGCGCGCGTCGTCGCACCGTCGCTCGACTTCGTCAACGCGACCACGAAGGTCGACTCGTCCAAGCTCCTGCCGGAGAAGACGCCGCGGTACGGTGCGAAGAGCATCGTGCCCGCGGTGCTCGTCGGTGCAGCGGCGTATGCACTTGCGTCGTCCCTGCGCGCCGACGACGAGAACATCAAGACCAACGTCGCTGCGGACTCGAAGGGCGTCGCCATCGGCGGCATGCTGGCCGCCGGCACTGTCGCCGCGGGCTTCCTCGATCGCGGCCGGTCCATTCCGGGCAACATTGCCGCGAACAAGGCGTATGTCGCCGCGGTGCAAAAGAGCTTCGCTGACGCGCAGACGGAGAATCGTCGCCGCGTCACCGACTACAAGGCCACGTTCTACTTCAATTCGGAGGCGCGCTGATGCGCTCGATCCTCGTCTCGCTGGCCCTCGCCACCGCTACCGCACTTGGTGCACAGGGAGTTCCGGCACCCACTGCACCGGCGGGCGCCAAGCCATCGGGAACCAAGGCGGAGCTGCGCGTGAGCGGCTTCATGATCAATGGCGATCACTCGTACGATTTCTCCAACAACGTGTCGACCGAGACCGGCTCGATTCAGGGCGTGGACGTGTTGCTGCGCGCTGCTGCCATCGGCTTGAGCTTCCGGTCCATGACGGGCACGTACGGCGACCAGCCGCATCTCACGAGCGCTGACGCGCGACTGTACCTGTTTCCGCCGGCCTTCTCGATCATGGTCGGCGCCCAGCGACGCGCGCTGTGGAGCGACCTGAACGCGACGTCGCCCAGCCAGTTCGACATGGGGCTGGCCGGCCTCTCGAGTACGCTATCGATTGGCGGGACGGGTCTCCGAACGAACATTTCCGCCGCCGTGTATCTGCCCGCGGGCGAGATCAAGGAAAAGGTCAAGAACGGCATGGAGGGTGAGGCCTCATTGCTCTACCGCATCCCCATGGTGCCGCTCTTCGTGCAGCTCGGGTATCGCACCGAGGTCTTCACCGGCCAGGCCGTGCGAAAGGATCAGAACGGAAATTCGGTGATCCTCGGATCGACGCCAGAGGAAGTGAGAGGCGTGCGCCTCGGCGCGGGCCTGCAGCTTGGCGGTCACTAGAGCGTCACATCGACTGGCAGCGCTCGAAAAGAAGAACGCCCTAACGACGCATCGTCGTTAGGGCGTTTCTACATCCGGAAGGCGTGCTCAGGTCTCACTCATCGCCGAACGGAAATCCCGATTCCACGAAGGCGCTCGGAAGTGCGGGTGCGCCCACGGGTTCCGTCGGAAGCGGCAGCGGCTCGAAGCCTTCCGGCAGCTGCAGATCCTCCATCTCCACTTCCTGGTACCGGTACATACCCGTACCGGCCGGGATCAGGTGGCCGATGATGATGTTCTCCTTGAGACCCAGCAGGTCGTCCTTCGCGCCGCGGATGGCCGCGTCGGTCAGCACGCGCGTGGTCTCCTGGAACGACGCCGCCGAGATGAACGACTGCGTCGTGAGCGATGCTTTCGTGATTCCCAACAGCAACGGCTCGGCCTTCGACGGGGCCTGCTTCTTCTTCTTGGCCCGATCGTTCTCTCCGCGGAAGACCTGCTTGTCCACATGCTCGCCCTCGAGGAACTCCGTGTCCCCCGGCTCGAGCACGCGCACCTTCTGCAGCATCTGACGCACGATGACGCCGATGTGCTTGTCGTTGATCTTCACGCCCTGCAGGCGGTAGACCTCCTGCACTTCGTTCAGGAGGTATTCCTGAACGGCGCGGGGGCCACGAATCTGCAGGATGTCGTGCGGGTTCACCGGCCCCTCGGACAGACGGTCGCCGGCGCGCACGCGGTCGCCCTCGTGCACCCGCAAGTGCTTGCCCGCGGGGACCTCGTACAGGCGCGGCTCGGCACCTTCCTCGATGGCGCCACCGCCCGACACCGGATGGACGAAGATCTCGCGCTTGCCGCGCTTGATGTCGCCGAACCGGACGACGCCGTCGATCTCCGAGATCGTGGCCGGATCCTTGGGACGCCGCGCCTCGAACAGCTCCGCGACACGCGGCAGACCGCCCGTGATGTCGCGCGTCTTGTACGCTTCGCGGCCGATCTTCGCGAGCGTGGTGCCCGCGCCGATCTTCTGTCCGTCCTCCACCGTGAGCTGCGCGCCCGCGGGGATGATGAAGTCGCGCACGCGGCGCTCCTTGCCACCCTTCTCCTGCACGATCTCGATGTGCGGGTGCAGCTTTTTCTCACGGTCCTCGATGATGACGCGCTGCCGCAGACCGGTGAGCTCGTCCAGCTCCTCGGCCACGGACTCGTCGTCCACGATGTCGACGAACCGCACGGTGCCTTCCACGTCCGCGATGATCGGCGTGGTGTACGGGTCCCAGGTGAAGATCACCTGATCGCGCTTCACCGACTCACCGTCCTTGATCATCATGATGGCGCCGAGCGGCACCGCGAGACGCGCGCCGACGGCGGCGTCCTTGGCGGTGGAGGACTTGATGAGGATCTCGCCCTCGTACGAGGTGACGATGTTCTGTCCCTCGTTGCTCTTCACCACGACCAGACGGTCGCCGAACTCCACGACGCCGTCGAGCTTCGACTTGCGCGCCGTCTGCTCGGCGATACGAGCGGCCGTTCCACCGATGTGGAACGTGCGCAGCGTGAGCTGCGTGCCCGGTTCACCGATCGACTGCGCCGCGATGATGCCGACGGCTTCGCCCAGGTCCACCATGGACATGGTGGCCAGGTTGCGGCCGTAGCACATGCGGCAGAGACCGCGCTTCGCCTCGCACGTGAGCACCGAGCGGATCTTCACCGACTCGATCCCGGACTCCTCGATGTCGCGCGCCATGTCTTCGTCGATCAGATCGCCCGCTTCCGCCAGCACGAGCGGCCGTCCGGCCTCGTCGCGCTGGTGCGGATCCTCGATGGCGTCCGCCGCGACGTTGCCGACGATACGCTCTGCCAGCGGCTCGATCACGTCCTCGCCTTCCTTCAGCGCCGCGATCTCGAGGCCCTGGATGGTGCCGCAGTCCTCTTCGGTGATCGTGACGTCCTGGGCCACGTCCACGAGTCGACGCGTCAGGTAGCCGGCATCCGCCGTCTTGAGCGCGGTGTCAGCCAGACCCTTTCTCGCACCGTGCGTCGAGATGAAGTACTCGAGCACGGAGAGACCCTCACGGAAGTTCGACTTGATCGGGCTTTCGATGATCTCGCCGATGCCGCCGGTGAGCTTCTTCTGCGGCTTGGCCATCAGGCCGCGCATGCCGGCGAGCTGACGAATCTGGTCGCGTGAGCCACGCGAGCCTGAATCGAACATCATGAACACCGGGTTGAAGCCGCCCTTCGACCGCGCCATGGCCTTGACCATCGCGTCGGCGATATCCGAATTGGCGTGCGTCCAGGTGTCGATGACTTTGTTGTAGCGCTCGCCGTTGGTGATGTTGCCGGTGGCGTACGCGCGCTGGAAGCGCGTGACACGCTCTTCGGCTTCGGTGAGCAGCGTCTGCTTGTCGCCTGGGATCTCGAGGTCTTCGATGCCGATCGACACGCCGCCTCGCGTGGCGTTGTGGAAGCCGAACTCCTTCAGTCGGTCGAGGAAGTTCACGGTCGCGGCGAGCCCCACCTGGCGATAGCACTCGAAGACGAGCTCCGAGAGCGCCTTCTTCTTCATGTCGTGGTTCTTGTAGCCGAGCTCCGCTGGCACGATCGCGTTGAACAGCACGCGGCCGGCCGTCGTCTTCACCCAGCTGTACTCGCCTTCGCCGTCACGCGCCCAGAACAGCACGGGCGTGGTGAGCGCGAGCCCGCCGGTACCGACGAGCATCTCCACCTCGCTCACGTCCGTGATGCGACGCTGCGGGTTGGCCTGGGCGAAATCCGCCGGCGCCTTGGTCGCGAAGTAGCAGCCGAGCACGATGTCCTGGCTGGGCTCTGCGACCGGGCGTCCGTCCGACGGCTTCAGGATGTTGTTCGACGAGAGCATCAACAGCCGGCTCTCGAGCTGTGCCTCGAATGACAGCGGCACGTGCACCGCCATCTGGTCGCCGTCGAAGTCCGCGTTGAACGCCGCGCAGACCAATGGATGGATGCGGATGGCCTTTCCTTCCACGAGTACCGGCTCGAACGCCTGGATGCCCAGGCGATGCAGCGTCGGCGCGCGGTTGAGGAGCACCGGATGGTCACGGATGATCTCTTCGAGGATCTCGTACACCTCCGGCGACTCGCGCTCGACGATCTTCTTCGCGCGCTTCACCGTCTCGGCGATCCCCTTCTCCACGAGCTTGTGGATGATGAACGGCTTGAAGAGCTCCAGCGCCATCAGCTTCGGCAGGCCGCACTGGTGCAGCTTGAGCTCCGGGCCGACGACGATGACCGAACGGCCGGAGTAATCGACGCGCTTACCGAGCAGGTTCTGACGGAACCGGCCCTGCTTGCCCTTGAGCATGTCGCTGAGCGACTTGAGCGGACGCTTGCCGCGACCCCGGATCGCCTTGGAGCGGCGGCCGTTGTCGAACAGCGCGTCCACCGCCTCCTGCAACATGCGCTTCTCGTTCCGGAGGATGACTTCCGGAGCGCGATGCATGATCAGCTTCTGCAGCCGGTTGTTCCGGTTGATGACGCGGCGATAGAGATCGTTCAGGTCCGACGTCGCGAAGCGGCCGCCGTCGAGCGGCACGAGCGGACGCAGGTCGGGCGGGATCACCGGGATCACGTCCAGGATCATCCACTCCGGGCGGTTGCGCACGTCGCCGCTCTCGCCGGAATTGCGGAATGCGTCGACGATCTTGAGCCGCTTGAGCAGCATTTTCTTGCGATGCTGCGACGACTCGTCGGCCACCTGCTTGCGCAGCTCGTCGGCCAGCTTGTCCACGTCGAGCCGCCGCAACAGTTCGCGCACCGCCGGCGCGCCGATGTCGGCGACGAAGGCATGGTCGCCCTCCTCCTTCGCCTTGGAACGCAGCGTCAGGTACTCGTCCTCGTCGAGCAGCTGATTGACCTGGACGTCCTGGTCACCCGGCTCGATGACGACGTAGTTCGAGTAGTAGATGACCTTCTCGAGATCACGCAGCGTGATGTCGAGCAGGTTGCCCATCGGGCTGGGCAGGGTCTTGAAGAACCAGATGTGCGCGACCGGCACCGCGAGCTCGATGTGGCCCATACGCTCGCGTCGCACCTTCGACAAGGTGACCTCGACGCCGCAGCGATCGCAGATCACCCCGCGATAGCGGATGCGCTTGTACTTGCCGCAGTGACACTCCCAGTCCTTGACCGGACCGAAGATGCGCTCGCAGAAGAGGCCGTCCTTCTCCGGCTTGAACGAGCGGTAGTTGATGGTCTCGGGCTTCGTGACTTCGCCCCAGGACCACCACGTCCGGAGTCCCTGGAGCTCGACACGCTCGCGCTCCTTGGGATCCTTCGGGCCACGGATCTCCTCCGGGGAGGCGATCCGCACCTGGATGAAGTCGAACGCCGACGCGCGGCTTTCGCGTACGCTACGGAAATCAATCATGATTTATTCCTCGCCTCCGGTCGGCGTCCCGACGCGATTTGCGCCGTTGCCGTCGCCTGAGAATTCGTCGCCACTCTGACCCATCGTCACCTTCAGCCCGAGCGCCTGCAGCTCCTTCACGAGCACGTTGAAGGATTCGGGGATGCCCGGCTCCGGCAGGTTCTGACCCTTTACGATCGCCTCGTAGACGCGGCTTCTGCCGTTCACGTCGTCCGACTTGACCGTGAGGATCTCCTGCAGGACGTGCGCGGCGCCGTACGCTTCCAGCGCCCACACTTCCATCTCGCCGAACCGCTGGCCGCCGAACTGCGCCTTGCCGGCGAGCGGCTGCTGCGTGACCAGCGAGTACGGGCCGATGCTGCGCGCGTGGATCTTGTCGTCCACGAGGTGCGAGAGCTTCAGCATGTAGATCTCGCCGACCGTGACCGGGAACGCGAAGCGCTCGCCGCTGCGGCCGTCGCGCAGACGCACTTTGCCGTAGGACGACAAGCCCGCCAGGCGCATCAGCTCCGACGCCGCGGCGTCCACGTCACCCTCGGATTTCTTGCCCAGCATGCTGCTGAGCGCCGGCAGCTCCAGCTCCTCGAGCCGGTCGGCGGCATCGAGACCAGACCGCTTCTCGAGCTGCTTCACCGCCTGCTTGTATTCCGCCTTGCGCGAGTTGCTGAGATCCTCGTGCTCGGCGTTGTGGAAGCCGAGCTGGTTCTCGACTTCGGTGGACTCGCGTTCGGCCAGCTCCTTCGCGGCAGCGACCAGATAGTCGCGCACCGCGTGGAAGACGTCGCGCGTATCCTGCGACATGCCACGGCCGCCGAGATCGTTGAGCGTCGATTCGTCGAGACGCTCGAAGACCTCCACCTGCGCCCGGTCCGGGCGCAGATCGTCCACGATCTGGCGCACGTTCGCCGACGTGACTTTCGGCGCCGGCGTGCGCAGCGAGAGCGCGTCACGCGCCCACACGAGTCCGGACAGCTTGAGCAGCAGTCCGATCTCGCGCTCGCTCGCGCCCGCGAAGACGGGCGTCTTCGCGTAGAAGCCGAGGATACGCGCGGCCCACCCGAGGTGGGTCTCGAGGATCTGTCCGACGTTCATGCGGCTCGGCACGCCGAGCGGGTTGAGCACGATGTCGACCGGCCGTCCGTCCGGGAGGAACGGCATGTCCTCCTCGGGGACGATGCGCGCCACGATACCCTTGTTGCCGTGGCGGCCGGCCATCTTGTCGCCGACGGAGATCTTGCGCTTCTCCGCCAGATAGACCTTCACCAGCTGGATGACGCCCGGGGGCAGCTCATCCGGCTGCAGAATGCGATCGATGCGCTCCTCGGCGCGCTCTTCGATGCGCTGCTTCTCTTCGTTCGACGCATCGATGATCGCGCGGGCGCGCTCGTTCACGCGCTTGTTCTCCACGCGGAACGTCTTGAGGTCGATCTGCGACAGCTTGAGATCGCGCAGCAGCGCCGCCGTGATCTTCGTGCCCGCCGGAATCGCCTCTTCTACCGTGCCGCTCTTGAGCGCGAGCGCGACCGCCTGGCCGTCGAGGATCTCGAGCAGCTCGCTGTCACGGACCTCGTTGACGCGCTGCTTCTCTTCACCCTCGAGCCGCCGGACTTCGCCGATGCGCTCACCGCGGTCCTTTTCCACTACCTGATCTTCGACGCGTGAAAAAATCTTCACGTCGATGACGACGCCCTCCATGCCCGGCGGCACCTTCAGCGACGAATCCTTCACGTCCTTCGCCTTCTCGCCGAAGATCGCGGTGAGGAGCTTCTCTTCCGGGGACAATTCCGTCTCGCCCTTCGGCGTGATCTTGCCGACGAGGATGTCGCCCGGCTTCACATGCGCGCCGATGCGGACGATGCCGCGCTCGTCGAGGTCGAGCAGCGCCTCTTCCGACACGTTCGGAATTTCGCGCGTGATCTCTTCCTGGCCGCGCTTCGTGTCGCGGACGTGCAGCTCCAGCTCCTGGATATGGATCGACGAGTACACATCGTCCTTCACCAGGCGCTCCGAGAGCACGATGGCGTCTTCGAAGTTGTGGCCGTACCAGGGCATGAACGCGACCGTCACATTCGAGCCGAGGGCCAGCTGTCCCTTCTCGGTCGCGGCGCCGTCGGCGAGGATGTCGCCGGCCTTCACCTTCTGGCCCAGCCGTACCAGCGGACGCTGGTTGATCGCCGTGTCCTGGTTCGTTCTCCAGTACTTCTTGATGCGGTACCGGTCGTGCTGCGTCAGGCGCGCCAGCGGACGATCTTCGTCTTTCTTGCGCTCCGCAGGACCGGCGTCGACGATGATCTCGTCGGCCGTCACCCGCGTGACGACGCCGGCTCGTCTGGAGATGACGACGGCGCCGGAGTCGCGGGCGACCTTGCCTTCGAGGCCGGTGCCCACGAGCGGTGTCTTGGGATTGAGCAACGGCACGGCCTGCCGCTGCATGTTCGAGCCCATGAGGGCGCGGTTCGCGTCGTCGTGCTCGAGGAACGGAATGAGCGCGGCCGCGATGGAGACGAGCTGCTCCGGCGCCACATCCATATAGTCGATCCGATCCGGCGGCAGCAGCGGATAGTCCGACCGCTGACGGCACAGGACATACTCGTCCACGAACGTGCCGTCCGGGTTCACCTTGGCGTTGGCCTGCGCGATCGTGACGTCTTCTTCACGGTTCGCATCCAGCCACGCCAGCTCCTCGGTGACCTTGCCGTTCCGCACGATCAGGTACGGCGTTTCGACGAACCCGAGGTCATTGACGCGCGCATAACACGCGAGTGACGTGATCAGGCCGATGTTCGGACCTTCCGGGGTCTCGATCGGGCACATGCGTCCGTACTGCGAATAGTGGACGTCGCGCACCTCGAAGCCGGCGCGCTCGCGCGTGAGGCCGCCCGGTCCAAGCGCCGACAGACGCCGCTTGTGTGTCAGCTCGGCGAGCGGGTTCGTCTGATCCATGAACTGCGAGAGCTGCGACGAGCCGAAGAACGCCTGAATCACCGCGGAGACTGTCCGCGCGTTCACGAGATCATCGAGCGAGATTTTTTCCGGGTCGGTGTTGATCGACATGCGCTCCTTTACCAGGCGCGCCATGCGGGACAGACCGACCGAGAACTGATTCGCGATCAGCTCGCCCACGGACCGGATGCGGCGGTTGCCGAGGTGGTCGATGTCGTCCACGTGACCGCGGCCCTCGTGGAGCTCCACGAGGTAGCGCAGGATGGCCACGAAGTCCTCCTTCGTGAGCACCGTCGTCGACGCCTCCGTGGTGAGACCGAGCCGCTGGTTGATCTTGTAGCGGCCCACGCGGCCGAGGTCGTACCGCTTGGGGCTGAAGAACAGACGCTCGAGCGCCAGGCGCGCGGTATCGAGATCCGGCGCATCGCCGGGGCGCAGCAGCGAGTAGATCTGCGACAGCGCTTCCTTCTCGGCGTGCGTGGGATCCTTCGCCAGCGTGTTCTTGATGAGCGTGGATTCCGCGCGGCCGGACGTCACGAACACCTGCACCTTCGTGATTTCCTGCTTGCGGAGCTTCTTGATCACGGCGTCGGTGAGCACCTGGCCGGCCTCGGCGAGCACTTCGCCGCTGTCGGCCTCGACGACGTCGAGCGCGAGCTGGCGGCGCACCGGGCGCTCGCCGCGCTCGATGGCGTCGACTTCGTCGCGCAGGTCCACCTGCTGGTAGGACGCGAAGACCTTGATCGTGTCGATGCCCTGGCGGCGGAGTCGGTTGAATACCTCTTCGGTGAGCTCGTCGCCTTCCTTGACCAGCAGCTCGTTTTCCGCCCGCTCGCGCTCGGCCCGTGCTTTCTTGGTGCGCGCCTTGGGAGCGTCCGCCGGCGTGGCTTCGCCCCGGAGCGTGATGTCCTCGGCGATGATCGCGCCGATGACCTCGCGCACGTCGGTGCGGCTCTCACGCTTCTTGGTGAGATCCAGCTCGCGTTCGGCGAAGAAGAGCCGCAGGATGTCGCGGTTCTCGCCGTAGCCGAAGGCGCGGAGCAGCGCGGTGGCCGGGAATTTCTTCTTCTTGTCGATGTGGACGTAGATCACGTCGTGGATGTCGACCGTGAACTCCACCCACGATCCGCGGAACGGGATGATGCGCGCCGAGATCAGCCGCTGGCCGTTCGGGTGCGTCGCTTCCTCGAACACGACGCCCGGCGACCGGTGCAGCTGGCTGACGATGACGCGCTCGGCGCCGTTGATGACGAAGGTGCCCAGCGGCGTGAGCAGCGGCAGCTCACCGAGGTAGACCTCCTTCTCGATGATGTTGCGCGGCCGCTTGACCTCGCCGACCACCTCGTTGATGACGAGTTGGAGGGTGGCCTTGAGCGGCGCGGAATAGGTCATGTCGCGCTCGATGCACTCCTCGACGGAGTACTTCGGCTCGCCGAGAGAATAGCGGACAAATTCCAGCGAGAAGTTCTCGTGGACGTCCGTGATCGGAAACAGGTCCTTGAAGACCCGTTCGAGTCCGATGTCCTCGCGCTCGTTGGCGGCGGCATCCGTCTGCAACAGCGCTTCGAACGCGCGCGTCTGGATGTCGAGCAGATGCGGCATGTCCATCCGCGGCTCGAGCTTGGCGAAGGAAATCGACGTAATGGATTCAGGCATGTCTCACCCGGTTGGGACCTGCAGGCGAAAAAACGAGCGCCCTGCCGCTCGACCGCGAGTCGGCAGGTTGGCCCGTGAACTGACTGGTTGTGGTGCGGAGTGCGTGCATTGCGCGTGTCGGAGTGAGTAGCGAGTGGGGAGTTGGGAGTTGGGAGCGCCCGATGTCAGGGCTCCCAACTCGCAACTCGCGACTCGTTACTTCACTTCGACGACGGCGCCCTGCTCTTCGAGCTTGGCCTTGAAGCTGTTCGCCTCGTCCTTCGAGACGCCGGCCTTGACGGTCTGTGGCGCGCCGTCCACCAGGTCCTTCGCCTCCTTGAGGCCCAGACCCGTCAGCTCGCGCACGACCTTGATGACCTGGATCTTCTTCGCGCCGGAATCCTTGAGGACGACGTCGAACTCCGTCTTTTCCTCGGCGGCCGGAGCGGCGGCGCCACCGCCGCCACCACCCGCGGGCGCAGCGCCACCCACCGGCGCGGCCGCGATGGTCACGTTGAACTTGCTCTTGAAGGCCTCGATCAGCTCGGCGAGCTCGAAGACGCTCATGTTGCCAATTGCCTCGAGAATCTCGTCCTTGCTCAGCGTCGCGTTAGCCATTGTTCCGTTTCTCCTCATGATCCCAGGCAACCCTGGGGATTGTTAATCGGTTGATACGCCTGGGATTCGTTTAGGCGCCCTGTTTCTGCGCGCGCAGCCCTTCGAGCGCTCCAGCGAACATGTACAGCAGGCCGTTGAGCGCGCCCACGAAGGCGGCCATCGGCGATTGCAGACCGGCGCCCAGGTCGGCCAGCATCTGCTCGCGTGACGGCAACGTCGCGAGCCGCTTGACCTGCGCTTCGTCGAGCGCCTTGCCTTCCAGCAAGCCGCCCTTCACCGCGGGGCGCTGATCGTTTTCCTTCGCGAACTCGGCGAGCACCTTGGCCGCGGCTACCGCGTCCCTGGCGATCACCAGTCCGGTCTGACCCTTGAGCCGCGTGGCGACGAGTCCTGACTCGTTCACCGCGCGCAACGCGAGGGTGTTCTTGATCACGACGTACTCGACGTTCGCGCGGCGCAACCGGCGACGCAGGTCCGTCATGCGCTTCACGTTCAGACCCGTGAAGTCCGTGTAGTACAGCGCGTTCGCGCCGTTGAGCTTCTCTTTGAGTTCGGCGACGAGCCGCTCTTTCTCTGGTCTCTTCATGCTCGTTACCGGTAGGGGTTGGGATCGACTTTCACGCCCGGGCCCATCGTGCTGGACACCGAGACGTTGCGGACGTAGACGCCCTTCGACGACGCCGGCTTGGATCGGACGATCTGGTCCATGAACGCGTTGAAGTTCGTCTCCAGCGATTCGAGCGGGAACGAGACCTTGCCGATCGCAGCCTGCACGTTGCCGGCCTTGTCTACGCGGAATTCGATCTTGCCCGCTTTCGTCTCGCGCACCGCGCGCGTGACGTCCATCGTGACGGTACCGGCCTTCGGGTTCGGCATCAATCCACGCGGACCGAGCACGCGGCCCAGCTGGCCGAGCTTGCCCATCTGATCCGGCGTCGCGACGAGGACGTCGAAGTCGAGCCATCCGTCCTTGATCTTCTGGATGTACTCGTCGGCGCCGACGAAGTCGGCCCCGGCGGCCTCCGCCTCGCGCGCCTTGTCGCCGCCGGCGATCACGAGCACGCGAACGCTCTTGCCCGTGCCGGCGGGCAGCACGACAGTACCGCGGACGACCTGGTCGGCGTGCTTCGGGTCGACGCCCAGGCGCACCGCGACTTCGACGGTCTCGTCGAACTTCGCGAATGCGGATTTCTTCACGATCTCGAGCGCCTGTTTGGCCTGATACGATGCCGCGACGTCGCGGTTCTTCTCCGCGGTGCGGTACTTCTTGCCATGCAGTTGTTCGGGCATCAGTCCACGACCTCCAGCCCCATCGACCGCGCCGCGCCGGCGACCATCTGCATGGCCGACTCGATCGTTTCGCAGTTGAGGTCAGGCATCTTGATCTCCGCGATCTTCCGGATCTGGGCGCGCGTCACTTTCCCCACCTTGTTGCGGTTCGGTTGACCCGAGCCCTTCTCGATCCCGGCTTCCTTCTTCAGCAGAATCGCCGCGGGCGGCGTCTTCAGGATGAAGGTGAAGGACTTGTCCGAGAAAATCGTGACTTCGACCGGCAGGATCATGCCCGCCTGGTTCTGGGTCCGTGAGTTGAACTCCTTCACGAACGCCATGATGTTGATCCCCTGCGGACCGAGCGCCGTTCCCACCGGGGGAGCCGGAGTCGCCTGTCCCGCCGGGATCTGCAGCTTCACAAACCCGGTGACTTTCTTCGCCATTCACACTCCTTGTCGACGGTAGTCTCCCACTGCGTTCTTTAAAGTCGGAGTGGTCGCCGACTATTACCGATCAGTACGCCTTCAACTGCAGGTAATCGAGTTCCACGCTCGTCGGCCGTCCGAACAGCGACACCGACACCCGGACTTTGCCCTTGTCCGGCATCACTTCTTCGACCGTTCCGTTGAAGTCCGTGAACGGACCTTCGGTGATCGCCACCGCCTGCCCCACGAGGAACGGAATCTCCTCGCGCGGTTCCTCCTTCTCGGTTTCGTCGGCGATGCCGAGAAGCCGGTTGACCTCATCGGGGCGCAGCGGCTGCGGCAACCGGTCGTGGCCCACGAACTTGATCACGCCCTGGATGGAGTTGATGGTGTGAATCGTCTCCTGATTCATCGTCATCTCCACCAGCACGTATCCCGGGTACAGCTTCCGCTCGACGTTCACTTTCTTGCCGTTCTTGATCTCGACGACTTCCTGCGTCGGCACGAGCGCCTGCTTGATGGGCCGGTCGGGTTCGGGCCGAGCGTCCTGCTCGATCTTCCGCTGGATCAGCGAACGGACCTTGTTCTCGTGGCCCGCCGTGGTCTGGATGGCGTACCAGCGGTGTTCGGTCATGGTCGTCATCAGCGAAACAGCGAAGGAATGGCGCGCTGGAGCACGCCGTTGAGAACGAGATCCATCAGTGTGATGAACAGCGCGACGATCAGGACGAAGACGACAATGGCGAGCGACGCCTGACGGACCTGGGCGAAATCGGGCCACGTGGTCTTGTGCCGGACCTCGTGAAACGAATCCTGCACGAACGCCACGGTCCGCTGCCACCAGCCCTGCTCTACGGCCTCGGTCACCATCTACTTCGTTTCCTTGTGCACCTGGTGCTTGTTGCAGCGCGGGCAGTACTTCTTCCACTCGACGCGCTCCGGATGCGTGCGCTTGTTCTTCGTGGTGAAGTAATTGCGGTTCTTGCACTCGTTGCACGCCAGAATGATCTTGTCTCTCGGCATTAGTCTTCCCTAACCTGATGTTCAGAGCTCGCGACCGGGATTGAACCGGTGACCTCACCCTTACCAAGGGTGTGCTCTACCAACTGAGCTACGCGAGCCATCGATTGTGCGCTGCGATTCAGCCCGACGGCTGACGGAGAGCGGGAGACGGGGTTCGAACCCGCGACATCAAGCTTGGAAGGCTTGCGCTCTACCAGCTGAGCTACTCCCGCGTTTGCTTAGTGTTTCCTGTTACCGCCGTCCCGTCTCCACTTCCGTTCGTCCGCCCCCGTCGCGAATGGTGGGGGAAGGATTCGAACCTTCGAAGGCGTGAGCCGGCAGATTTACAGTCTGCTCCCGTTGGCCACTTGGGTACCCCACCGATGAAACAGCTTGCCAGCGATGCGGCTTGTCTGAATCGCGATTTCGGACAAGCTCACATACCGACAAGCGTCTCGTCTTCCACGTGTGTGTTGTTCTCTCGCGCAACGGCTCGCCGCGACGGCTTCACAGGAGAGCTGACGGTGGGAATCGAACCCACGACCTGCCGCTTACAAGGCGGCTGCTCTGGCCATCTGAGCTACGTCAGCGACGGAGCCTGTTTTTGCGAGACTCGTAGGATAGCCGGCTCAAAAAATCGTGTCAAGGCGCGGTGGCAGGCGAAGTTAGCTCGTCCCGACCGGTCGAACGAGCTTCCACTTCGTCACCCCGCCCGCGTCCTCCACCGACACGCCGCGAGCCGCCAGCTCGCCGCGGATCCGGTCGGCTTCCGCAAAGTCCCGACGTTCCCGTGCCGCCTTCCGAGCCCGCAAGCGCTCGTCCACCCAGGACGTCAGTTCCGCCGATGCGCTCTCCGCCTCGGGCACCACGTCCAGTATCGCGTTCATCGTCTGGAATGCCTGCCGAGCCGCCTCCAGCGCCGACGCATCATTGCCGCCCCGATCCAACTCGCGGTTGGCGGCCTTGATGAAGGTGAACAACGCGGCCAAACCCTCGGGAGCATTCAGGTCGTCGAATAGCGCGGCTCGAAACGCCTCCTGTGCCGAGGCAGCGGCGTCCGCCAAATCCGGGGTGCCCCCGCGCGCCGAGGCGAGGCGTTCAGCGAACTCGCCAATTCGCCGCACCGCTTCGATCGACGCCTCCAGCGCCTCGTCCGAAAGGTTCAGCTCCTTGCGGTAGTGCGTGGTGAAAACGAAGTGCCGAATGGCAGCCGCTGGCACCTTCCTCTCGCGTAACTCCTTCACCGTAAAGACGTTCCCGAGGCGCTTCGCCATCTTGGCGCCGTCGGTCAGCAGGAACGCGCCGTGGCACCAGACGCGCGAAAAAGGCTTTCCCGTCGCCGCCTCCGACTGCGCGATCTCGTCCTCATGATGCGGAAAGACGAGGTCGATTCCCCCCGTATGCAGGTCGAGCGTGTCACCGAGCAGATCCATGGCCATCGCGGAGCACTCGAGGTGCCAGCCGGGCCGGCCCCGCCCCCAGGGCGAATCCCACGCGGCCCCGGTCGATTCGTCCTCCGACTTGGCTGCTTTCCACAGAGCGAAGTCCTGGGCGTGCTCCTTGGTGTAGTCGTCCTGCGCGACCCGGGCGCCGGCCTTGACCTCCCGCGTGTCGAGCCGCGATAGCCGGCCGTACTGCGGAAACCGCCCGATGGCGAAGTACACGGAGCCGTCGTCGGCGAGGTACGCGACCTTGCGATCGATCAGCCTGCGGACCAGGTCGATCATCTGCGGGATGTAATCCGTGGCCTTGGGATACACCTCGGCTGGCTGGATGCGCAGATAATCCCGATCGGCGAAGAAAACGTCCGTCACGGGGCGCGTGATCTCTGAGATACTCTGCTTCTGCTCGTGGGCGCGCTTGATGATCTTGTCGTCCACGTCGGTCAGGTTCATCACCTGGCGCACGTTCCACCCGCGGAGCGCAAACGTGCGCCGCAGGAGATCGTTGAACAGGAACGTGCGGAAGTTGCCGAGATGCGCCGGGTTGTAGACGGTCGGGCCGCAACTGTACATGCGCACCGTGGCGCCGTCGGCCGGTGCGAAGGCTTCGACCGTCCGCGTGAGCGTGTTGTAGAGCCGCACTTCGGGGGCCGCACTCCTCGCGCTCATGCTACGCGGCGTGCGTCCGCTGTTCGGCAAAGGCGACGGGATCGGGCGTCACACCTGCCGGAACCAGCACACCGCCGCCGGGTGCGGGCACGCGGAGGAGCATCGGGCGCTCACGGGTCGTCCGCCGGAAGCCCTGTCCCTCGTAGATGCGCGTGATCAGGATACGCCGCACGATGACCATCAGCGCCGCGAGCGTCGGAACCGCGACGATGAGTCCCATGCCGCCCAGCAGCCGCCCCATGATCAACACCGACATGATCGTGAGTACGGGCGGCAGGTCCACGCGTCGCGACATGACCAGCGGCGCCACGAGGTTGCCCTCGATCAGGTGGACGACGACGCCGAGCAGCACCACGAGGACGGCGTGTCCTACGGGACTGAAGCTGCCGATGCCCGTACCGTTCAGGACGAACAGCGCGGGCAGCGCCGTCGAGACGAGCGTCCCGAAGAAGGGCACGATGGCGACGAGACCCGTGAAGACGCCGAACGGCAGCCAGAAGGGGACGCGCAGGGCGTACAGGCCGATGGCGGTGATGGACGCGAGAAACGCCATCGCCGTCAGCTGCGCCACGATGAATGAGCGCAACGTCGCATCGAGATCGCCCAGGACGTCGCGCACGAGATCGCGGTGGATCGGCGGGAACAACGCGATGAGCCATTCGCGATACACGGTCGGGTGCAGCGACAGGTAGATACCCATCACGCCTACCGCGAAGACGTTGATCGCGCCGTGGACCAGCCCGAGGGCGCGTGGCACGACGTCGCCGAAGCTGCTGCCGATGCGATCGTAGATCGCGCGAAGGATGCGGTGATCGCCCGGGCCGCCGACCATCTCGCCGAGCCCCGGATACTTCTTCATCCATCCCTCGAGGCCCGTCTCCCATCCCGCGATGTAATCCGGCAGGACGGTGAAGAGCTGCTGCGTCTGTTCGATCACCGGCGGCACGAGCACCCAGAGGAGCAGCACGACCGCGGCGATGGTCAGTCCGAGCGCGGCGATGTACGCGAAGGGGTCCGGCACCCGGAATCGACGCTCGATGACTCCGGTGAGCGCGCGGAGGTACAACGAGATCAGGATCCCGAGGAACAGCAGGACGAGAACGTTCGCGACGGTCTTGACGAGCAGGAGCAGCAGGATCGTCAGGACCGTCGCGGTCAGGATCGGCGCGAATCGGACGCGCCGCAGCGTCTCAGCGATCAACGCGTCTTCTTCTCTTCGGCGTCCTCGATTTCGGCGCTCACGGTCTCGGCGTCACGCTTCCCCGCGCCGATCTGGCCGCGCGTCTGCGAGCCCGCGGGTAGCACGCCCATCTTCTGCTTGAGCGCGAGCAGTCGGTCGTCGACGGCGACGGTACCGGCGCTTTTTTCCAGCTGCTTGAAATCCTGCTGCAGCCGGTCGCCCGTGAACTCCTCTTCGATCTCGACGGACGCCTTGAGTGTGCGCTCGTTCTGCTCGATGCGCTCCTCCATGCGGGCGAACGCCTCGAACGCCGATTTTTCGGAGAGCGAGGACATCGTCTCGTGGATGCGCTGCTGCGCCTGCGCCCGGCGCTGGCGCGCGATGAGGAGATTCTTCTTGCGCTTGGCTTCTTCGATCTTGTCGTTGAGATCGCGGAGCGACGCCTTGAGCTTTTCGGTTTCGAGGCGGTGCGCTTCCCACGTCTGCTCCAGCTGTGCGCCGTGCGAGGCGTGCTCGCTTTGCCGGACTAGCGCCTGCTTGGCGAGATCGTCTCTGCCTTCCTTCACGGCGAGCATTGCACGCTGCTCCCACTCGCCTGCCTGCTTGAATTCGGCGTCCGCCTGGTCGCGCAGGCGCTTCTCGTCGGCGATGGCGGCGGCGACCTGCTGCTTCGCCTTCACGAGCTGGCCGCGCATGTCGACCAGGATCTGATTCAACATCTTCTCGGGGTCTTCAGCCCGCGAGATCAGATCGTTGATGTTCGAGCGCAGGAGCTGGGAGAGTCTGTCGAAGAGGCCCATGGTCTACTTCCCCGCACGATAGGAGCCGATCTCGCGCAGATGCGACGCCAGCGCGAGAGTGATGCTCTCGTACGCGGCCAGAAATTCCTCGAAGTCGAGGTGCGCGAGCTCCAGCGCCTCGGTCATCACGATGGAGTTGGAGTTCTGCTCGATGCCATACGACCCGTGTACCAGGTCGCTCGCATTGAGCTCGAGGAGCCGACGGCTGAGTTCCGCGAGCGCGGTCCGATCCCTGGGAAGCTCCATGACCTTGACGCGCAGCACTACGACCGGCGGTGAGAAATGGACGACCACGTCGAAATCGAGCGCGCCACCGGGTTTGACGACCCAGAGCCCGGGTTCCACTTCCTTATATGAAGCGCCCTCCGCGCTCAGGCGGTCGAGAAATCCCTCGATGTCTTCCTTGTTAACCATGTGGTCGGCCCGGCGTTGCGTCTTATGACAGACCTACGATTTCTCGCGACGGACGTTTCACCCAGAAGGTAGGCCCGGCGGTCACGGGCGTCCACCGCTCCGTTTGATCTGCACCAGACGCTCTTTCGCCAGCCGCCGACCGGTGGGTGTGGCGGCCAGACCGCCGCCCGCGGTCTCGCGGTACCGCACGTCCATCTCGCGGCCGATGTCGCCCATGGTATCGATCACTTCATCCGCGGGAATGGCGAAGCTGATGCCGGCGAGCGCCATCTCGACCGCGGCGAGCGCAATGGCGGCACCTGTCGCGTTGCGAAAGACGCAGGGCAACTCCACCAGTCCGCCAAGCGGATCGCACACCAGACCGAGGGTTCCCTGCTGCGCGAGCGCGGTGGCATGGCCCACCTGCGCCGGCGTGCCACCCAGCATCTCGGTTGCGGCGCCGGCAGCCATGGCCGCCGCTGCACCGGTCTCCGCCTGACACCCGCCTTCAGCGCCGGAGAGTGACGCGCGGTCGGCGATGATCGCGCCGATGAGACCCGCGGTCGCGAGCGCGTCGACCAGTGCGTCGTCACCCAGCGTTCGTGCGTCCGCGATGCCCGTGAGCACCGCGGGCAGCACGCCGGCGCCGCCCGCCGTCGGCGCCGCGACGATGACGCCCATCGCCGCGTTGATCTCCTGGACGGCGAGTGCGCGCGCGAGCACGTCCCGGAAGAGCGTGTCGGCGAGCGGTCCGGGGGGACCGGTTCGCAGTTTCGCCGCGTCCCCGCCGACGAGCCCGGACGCGGATTTGTGCTCGCCCGTGAGACCCTGCGCGATGGCTCCGCGCATCACCTCGAGCGCGCGCGCGAGTGCGGCACGAATCTCTCCGACCGGCCGCCCCTGATCCCGCGCTTCGGTCTCGAGCGCGAGCGTCGCCAGCGTCATGCTGCGCGCCTCCGCGTCCCGAATGGCGTCGCGCAGGGAGCGATACACCTAGGCGCTCACCTTGTCGACGCGATACGCCCAGCGCACCCACGGAAGCGCGCGGATGTCGTCCAGCGACGTTGCGCCGGGTTCCTCGTCGAGCTCGATGACCATGAAGGCGTCGCCGCCGCGCTCTTTTCGCGTGAGGCGGAGCGTCGCGATGTTCACGCCCTGGTCGGCGAGGATGCCGGCGATGCGGGCGATCGACCCCCGGATGTCTTCGGCGACGAGCACGATGGCGTGATATGACCCATGCAGCTCGACGGGAAAGCCGTCGATCTCGCTGACGAGAATCCGACCGGCTCCGAGCGACGCTCCCAGCATCACGACCGTGCTCGCGCCGCGCTCCGCCGTGATGCGCACGCTGTTCGGATGCATGCGCTCCTCGTCGCCGAGCTTCGTCTTCTCGAAGGTGTACCGCAATCCTTCACGCTCGGCGATCTCGAGCGCCGTGCGAATGCGTTCGTCGTCGGGGCGGAAGCCCATCATCCCCGCCACGATGGCTTTGTCGGTGCCGTGCCCTTCACCGGTGCGCGCGAACGAGCCGTGCAACTCGACGAGCGCTTTCTGCGGCGTCCCGCCGGCGAGGCAGCGCGCGATCAAGCCGAGCCGGCACGCACCGGCGGTGTGCGACGAGCTCGGCCCCACCATGACCGGGCCGATGATGTCCAGCAGCGAAACCATGCTCGAAAGCTAGCCAGCCTTGCGCTTCGTCTGCTTCTTCGCGAGCAGCGTCTTCAGGTACCGACCCGTGTGCGACGCGTCGACGCGTGCGATGTCCTCCGGCGTGCCTGCCGCGACGATGCTCCCGCCGCGATTGCCCCCCTCCGGCCCCAGATCGATGATCCAGTCCGCCGTCTTGATCACGTCGAGGTTGTGCTCGATCACGAGCACGGTGTTGCCGCGGTCGACCAGACGGTGGAGCACATCGAGCAGCAGGCGCACGTCCTCGAAGTGCAGTCCGGTCGTCGGCTCGTCCAGGATATAGAACGTTCGTCCGGTGTCGCGCTTCGAGAGCTCCGTCGCGAGCTTCACGCGCTGCGCCTCGCCGCCGGACAGCGTCGTCGCGCTCTGCCCGAGATGGATGTAGCCGAGCCCGACGTCGTTGAGCGTCTCGAGCTTCTGCCGAATGCGCGGTTGGTTCTCGAAGAAGGCCAGCGCATCCTCGACGGTCATGTCGAGCACTTCGCTGATGTTCATGCCGCGAAAGCGGACCTCGAGGGTTTCACGGTTGTACCGCTTGCCCTTGCACACCTCGCACGGCACGTAGACGTCCGGCAGGAAGTGCATCTCGATCTTCACCAGGCCGTCGCCCTGACACGCTTCGCAGCGTCCGCCCTTCACGTTGAAGGAGAAGCGCCCGGGTCCATAGCCGCGGATCTTCGCATCGGGCAGCTCGGCGAACAGCTCGCGAATGGGCGTGAAGAGTCCGGTGTACGTGGCCGGGTTGGACCGCGGCGTTCGTCCGATCGGGCTCTGGTCGATGTCGATGACCTTGTCGATGTAATCGAAGCCGGTGATCCGATCGTGCGCGCCGGGTATCACGCGTGCGCGGTAGAAGTGGCGGGCGAGCGAGCGGTGCAGGATGTCCTCGATGAGCGTGGACTTTCCGGACCCGGACACACCGGTGACCGCGCAGAAGACGCCGAGTGGAACCTCCACCGTGAGGTTGCGCAGGTTGTGCTCCCGCGCGCCCTCGACCCGCAACGCGCGGCGCTTGTCCCACGATCGTCTCGACGACGGGATCGCGACTTCCTTCTCGCCGGACAGATATCGCCCCGTCATCGAGCGCTTGTTGGCGACGATCTCGGGCAGGTTGCCTTCCGCGATGACGTGGCCGCCGTGTTTGCCCGCGCCTGGGCCGAGGTCGATCACGTAGTCCGCGGCGCGAATGGTCTCTTCGTCGTGCTCCACGACGATCACCGTGTTCCCGAGGTCGCGCAGCTGTTCGAGTGTCGCGAGCAGCCGCGCATTGTCGCGTTGATGCAGGCCGATGGACGGCTCGTCGAGAATGTACAGCACGCCGACGAGGCGCGAGCCGATCTGCGTCGCCAGCCGGATGCGCTGCGCTTCACCGCCGCTCAGCGACTCGGCGGCGCGCCCGAGCGTCAGGTACTCGAGGCCGACGTCGACGAGAAACTGCAGCCGTTCGCGAACTTCCTTGAGGATCGGCCCCGCGATCTCGCGGTCGAGCCCCGGCCGTCCATCGCCACGCACCGGCACCTTCTTGAAGAAATCGAGTGCGTCGTTGACCGGCAGCTCGACCAGTTCACCGATGTTGCGATCGGCGATGGTCACGGCGAGCGCCTCCGCCTTGAGCCGCTTGCCTCCGCACAGATCGCAGGGAACGGCGATCATGTACTCCTCGAGCTCCATCCGCACCATGTCCGACGAGCTCTCGGTGTAACGGCGCTCGATGTTGGCGAGCACGCCTTCCCAGTTGTGCTCCGCGTCCCCGTTCAGAATCTTGGCGCGCACCGACGCCGACAGATCGCCCCAGGCGGTATTCAAGTCGAACTTGAACTGACGGGCGAGCGCGGGAAGAACAACTTTCCGCAGATAACCCTGCGGCTCGCCCCAGGGGATGACCACGCCCTCCAGCAGCGAGATTCGGGAATCGCCGAGGATGAGCTGCTCGCTGACGCGGCGTCTCGTTCCGAGGCCGCCGCACGCGGGGCAGGCACCGAAGGGCGAGTTGAACGAAAAGTGCCTGGGCTCGAGCTCCGGAAGCGAGATTCCGCAGACGGGGCATCCGTACTTCTCCGAGAACAGCTCGACGGCACCGGATTCCGCGTTGGAGACTTCGACGAGTCCGTCGGCGGCTTTCACCGCCGTCTCGATGGAGTCGACGAGTCGCGCGCGGTCCTCCGCACGAACCGTCAGACGATCGACCACAACCGAGACCGAATGGTTCTGCCGCCGGTTCAGCTTCGGGGGGTTGGCGACCTCGATCAGCTCGCCGTCGACGTACGCGCGGATGAACCCCTGCTTGCGAGCGGATTCGAAGAGATCGCGAAACTCGCCTTTGCGCTGCTGCACGAGCGGGGCGCGCACCTCGATGCGCGTGCCCGGCTCCCACGCGAGCACGATCTCGGCGATCTGCGCGGCACTCTGGCGTTGCACGGGACGCCCGCAGTTGGGACAGTGCGGCGTTCCGGCGCGCGCGTAGAGCAGGCGCAGATAGTCGTAGATCTCCGTGACCGTGCCGACGGTGGAACGCGGATTGTGCCCCGCGGTCTTCTGCTCGATGGAGATCGCGGGCGACAGGCCCTCGATGAGATCGACGTCCGGCTTCTCCATGAGGCCGAGGAACTGCCGCGCGTACGCGGAGAGCGATTCCACGTACCGTCGTTGGCCTTCCGCGTAGATGGTGTCGAACGCGAGTGACGATTTCCCTGAACCGGACAGACCGGTGATCACCGTCAGGCGATCGCGCGGGATGGCTACGTCGATGTTCTTGAGGTTGTGCTCCCGGGCGCCCCGGATCCGCAGCGCTTCTTCCGCCATAGCCTGGGTAAGCTGGACGGGGGATAGGGCTGAAACAAGCCGCTATATTGCTTGTTCCCACCTGGCTTGCCGCGCTGCCAGCTCCGTCACCCGTAGCCCCATCGACGCCGGATGCCGCATACGGACGCCGTAGTCGTCCTCACCACCGTCGCGAACGAGGACGAGGCCGTGACGCTCGTTCGCCAGCTGCTGGATCGACGACTCATCGCGTGCGGGACACTGTTGCCGCGATCGCGCTCGTTGTATCGGTGGGAGGGCAAGATCGCCGACGAGCAGGAGGTTGTCGTGCTCCTGAAGTCCCGATCGGCCCGCATCGAACCGATGCGCGCGGCGTTCCAGGAGCTGCATCCTTATAAGGTGCCTGAGCTGCTGGTCCTGTCGGTGGACACCGGTCTCGAGAAATACCTCGAGTGGATCAATACCGAGACGTCGCTCTCGCTGACGTGACGCGCGCGCAGCCATCGATGGGCACCATCGACGTACGGGTCGACGATCTCGCGTTCTACGAGGGCGAAGCCATCGTGCGTCCCGTGAACGCGCGCCTGGGCGCAACCACGCCGGTCATGCGTCGCCTCGAGCAGGCCGCGGGTCCGGCCTTCGTCGACAGCGTACGTGTCGCGGACCCGATGCCGGTGGGCTCGGCCGTCGTGACCAACGCCGGCGCATTGCCGACGGCGCTGTTCATTCACGGCGTCGTGTCGAGCGACGACGAACCGGTGACACGCGCGTCGGTGCGCCTGGCGTTGCTCAGCGCATTGCAGCGCGCGGTCGCCTTTCAGGTTCGCGACGTTGCGATCGCACCGTTCGGGCTTGGCGCCGGCAACCTCGATATCGAGGACAGCGCCGACGTCATGGTGTCCGTGCTCACGGAGCACATGCGCCGCGCCCCATATCCTCAGAGCGTGGTGATCGTGGCCGAGACCGAGTTCGAGGCAGAGGCCCTCCGTGCGCGCGTCGGCGGATCGGGAGATGCTTCGTGAGCGGCCGCGTGGTGACGTCAGTCGCGGTCCTGATCGCATGGCTCGCCGGCCTGGGGATGCTGGTGCGCCGCGAATACTTCCGGCCCAACATCGACCGCCTCGCGGAGGCGGCACTCCGCGTGACGCCGGCGGCGGTCTTCTACGCGGTGCTTCAGGGTGACAAGCAGGTGGGTTTCGCATCATCGACCGTGGATACGTCGACGGCAACGATCGAGCAGCGCGACTATCTCGTGGCCGACATTCCCGTCGGCGGTGGCGTCCATCGCGTCACGGCGCGCACGAACGTCGCCCTCACGCGGATGCTGCGCCTCAAGACGTTCGACGTGAGCGTCGAGGCCGACGCATCGCCGATGCACGTCGCGGGAGAGGTGGTCGGCGATACCGTGTTGCGATTCGCCGTGGACGCCGGCGAAAACACGAAGCCGGATTCGCAGTCGTTGCGACTGACTGGGCCGATCCTGCTGCCGACGCTCGTGCCGCTCGCCGTGGCGCTCGAGGAAAAGCCGCGCGTCGGCAAGTCGTACGTGTTGCCGATATTCGACGCGGCCACGCTGGGCCCCAAGGACGTACGACTGCAGATCGAGGCCGAGTCGCTGTTCGTCGTCAACGACAGCTCGGTCTTCGACTCCACGTCGGGACAATGGCACGGCGTGCTGCCGGACACGATTCGCGCCTGGCAGGTGGTGTCGCAGAGCGGCGCGGGTGTCGGCGGCTGGGTGGACGAGCAGGGACGCCTCGTCGCCAGCAACCAGCTCGGATTCCGGCTCGAGCGGCGGCCGTACGAGGTGGCGTTCGAGAACTGGCGCCGCGAGACGGACACCACGAAGGGGGCGGATGTCGCCGCGCGTTCGGCCACGGCGCCGCGCGATCGCGACGTACTCGAGACGACCGCAATCGCCGCGAACAAGAAGTTGCGCCGCACAGTCACACAGTTGCGCGTACGACTCGGCGGCGTGCCACTCGGCGGCTTCGCGCTCGATGGCGGTCGCCAGCGGTTCGCCGCGGACACGCTGACGGTGACGCGGGAGGATGTTGCGGCGCTCGCCGCGCGTTACTTCACCATCCCCGAAGCACAGCGCACGCGTGACGACCTGAAAGCGGAACCGTTCCTCGAGGTGGACCACCGCGAAATCAAGGCGCTCGCCGAGCGGATCGCGGACGGCAGCCGCGATCCGCGGGTCGTCGCGGAACGCATCAATCAGTGGGTCTTCGACTCCCTGAAAAAGGAAGTCACGGTGGGCATCCCGAGCGCGCTCCATGTGCTGCACACGCGCGTAGGCGACTGCAACGAGCACACGCAGCTGTACGTGGCGCTCGCGCGCGCGGCGGGCGTGCCGGCACGGATCGCCTCCGGCCTCGCCTATGTCGACGGGAAGTTCTACTACCACGCATGGCCGGAGGTCATGCTGCGCGGCTGGGTGGCCGTGGATCCGACGTTCGGCCAGTTCCCCGCGGATGCGTCGCACCTGCGCTTCGTGATCGGCGGACTCGGCCAGCAGACGGAACTGCTGCGCCTCGTGAACGGACTCACGATCGACGTCGTCGGAATGCGATGATCAAACTCCTGCAGTTGTCGAAGAAGTACGGCAGCTTCACGGCTGTCGACCGGCTGGATCTCGACGTGCCGCAGGGCGAGCTGTTCGGATTCCTGGGGCCGAACGGCGCGGGGAAGACCACCACGCTGCGCATGATCGCCGGGATCCTGCGCCCGACCAGCGGCACGGTGCAGATCGGCGGCGTCGACATCGTGAAGGACCCGATCGCGGCGAAGATGAAGCTCGGTTTCATCCCGGACCGGCCGTTCATCTACGAGAAGTTGACCGGCGCGGAATTTCTGCGGTTCGTCGCCGGATTGTACGAGCAGGAGGGGCCGGCGATCGAGCATCGCGCGCGCGAGCTCATGGCGTTGTTCGATCTCGAGGAATGGCGCGACGAGCTCGTGGAGAGCTACAGCCACGGCATGCGGCAGAAGCTCATCATCTCCAGCGCGTTCGTGCATCGGCCGGAAGTCATCGTCGTGGACGAGCCGATGGTTGGGCTCGACCCCAAGGCCGCGCGGATCCTCAAGGATCTCTTCAAGGAGTACACGCGTCGCGGGCACACGATCATGATGTCCACGCACACCCTGGAAGTGGCGGAGTCCTTGTGTGATCGCATCGCGATCATCCAGAGTGGCCGCATTCGTGCGGCCGGCACCATGACCGATCTACGCCAGCACGCCGCCGACGGCACAGCGGGCCTGGAGGACATCTTCCTCAAACTGACGGGCGAGAACGCAGCCCGCGAGCTGGTGGATGTCCTCGACGCCTAGCGCGCAGGAGGCCATGCGCGTCGCCGCGGCGGCGCGTGTAAGCGGGGCGATTGCCGTCCGGGAGCCCGATCCGTCCCTGTTGCATCTGCTCTGGCCCAAGTATCTCACCGCGCGCGCGCGCTCGTTTCGCGGCGAGCGAGGTCGTGGCGCACGGCTCACCATTCTGGCGACGATCGGCCTGCTGTTCTGGGGCGCGATCTTCGGCGTGTTGTATCGGTTGCTGCTGTACTTCAAGAACGTGCGGGAGATCGGTCCGTTGCTCGCGGGCAAGCTGCTGGGCCTCCTGCTCGTCGGCTTCTTCTCCATCCTGCTGCTGTCGAACGTCATCACGGCGCTCTCGAGCTTCTTTCTGGCGAAGGACCTCGACCTTCTCGTATCCGGCCCCGTCGACTGGCTGAAGCTCTACGGTGCGAAGCTGTTGGAGACGATCGTGCACTCCAGCTGGATGGTGGTGCTCATGGCCGTGCCGATGTTCGCGGCCTACGGCATCGCGTACGACGGGGGTTGGTGGTTCCCGCTCATCGCGCTGCTGATCTTCCTCCCGGTGTTGATCATCCCCGGCGTGGTCGGGAGCGCGGTGACGCTGATTCTCGTGAACGTCTTTCCGGCCCGGCGCACGCGCGACATTCTCAGCGTGATCGCGGTGCTGGCGGCGGGCGGCATCGTCCTCCTGTTCCGCCTCGTGCGCCCCGAGCGGCTCGCGCGCCCCGAAGGGTTTCGCTCGCTGGTGGATTTCGTCACGGTGCTGCGCACACCGACGTCGCCGTTCCTGCCGAGCGAGTGGGCACAGCACGCGACAATGGGGTGGCTGCAGTACAAGCTCGACTTCCTTCCCTTCTACCTGTTGTGGAGCACCGCGGCTGCGGCAATCGTCCTCGGCGCCATCCTGCACTGGCTGCTCTATCTCAAGGGATTCAGCAAGGCACAGGAAAGTGCGCAGCGCTGGGCGCGCAGCGGCGTGTTCTCGAAAGTCGCTGGCTGGCTCCTGCGCCCGGCGGGCATCCTGCGGCGCGAGCTCGTGCTGAAAGAAGTGCGCCTGTTCTTCCGCGATACGACGCAGTGGTCGCAGCTGATCCTGCTCGCGGTGCTGGTGATCGTGTACGTGTTCAACATCAAGTTCCTGCCGCTGCGCGGCGAAGGCATCACGTTCTTTCTCGTGAACGTGGTGCCGTTCCTGAATCTCGTGCTGGCGGGATTCGTTCTCGCGTCGATCGCCGCGCGATTCATCTTTCCGGGAGTGAGCCTCGAGGGACGCACGCTCTGGCTCCTGCGCTCGAGTCCCATGTCGATGCGCGACCTGCTGTGGTCCAAATTCTGGGTCGGCACGCTGCCGCTGCTGCTCCTTGCGATCGGGATTGTCGGCGTCACCAACTATCTGCTCGACGTCAGCGCATTCATGTTCGGCGTGTCGCTGCTCACGATCGTCCTGATGACGTTCGCCGTCGCCGGCCTGGCGATCGGGTTCGGAACGCTGTTCCCGCAGTTCGAGACGGAAAACGCGGCGCAGATCCCGACGTCGTTCGGCGGCCTGCTCTTCATGATGAGCGCCATCGCGGTGATCGGCGGCGTCGTGATTCTCGAGGCGCGGCCGGTGTACTCGTACCTCTCCGCTCAGGCGTTCGGTGGACGCGCGAGCCCGCTGGAGATGGTCGTCGGATTCGGATTGGCCGCGGTCCTCTGCGGCGCCGCGACGCTGGTCCCGATCTCCATCGCGCAGAAGCGCATGGAGACCTTCGAGCGCTGACGACTACGCGCGCATGCGCTCGGCGCCGCGCGCCAGCCGGCCACCACACGTCGAGCAGAAGACCGCGCCCGATTCCCTGATTTCGCTGCCGCAGTCCGGGCATGTGTGCTCGAGGTACGCGCCACACGTCGAGCAGTAAATAGCGTCGGCCTCCGGTCGCAGACCGCACGACGCGCAGTCGCGATGGGTCTGGCGATACGCGCGGACGCGCGCTTCGATCGGATCTTCGCTCGCGTCGGGCGTCGCGCGCATCTCTGCGAGCGCGCGCTGTGTGTAGGTGCGGCGCAGCTCGGTGTAATCGGAGTCGGACAATTTCCCCGTCGCGCGGTCGAACTCGATCTCACGCAACGCCACCACCGCGCTCTCGTCGCGCGGACCGTCGGCGATCGGGATTTCCCTGTCCCGGGGACCCATGGTGCCGAAGAACAGGGGGTGAAGCACGAACGCGAGCGCGCCGACCGCGAGCACGGTGCCGACCGCGAGTGCCACCATGTCGGCGTTCAGCCGTCGTCCCGGATCGCCGCTTCGAGCCGCGCCAGCTCGTCCGGCGATGCATCGACGCCGGCGGCGGTGCGCGGCGGCGCCGGCGCGGGCACGTTGTGACGCCAGCGGCGCAGCATGATCGCGAGGACGATCCCGCCGACGCCGATGGCGATGCCCGGCAGTACGTAGCCGACGATGTTGAACCCGACCTTCGGCGGCGCCATCAGCACCTGATGACCGTACACGTTCACGAAGCCGTCCAGAATCTCCGCCGGCGAATAGCCGCCGTCCACGAGCGCGAGGATGTCGCGATGCATCGCGGGCGAAACCTGACACGAAAAATCCGTGGTGCGGCAGGTGTACACGTCCAGCGTGCAACCGCACTGACAGCGCAGCCGATGTTCGAGGGCATCGCGCTGGTCCGCCGACATCGATGGTGAGGCACCCGGCTTGCGCGGCAATCGCACCGCGCGTGCCGCGCTCTGATCCATCGCGAAGAGATTCGACGTGTCGGCTACCTGCGCGCGCGGCTCATCCTGCGTGGCAGCCCGGCGCGCGCCGACGGCGATACCGGCGGCGGCGAACGCCGCCGAGCGAAGCAGCCCGCGGCGCGTGATCACGCTTCGACGCTGGCGGCGACGCTCGCTTCGCTCACGGGCTGCAGCGTCGCACGGTATCCGGCCTGCCGTCGTCGTTCCGCCTGCGGCCACATGACGATGATGCCGCCGAAGGCCATGAGCATGCCGCCGACCCAGACCCACACGACGAGTGGGTTGAACGTGATGCGAAGTTCGGCGGCCTCGTCGCGCACGCCGGCGAGCACCGTATACGTGTCCAGGCGGGCCTCACTGTGGATCCCCACTTCCGTGGACGGCTCGAAGGTGGGACGCCCCTGGCTGTCGAAGTACTGTCGTTTCTCGGTCTTGATCAGGCCGATGCGCTTGCCGTCACGGAACGCCTCGAGCGCGACCGCGGTGATGTCACGATTCAATGACTGTGACGTGGACACTCCCTGACTCACGAACCGCCAGTGGCGATGGAAAGGATCCGTGGCCTCGAACGCCTGGCCCGCCGTCAGGCTGACGTCGAACTCCTTCTTGAACGCCAGCCCGGCGAACGCCGCGAAGAGCAGCACCACGCCGGCGTGAACGATGTAGCCGCCATAGCGACGGCGATTGCGCGCCACGAGTCGCGCAAACGCGCGCGGAAACGACTCACCGTGAATCGACCGTCGCGCGCCGACTCCCTTCGCGAACTCCTGCACGATCGTGCCCGCGACGAAGGCGGCGAGCAGGTACGCCACCAGCGCGTATCCGTCGCGCATGCCGGCGATGACGAGAATGAGCGCGATCGCGGCCGCGGCACACGCGGGTACGAGAAACTGGCGCCGCAGATTCGAGACCGATGCCTTGCGCCACGCGATCAGCGGGCCAATTCCCGTCAGCGCGAGCAGCATGAGTCCGAGCGGAATGTTCACGGCATTGAAGAACGGCGGACCCACGGTGATCTTCTCGCCGCGCACCCATTCGCTGAGAATCGGAAAGAGCGTTCCCCAGAGGACCGAGAACGCGATGCCGACCAGCAGGAGATTGTTGTAGAGGAACGCGGCTTCGCGGCTCACCATGCTCTCGAGTCCTGCCCGCGCCTCGAGATCCTTCAGCCGCGTCGCGACGAGATACACGGTGACCGCCACCGCACCGGCAAGGAAGGTCGCGAACCACGCGCCGACCGGCGATTGCGCGAACGAGTGGACACTCTCGATAACACCGCTGCGCGTGATGAACGTGCCCAGGATGGACAACAGGAACGTCACGACCACGAGCACGACGTTCCATTTCCGGAGCATTCCGCGTTTTTCCTGAACCATGATGGAATGCAGGAACGCGGTGCCTGTGAGCCAGGGCAGGAACGACGCGTTCTCCACGGGATCCCACGCCCAGTAGCCGCCCCAGCCGAGCTCCACGTACGCCCACCACATGCCGAGTACGATGCCGATCGTGAGGAAGAACCACGAGAGCAGCGACCACCGTCTGACCGCCGCCAGCCACTGCGCATCGAGACGTCGCGTCACGAGCGCCGCGACAGCGAACGCAAACGGGATGGCCGTCGCCACATAACCGAGGTACAGGTTCGGCGGATGGATCGCCATGCCGGGATTCTGCAATTGCGGGTTCATGCCGCGGCCATCGGGCGGCAGCCAATCCAGCCGCGAATACGGGTTCGCCTTCAACGCGGTCGTCGTCAGGAAGAAGAGCAGCACGCACGCGAGCGTTCCGGTCACGAAGGGCATCAGCTCGCGATTGCGCGACCGATTCGTCCAGACAACGATGGCGGAGTACACCGACAGGATCAGCGCCCAGAAGAGCATCGACCCGGCCTGCCCGCTCCAGAACGCGGTGAAGACGTACACGTTCGGCATGTTCGCGCTGATCTGGCTCGCGACGTACGAGATGGAGAAGTCGCGCGTGAGCAGCGCGGTCCACAGGCCCAGGGCGGCGAGCATCGTGAACAGCGTCGCGCTGTACGACGCGCGTTCACCGCTGCGGATGAGATCAGCGCGTCGGCCGATGCCTCCGGCGAACGACACCGTGGCGCACCACGCCGCCATGAGCAGCGCGATCCACAACGACAGCTCGCCGACGACGATCACGCGCGCGGATTCTTCGCGGCCTGATAGCCCGGCGTGTCGCGATACTTCTCAGGCGCGTTTTCGTAGCGCGAGGCACACTTGGCCAGCAGCGTCGTGGCGTGGAACGTCCCGTCCTGGCCCATGCGTCCTTCGACAACGACATCCACGCCATCCGTGAACGTGTCCGGCGCAATGCCCCGGTACACCACCGGCACGTCGCGTGAACCGTCGGTCACGTGAAAGGCATATTCGCGTCCGCCCGGCTCACGTCGAATGGACCCGGGCACCACGCGTGCGCCCAACTTGACGCCGACGCTCCGGATCGACGGATCCGTCGAGAGCTTCGCCTGCAATTCGGTCGGCGTGAGATAGTACACGCCCGTGCTCCTGATCGAGCTTGCCATCAGGTAGCCGGCGACGACGAGAATCGACGCGGCGCCGAGGAGGAACTTCGTGCGCGGCTTCATGCGTTGCGGAATATACTGCGCGCGGCCGGTGATCGCCGCTCAAAGCGACCGGCTCAGCGAGCCCCATTCAGGAGCGACGCGGCGGCAACGCCGCCAGCCGCGTCCCAGGCGAGGTCCGCGAGGCTGAACCCCTTCCCGACCTTCCGATCGTGGAGCTCCTTCGCGATCCCAACCGCCGCGACGCCGGCGCCGCCCACGACCTGTGAGCTCGCGCGATTCAGCCCGAACGTCCGGCCCAGCGAATACCCCGTGCTCTGCATCAGGAACGACATGAGGAAGTGCTTGGCCTTGTCCGACCCGAAGATGGGCGGCGTGGTCACCAGGACCAGCGCACACAGCGCGACGAGCCGAACGCGGTGATGACTCATGGCCGTTCAGGCCGCACGAGCGAGCGCAGGACGCGGCCGGCGCCGCCGCTCGGGAAAATGTTTGTCGAGGAACGCGATGAGGGCGCGCTCTTCCGGCGAATGTGCGAACGCATCCGGGGAACGGTAGCGGACACCCCGGAGCGGAATGGTTTCCCCATCGTCCACATATCGCGCGAGGATCATCGGATGCACATACGACGTTCGACAGATCGCGGGCGTGTTGCCGAGCTCCGCGGCGACGATGCGCATGGCGAGTGCGACGTTCCGCTTCGTTTCCGTATCGGATACTCCGGCGCCGAGCTCGGCGAGGACGATCGCGGCTCGCAGCGTTGCTCCCCATGTTCGGAAATCCTTCACGGCGAACGGCCCGATCTCCGCGCGCAGATGCCGGATGAGTGTGGGGGAGTCGAGGTCGCACCAGCCGCCGCGGTCGCGATACCGGAACAGCCGCTCGCCTGGCGTGCGCATCATGCGACGGATGAGCGCGATCAGCTCGGGGTTCGTGACCACCTGACGCTGCGCTTTTCCCGACTTGCCCTTGTAGGTGAAGATCGCGCGGCGGGATTCGAGGCGTACGTGGCGTTTGCGCAGCGTCGTGATGCCGTGACTCCCGTTCTCGCGCAGGTATTTCTCGCTGCCGGGCCGAAAGAGCGTCTCGCTCACCAGACGGAGCGCAATCGCGCACACGCTCGTGCAGTCGAGCTGCGCTTTCCGCGACTGTGCCCGCAACGTGCGCCGCACGTGGGGCAGCGACTTGGCCAGCTGTCGCACTCGATGATATTTGCGCAGCTCGCGCGATGCGACCGCGCGCTCGTTGTAGCGATACTGCTTGCGTCCGCGCGCATCGTACCCCCACGCCTGAATGGCGCGGCGCGGGTCGGCCGCGATGTGCACCTCTCGCCACGCTGGCGGCACCCGCATGCGCGCGACGCGCGCGAGCGCCCGGGCGTCACGAAGCGCGCCCCCCTCCGGGCTCTCGTACCGGAACCCCGATTTCGCGGTGCCCTTCCGCACGATCCAGCGTTCGGCCATACGGACACATCCGGCGCAAGAAGCAGTCCGCTCGTAAATTGACGGCGATGACAGCCTATCAGTTTCTGACGTACGAGGTGGCCGACCGCATCGCGACCATCACGCTCAATCGGCCCGACAAGCTGAACGCGCTCAACGACGCGACGATGCTCGAGCTGAGCCGCGCCGTCGACGCGATGCGCGGCAGCAGCGACGTCGCCGCGGCGATCCTCACGGGCGCCGGACGCGCGTTCGTCGCGGGAGCGGACATCGCCGAGCTCCGCGCGAAATCCTCGGCCGAAGCGTACGCGCTCGCGCGGCGCGGGCAGGACGTGTTTCGTCGCATCGAGACGTCGCCCAAGCCGGTGATCGCGGCGATCAACGGGTTTGCGCTCGGTGGCGGTTGCGAGCTGGCGATGGCGTGTCACGTCCGCATCGCGTCCGAGGCGGCGAAGTTCGGACAGCCCGAGGTCAAGCTCGGCATCATACCGGGGTACGGCGGCACGCAGCGGCTCACGCGGCTGGTGGGCCGGGGACGCGCGCTCCAGCTCCTGCTCACCGGCGAAATGATCGACGCCGCCGAAGCGTATCGCGTCGGGTTGGTGAATCGCGTCGTCGGCGCGAACGAGAAGGTCGTCGACGCCGCCCGCGCCATGCTGCAGCAGATGCTCGCCAACGGACCGCTCGCGCTCGCGCACTGTATCGAAGCCGTGAACCGCGGCGCGGATATCGACATGGATGACGCCCTCGCGATGGAGGCGGCCGCGTTCGGACTGCTCGCGAGCACGCAAGACATGCAGGAAGGCACGGCCGCGTTTGTCGAGAAGCGAGCCCCCACGTTTCGCGGCAAGTAGCGGCCGAGGGCGGTCGACGTGCTGGACGCATATCCGCGCGCCATCGTCGCGACGCTCGCGCTCCGCAACTTCCGCAACTTCGAGCGTCTCGAGCTCGAGCTGCCGAACGCGGGCGTGGCGGTCGTCGGCGACAACGGGCAGGGGAAGACCAACCTGCTCGAGGCGATCTACTATCTGAGTCTGCTGCGGTCGGTGCGCGGCGCCCGTGACGCGGACGTCGTGCGATTCGGCGCCGACGCCTTCTACATCGACGCATCGATCTGCGCGCCCGCCTCGCGTCGCGTCGCCATCGGTTTCGACCGCGCAGGCCGCAAGAAACGCGTGCGCCTGGACGATGCGATCGTGGACCGCATGAGTGACGCCCTGGGCAGTCTGCCCGCGGTGATGTTCTCTCCGGGAGACGTCGACATCGTCGCCGCCGGGGCGAGCGCGCGTCGTCGCTTTCTCGACATCATGCTGTCGCTGAGCTCACGGGGTTATCTCCGCGCGTTGCAGGAGTACCGCGCGGCGCTGGATCGCCGGAACGCCGCATTGCGCGACGCGGCGCGGCGCGGCACGAGCGCGTCGCACGACGCCATCGCCGTGTGGGAGCCGCCGCTCGCCGAGCACGGGGCACGCCTCGCGCGCGCGCGCCGCATGTGGGTGCAGCAGGTGGCAGGACGGTTTCGCGAACGCTGCGAGGCGATCGGAGAGCGGGGCTCCGCGACGCTGCGCTATGTCACGAACGTGGATGTCAACGCCGAGAGTGCCGAGGGCGCGCTCGCCGAAGCGCTGGCCGCGCGCCGCGCGACGGACGTGCGGTTCGGCGTCACGCAGGTGGGGCCGCATCGGGACGACCTCGCGCTCGAGCTGGACGGCCGCGAGCTGCGCGTCTTCGGCTCGGCCGGCCAGCAGCGGACTGCCGCGATCGCGCTGCGCACGCTGGAGGCCGAAACGCTGCGCGATGCGTGCGGCGCAGCGCCGGTATTTCTGCTGGACGATCCCTTCGCCGAGCTCGACGAGCGGCGCGCGAGTCGCGTGCTCACCCTCATCGCGACGATCGGCATCGGTCAGACCGTGCTCGTGGTGCCGCGGGACAACGACATCCCCGCGGAGCTCACGGACCTGCCACGCCGTCGCGTCGCCGGAGGTGCGATCGCGCCATGACCGAGAAGAAGCGACGCCCGAAGCAGCTCGGCGACGTGATGGGCGACGTCCTCCGGCAATCCGGGATCGCGGACCGGATCGCTCAGGCCTCCGTGATTCCCGATTGGAAGCAGCTCGTAGGTCCGCAGATCGCGCGGGTGACGGAACCGACGTCGATCACGCAGACGGGGACGCTTTTCGTGTCCGTCACGACGAACGCGTGGATGACGGAGCTGTCGCTCATGGAGCCGGAACTGCTGCGCCGATTGAACCAGCGGACGGGCCGCTTGGCGATCAAGAAAATCCGGTGGCAGCTGGCCCGCTAATCACTTTCCTTTTCGCCGCACCGCGAATGTGTAAATGATTGCGGTGTCGAAATTTATGACCTCATGACGTCGTTGCTTTCAGGGGTGCGAAAGGTTAGTTTGAAGGCGCTGCCGGGCGACCATATTTTCGGTGTTCGTTCGGACCACAATCAAGTGTTTAAACATGGCGACGCCGATCAACATGAGCGAGCAGCAGTCCGGCAGTAAGTACGACGCGGGACAGATTCAGGTGCTGAAGGGGCTGGAGGCAGTGCGCAAGCGCCCCGGCATGTACATCGGCTCGACATCGGAGCGCGGACTCCACCACCTCGTGTTCGAGGTCGTCGACAACTCCATCGACGAAGCGCTCGCGGGACACGCCGACACGATCGGCGTCACCATCCACGCGGACAACTCGATCACTGTCGTGGATAACGGCCGCGGAATCCCGGTCGACATGCACCCGACGGAAAAAATACCGGGTGTCGAGCTCGCGATGACCGTGCTGCACGCCGGCGGAAAGTTCGACAAGAACACCTATAAGGTGTCGGGCGGCCTGCACGGTGTCGGCGTGTCCGTCGTCAATGCACTGTCGGAACAGCTCAAGGTCTCCATCAAGCTGGGCGGCAAGGAGCACTACATGGACTTCGTCCGCGGCAAGACCAAGACGACGCTCAAGGTGCTCAAGGACGTTCCGAAGCGGGAGACCGGGACCACGGTCTGGTTCAAGCCCGACCCGGAGATCTTCTCGGACCTGATCTACCGGTACGACACCATCGCGTCGCGGCTACGCGAGCTGTCCTTCCTGAACAAGGGCGTCACGATCACGCTGCGCGACGAACGCGAGAAGACGCCGAAGGACGAAACGTTTCACGCCAAGGGTGGCCTCAAGGAGTTCGTGCAGTTCCTGAATCGCGGGCGCAAGCCCCTGCATCCCGAGGTCATCTACATCGAAACCACGCGCGACGACATGGGGATCGAGCTCGCGCTGCAGTACAACGACGGCTACAACGACACGACGTTCTCGTTCGTGAACAACATCAACACGCACGAGGGCGGCACGCACCTCACCGGCTTCAAGGCCGCGCTGACGCGCGTGATCAACTCGTACGCGAACAAGGGCGGCTTCCTCAAGAAAGCCGACTTCACGCTGTCGGGCGACGACGTGCGCGAAGGCCTCACCGCCGTGCTCTCCGTCAAGATTCGCGAGCCGCAGTTCGAGGGTCAGACCAAGACGAAGCTCGGGAACTCCGAAGCGGAGTCCGCGGTGAAGAGCGTCGTGGGCGAGCTGCTCGGCTCATACCTCGAGGAGCATCCGCGATCGGCGAACATCGTCGTCGAGAAGGCCGTGAGCGCCGCGCGCGCACGCGAAGCCGCGCGCAAGGCACGCGATCTCACGCGCAGAAAGTCCGCGCTCGACGTCGGCAATCTGCCCGGCAAGCTGGCCGACTGCTCGCTCAGCGACCCCGCCCTGTGCGAGCTGTACCTGGTGGAAGGAGATTCCGCGGGCGGCTCCGCCAAACAGGGGCGCAAGCGCGAATTCCAGGCGATTCTGCCTTTGCGCGGGAAGATCATCAACGTCGAAAAGGCGCGTATCGACAAAGTCCTGTCGAACGAAGAGATCCGGACCATCATCACCGCGTTAGGCACGGGCATCAAGGATGAGTTCGAGCTCGACAAGGCGCGCTACCACAAGATCATCATCATGACGGACGCCGACGTGGACGGCGCGCACATCCGCACGCTGCTGCTCACGTTCTTCTTCCGTCAGATGTCGCAGTTGATCGATGCCGGATACGTCTACATCGCGCAGCCGCCACTCTTCCGGGTGGCCAAGGGCAAGGAAGAGTTCTACGCCTTCGATCTCAAGGAGCGCGACGAGTACATCAAGCGCCTCGGCGGCTCGAAGGAAAACGGCGACGGCAAGGGCAACGTCAACGTCCAGCGCTACAAGGGACTGGGTGAGATGAACGCCGGTCAGCTCTTCGAGACCACGATGGACCCCGAACGTCGCACGCTGCTCAAGGTGTCGATGCATGACGCAGTGCTCGCCGACGAGATCTTCACGAAGCTCATGGGCGATGAAGTCGAGCCGCGCCGGGTGTTCATCGAGGAAAACGCGCGCTTCGCGTCGAATCTCGACATCTGAGCTCCACTCCCCATCGCCTTCGGATGGGGAGTTGGCGTGCTATAACCGACGCCTGATCTCCGGGCCGCGCGAGAGAAGCAGCAGTTGCCGGCCGATGGCCACATGCACGATGATCAGCGCGGCGAATACACCGGCGAGCGCGATCCAGGTCACCCACGACAACGTCGGCTCGATACCGCCGGTGCGCGTGGGCCGCGACACCCACGCGATCAGCAGGTAGAGCGCGAACAGCCCCGCGCACGCACCGAACGCACCCAGGCCGGCGAACCGAGCGATTTTTGGTGGCATGCCGGGACGCTATCGACTACTGCGGCGGTCTGGAAGGGTTGCTCGTGGACGCGCCGGGCGGCTGGCCTGTGAGCCCGCTATTCAGCGAGTTCACGGCAGTATCCACCGTCTTGAGCACCTGTGTCAGGATCTCGGGGTTGCGATCGAGCGTCTGGACGACGCGATCGACGATGCGCGCGACGTTGTCGAGATCGACGTAGAGATACGCCTCCGCGAACACGCCGACGATCCCGAGCTGCACCTGCTTGATGCCGACGTCGACGCCGGCGGTGAGCTGCACGAGGTTCATCGCGTTGGCGTCCAGCGCGACGTGCGCCTTCACGTCCTTCACCGTGAGGCCGATGGAGTCGACCGAGAGCTCCGGGATCTCGAGGATGACGTCGCGATTCGGGGTCAGTCCCTGCGCGTTCGCCGTGAATCGCGCGGTCTGCATGCCGGTCGTGCGCCGCGTCGTGTCGCGCTGTTGCGCGTGGAGGTTTTCTCCGGCGAGCAACAGCCCGATGGCAGCGAATACGAGCGTCGTTCTCATCGTCATCTCCGAGGTCGAACCGTCGAGTCCTGCGTGGTACGTCCCGCGCGCTGCAACGCACTGACGTCGGCACGCAGGTGCACCGTGCCGCGCGCGCCGCGCAGTGTCAGCGTCGAATTCCGCATCCCCACGCTGGCCGCGGCGCAGATGCTCCACGCGCGGGCAGCCGACGAGTCGGGCGCAGTTGTCATGCCACCTGATCGGGATGCGGCGGAGCCGCCGCTCAGGCCCACTCCGACCGACGCGGCCAGGGTAGGCCAACTCCATGTCCGCTCGGTCACGTTGAAGCTCCACGTCGTGTCGATGGCGGTGCGGGCGTCGAGGCGGGGTACCGGCGCCGCCGGCGGGGCCGGCGCGCCAGCCCGGCTCGAGTCATCCGTCGACACACTGGCCGTAATCCCGTCCACCACGGGACAGCGCGCCGCATTGCCGGACTGGGCCTGCAGCTGGATGGTCGCCAGACATGGCAGGATTGCGAGCCAGACGCGTCTCATCGCCGTGGTCGGTTGAATGCCGCGCGTAGGGAATCGGCGCGGAGGTGCCCGATGATCTCGACGGCGATGAATACGTCCCGGTACGTCACGCCCGGCTGAACGCGTTCCGGAAGGTTGCGGCGCTCGAGCACGTGCACCGAATCCGAGACGGCTCCGCACAGGCGGACGACGATGCGTGGCTGCGCCGCGAAGCGGACCTCACGTGCGCTGGCGGAGGCATACAAGACGATCGTCGCGTGTTCAGGCGACGGGAGCGCCGAGCTGTCGCGGCGAGCGGCGCCGCGCGCGGAATCCGCGGACCCGGTTCGCGCCGTGTCACGCGCCGTCGCAGTATCGGCGGCGGTCGCAGGACACGCCGACGTGCCCGCTTGAGACGCAATGCCCTGCGCGTTCACTCGCGAAGCGAGGGCGATCGCCAGGAGCGCACAGAGATATCGGCCGCGACCCATCACGGAGGCCGAGGCGCGTCAACAATCGTGCCCGGATCGGCGGATGCGGCGTTGATCTTGCACACCGACGCCGCCGATATCGCGTGATGTCCGTTCACGCGCTCGAACAACGCTCCGGTACTCCATATATGCGTCACACGTCACTGGTCGTGGGCGGGTTGGTCGCTGCATTCGCGCCGTTAGCGATCGCGCAGGGCAGGCCAACGCAGAATCAGGCTGCGGCCCCAGGCACGCAGCGACTCCAGGACACGCGCAACATGCATGTCGCGTGTATCGCGGCGGACAGCGGTCGTGGTTTCCGTCGGGCGGTCGGCATGGACACGACGCGCGGCATGCAGCGGATGCCGGGAGACACGTCGCGCGCGATCACCGGGGGCACGGAGCGCTCGCACGAGTACCCCGACTTCGATGTGGTGCTCGACATTCCCAACGTCTGCGTCGAGCGCATTTTCCTCAAGGTGGACAGCGTCACCGCCAAGCTGAACCTCCACGCGCAGGTCGCGAACCTCGTTCAGGTGAACGCCGGGGCCGACGTGCTGATTGGAAACGTGGACCTCACGATTCAGGACGTGCGCGCGCGCGCGCTGCTCCTCGTCGATCTCGACGACGTGGTGAACATCGTGGACCAGACGCTGACGTTCGTCGACAATCATCCCGAGATCGTGCAGCAGCTTGGCGCCACGCTGCAGAATACCGTCGGCACGGTGGGCAACGCCGTCGGCGGGCTGGTTCGCGCATTGGTGATTGGCACCACGAAGCTGGCCAACGGGAATACGTTGCAGCGCATCGTCGATCAGGCGACAGGCTCGATCGTCGAACGCACGCTGGGTGCGGCGGGTCAGGTCATCGCAGACAAGACGGTGGGCAGCATTCTCAGCCTGCCCATCGTGCGCGAGACGACGAATACGGCGAACCAGGTCGTGCGACAGGTGCGCGACCAGGCCGGCAGCCTGCTCGAGTACACCCTCGACAAGGCCACGAACAAGCTGCTCGGCGTGAAACTGCTCAGCGGATCGCGCTGAGCGTCATTTCATCACGGCGGTCATGACGCGACGGTAGTCAACGTCCGAAGTGATGGTCTCGGCCGCCGTGAAGAATTTCCGTCGCACGCGCTCGTTCGCCACGCCCTGGTGATCGAGGAAGAGCATGAGCGCGTTCGCCTTCTCCACGTCCGACGTCATCGGCGTGATGGCGTCGAGCAGGGCGAGCTGCATCGGCGCGGTGAGATTCCGCTGTCTGAGCAGATTCGCGATGGCGGCGCCCCGCTCGGTGTCGCTCGTCATCGCGACGATCGCGCTCAGATACGCGCGTTGAACCGCGGTGTCGGCGTAGGTCGCGGGCGAGATGAGCTTGAGCACCTCGCCCTTGCTGACGTCGGACGTCATGGCTGCCGTCGCCTCGAGCACCCTGGTGACGGCATCCAGCGGCAGCGAGTCGCGCGCGAGCAGTGCGACCAGCGCCTTGGTGCGCTCATCGTCGGACGTCATGGTCGACGCTGACGCGATGTAGGCGTCGCGCAACTCGGCGCTGCGCTGATACCGCCTGGCGATCAGGGCCAGCAGCTGTCCTTTTTCCGCGTCCGACGTCATGCGTTGCGTTGCGCGCGTCACCTCGATGAGCGTTTGCAGGTCGATCGGAACCGGATCCGTGTCCGCACGGACGCGCAACAACAACGCGTCGTCGAGGAGATCGCGCGTCGTCCGCGCCTGCGGCAGCACGGGTGCTGGCAGCGTCGGGGACTCGGGTCTGGGTGCGAGCGGCGTCATCGGATCTGCGGCGTGTGCCCGCGTCGACGGTACCGGCATCGTCGCAGCCGATGCGGGCGCGCTCCAGCCATTCACCGGCGGCGTGGCACTGGCGCGCACGATCGAGCGGGGTGCTGGCCGAAACGCCGCCAGGGGAATGATGAACGCGGTCAAGCCGACGGCCAGCAACGCCACACGCGCGCGGCGCACGGAGCCGCGCCGCTGCCGCGGATCGAGGATGGCGAGCAGACGTCCTTCCAGCTCCGTGCGCCGCGCCATCGCGAGCGCGGCGGCGGCGGGCGCCATGGGTCGGGTCAAGCCGCGCGCGAGGCCGAGGAGATCGTCGGCGTAACGCGACGGACGAGCACCCGCCGCCAAGACGAAGTCGTCGCACGCGTGCTCGCGCTCCACGCGCATGCGACGCAGTGCGTGCCACAACAGCGGATGAAACCACAGCAGAGCCATCGCCACCTGGCCGATCTGCTGCGTCAGCGCGTCGAGCCGCTTCACGTGTGCCAGCTCGTGCGTGAGCACTGCGACCCGCTGCTCCTCGTCCCACGCAAGAGCAACAGTGGGAAGCAGTATGACCGGATAGACAATCCCCCAGGTGACAGGGACGTCCGTCTCGTCACTCTGGAGCAGGACCACTGGCCGCGCGATGCCGTGCATGCGACAGAGCCGGCGCGCGAGCGTCAACAGCGGCACGTCGTCCACTTCCACGGAGGCGCGTTGCCACGACGACACGCGCGCGTTCGCGATCGCGAGACGTACGAGGAGGAGCGCAGCGATGGCGAGCCAGACGATGCTCGCCGTCGTTCCAACATCGAGGGCGCGGGACCACGCGATGGCCGCTGCAACGACGTCCGTTCGCGCGCTCGAAACCGCCGGCATCGGAACGTCGTTGCTCGAACGCGGCGTCATGCGAGCGTTCTCCGGTGCGACTGGCGTTGGCGCCTCCAATGCGACGACCTCGTGCGCCGGCATCGCCGCGCTCACTTGTGACGGCGCGGGCAGGATGGCGACACGCCACTCCGGCAACGTTGCACTCAGGAACGGAAGCAGAAGCACTCCGGCGACCGTTCCCGTCCACACCAGATGGCGCGCGGCTGCGGAGCGACTCCGCATTGCCCGCACGGCGGCGAGCGCGATGACGAGTAGCACGGTGGCGCGCACGGTGAATTCGACGATCCCGCCGAGCAATGCGGCGGACCAGTTGGCCGAGTCGAGGATGTCCATCACCGTCCCTCCTTCCGCGCGGCATCGATGAGTTGCGACAGGCGTTCCAGCTCCGGATCGCTGATGCCGCCGTCGCTTTGCAAGAGCGCCGCGACCGCGTCCTCGGTGGAACCATCGAAGAACGTGCGCACGAGGTGACGCAACGCCGAACGTCGCGCCTTGTCGCGATTCACCGTGGGCATGTAGACATATCGTGGGCCGTCCTGCTCGTGTTTCACGTGGCCCTTTTCCTCGAGCAGCCGGAGCATCGCCCGCACCGCTGAATAGCTCGGCGGGTCCGGCAGCTCGGCGAGAACTTCCTGGGCGGTGACCTTTTCGTGTCGGTACACGACGTCCATGATCTGCCGCTCGCGGCGGCTGAGCTGGTTCGTCAGGGGAGTGGCATCTGGCATACGACGCGTCCGGTATCGGGAGTCGGTATCTGAAGAATGCACTGCGTGCGGCCGCTCGGCAGGCCTCACGTGCGACGGTCCTGCTCGAGCAGCGCCTGGAGCGCGCGCCGGTACTCGAAGTCGGATGTGATGGCGCGCGTCGCCTTGAGGTACAGCTCGCGGAGCTCGCCCCGCACCGGTGTCGTTCCCGCGAACTCCACAAGGAGGCTCGCGAGCTCGAAGTCCGAGGTGATGGACGTCGACGCCCGCAATACTCCGGCGAGAATGTCCGGTGACGTCGGGTGCTGCTTCAGCAGCGCCGACAGCGTGCGGTGGCGCTCGTAGTCCGACGTCACGCGATCGACCGCGGTGAAGTACGCGCCGGCGGACACCGTGTCTACGAAACTGCGTGCTTCCGCCGCGATGAGCAGCTCCGCGAGCTCGTAGCTGGATGACATGCTGGATGCCGTGCGGAACAGCGCGGTGCGTGCTTCGGGCGTACTGACGGCGTCGATGGCCGCGCTGAGCGCCCGACGTTTCTCGTAATCGGACGACATGCGATCGGCGACGCGAATCACGCCGCGCGCGAGGCGGTCATTCATTTTGCCGCGCGTCGCGAGCATCCGGATCAGCTCCGCGCGTTCGTAATCGGAGGACATCGAGTCCGCCGCCTGGCCCAGCACGCGCTCCACCTGGTCGTCGTTCAGCTTCGCGTCCGCGAACAGCTCGATGAAGTACATCCGCTTGGCGTAATCCGTAGCCAGCCGGGCGGTCTCGTCGAGCACCGCGTTGACGCCGCCCTGTTGCAGCATCGCAGCCACACGGGGCTTGGCCATCGTACCGGTGAGGCGTTCGACGGCAAGCAGCATGTCGGCGAGCCACTGGTCGCGATCCACGTCGAAGCCGTTGACTCCGTCCACTGTCCAGCGGTACTCGAGCACGCCGCCGCGCGAGGTCACGCGCACGCGACGACTCTTGTCGCCGTCGCGCTCTTCCACCTCCACGTAGTCCCCCACCCGATCGAAGGCCTTCAGGTCGGGACGCATGCTGAAGTCGCCGCGCGCGTCGAGTCGCAGCTCGCAATTGCCGCGCTGCGTGCGGATCGTGGTGGTCTGGTTGCCGCTATCGCTGATGTGGCTTGTCCAATTCTGGATGGTGCCACGTTGAGCGAGACGGCCCGTGATGCACGCCTGTGCTGGCGCGATTGTCGGGACGAGAGCGGCAAGCGATGTGAGCGCGAGAACGGTCTGGATGCGAATCGGCATGACTATGCTCCGTTGGTGCTAATTTATTAGCATCGTGCTAAACTATTAGCACACGCACCGCCGCCGTCAAGAGGGATTTTCGCCGGCCTTCAGGACAGGACTTCCAGACCAGCCTTGGTCACGCGATGAGAGATGAGCGGGAGCGGAGGCTCGGCCTCGTCAGTCACCACGATGGCCGACCGGAGCGTCGCCTTGCCGCGCTCGATGCCGGCGCGGTCGCGTGCATATATGGAAGCGACCGGCTCGCCGCTCTGCACCCAATCACCGGGCTTCGCCGTGATCACGAATCCGACCGCGGGATCGATGACGTCGGCCATGGTCGTGCGCCCGCCGCCAAGGCCGATGATTCCGCGTCCGATCGCCCGCGGTTCCACGGCCTTCACAACGCCGCCGCGTGGCGCCGTGTACAGCTCGCATTCGCGCGCCTGCGGCAGCAGCGCCGTGTCGTCGAGTACGCTGGGATCCCCGCCCTGCCGCTCGACGATTTTTCGGAACTGCTCCGCCGCCTTTCCCGACGCGAGCATCTCCCGCAAGTCCGCGCGGGCGACGTCCCGGTCGGACGCCACGCCCGCAAGCACGAGCATTTCCGCGCCGAGCGCGAGCGTGACGTCGAGCAGATCGTCAGGACCTTCGCCACGCAGTGCAGCGATGGCCTCCTCGACCTCGAGCGCATTGCCGCACGCTCGGCCGAGGGGGCGGTCCATCGCGGTGAACAACGCGACCACGGGACATCCGTGCGCTTCCCCAAGTCCGACCATTTCCGTTGCCAGCGCGACTTCCTGCTCGAACGACGTGAGGAACGCGCCCGAACCACGCTTGATGTCGAGCACCAGTCCGGTGAGGTCTTCCGCGAGCTTCTTGCTCATGATGCTCGACGCAATGAGCGGGATGGACTCCACGGTCGCCGTGGCGTCGCGCAGCGCGTACATCTTCTTGTCCGCCGGCGCGATCTCGGCCGTCTGACCCATCATCGCACAACCGAGCGCCTCGAGCTGGTCGCGCGCCTCCGCGATGGTGAGATCCGTGCGGAATCCCGGAATCGATTCGAGCTTGTCGAGCGTGCCGCCCGTATGGCCAAGGCCGCGACCAGAAACCATCGGGACCGCGACGCCGAAGCACGAGACGAGCGGGGCGAGGATGAGCGACACTTTGTCGCCGACGCCGCCGATGGAATGTTTGTCGACACGCGGTTTCCCGAGCGCGCTGAGCTCGAAGCGCACGCCGGAGTTCAGCATCGCGTCGGTGAGCGCGGCGGTTTCCTGCCGGTCGAGCCCGCGGAGGAAGCACGCCATGAGGAACGCGGACATCTGATAATCGGGCACGTGGCCGGCAGCGTACGCCATCACGAGCGCGCGCCATTCACCGGCGTCGAGCTTTCCGCCGTCGCGTTTCCTCTCGATCAGCCGATGTGCGAGCATTGACCGTGTTGCGGGGTATTTCTATCGTTGGCGACCGCGGCGCTACCGCGGTTCTTCCTGTCCGGAGCTCTCGCATGAACTTGCGCGCGATCGCACTCGCTGCAACCGTGCTGGTCCCTGGTCTCGTGGCGGCGCAGACGGCGGCGGATCACATCGTCCTCGGCGACAACGAGCATACGGCGATGAACGCTGCCGCCGCGTTGACGCACTATCAAGAAGCGGTACGTCTGGATCCGAGTAGCGGCGAGGCCTTGTGGCGCGCCGCCGTGGAAGCGGTCGATCTCGGCGAATTCAACGATGCGGCCCGCGACAGTCTCTATCGTCTTGGCGAGCAGTACGCGCGACGCGCCGTGCAGGCCGACCCGAAATCATCCATGGCCCATTTCGCGCTGGCCAAGGCAATCGGGAGACGCGCGCTGTCGCTGGGCCCGCGCGACCGGGTCAAGTACGCCGGCGAAGTGCGCAAGGAAGGGTTGGCGGCGCTGCAGATCGATTCGACGAACGCCGGTGCGCTGCACGTGATGGCGCTGTGGCATGCCAACATCATGCGGTTGAGCGGATTCACGCGATTCATGGCGAAAAACCTGCTCGGCGGGAAGACGTTCGACGAGGCGAACTGGAACGACGCGCAACGATTGCTGGAGCGAGCGGTCATGCTCGAACCCGACCGTATCGTCCACCGCCTCGATCTCGCGGGCGTGTATCGCGATCGCGGCGAGGTCGCCAAGGCTCGTGGCGAGTACCAGACAGCGCTGCGTCTCAAGCTGCGCGACTACAACGACCGGTCGTATCAGCAGCAGGCCGAACGCGAGCTCAAGGAGCTTCGGTAGCCGCACGCCGTCGCTCGCGGCGGGCTCGGCGTAGCTCGTCGCGAAGGTCGTCCCACGCATCGCGGCCGCGACGCCGCGCTTTCCTGAACCTGCGCCTGAGCCGATGACGCGTGTCGGCACCGGACTCTGGAGCGAACAGCAACGCGACACCAACGCCCACCAGGAGTCCGACGGCGATGCCCGTGGCCAACGTGGCCGCGTGCGGCGGTCTGTCGATGGCGGGCGCTAACGTTTGATTCCTTCGAACGTTAGGTGCTGAGCGGGAAGTGCGTGGATCGCTGGTTTTGCCTGCGTACGCCATCGGATAATCCCTCGTGCCTTGGTAAGAAAATTGCTAGTCAAGTCCCAGCTAATTTGACCTTCTCGCCCGCCTGCCCTTCTGCTGGTGCCGCGAGAAGTATTCGCTTGCTACGAGGCGTCTGACGTATGGTACCCACCGCCAACTTGCCAGAAAAGCAGGCCGCCTCTTCACAGAGGAAGGGAATGAGCACCCAGGGAAAGACCGTCTTGCTGGTCGAGGACAATGAAGACAACCGCATCGTGTATTCCACGATCTTGCGGCACTTCGGCTATCAGGTCAGCGAGGCCTTGAACGGTGAAGAGGGGATCGCGAAGGCGCGGTCCGAGAAGCCGGACCTGATTCTCATGGACATCTCGATTCCCATCATCGACGGGTGGGAGGCGACGCAGGTGTTGAAGCACGATCCGGGAACGCGCGACATTCCGATCATTGCGTTGACCGCGCACGCGCTGGCCTCCGATCGTGAGAAAGCGATGGAAGTGGGATGCGACGGGTATCTCGCGAAGCCGTGCGAACCGCGCGCTGTGGTGGCAGAAGTCCAGAAGTTCCTCGGCCGCGATGACCCCGCGCAATGAGAGCGTGCACGAGGACGAGTCGACAGGCCGCATCCTCGTAGTCGACGATCACGAAGACAATGTCGAGCTGCTGAAAGTGCGGCTCGAGGCCTGGGGCTACTCCGTGGATACCGCGCACGATGGCGCGGAGGCCCTTCAGGCGGTGGACCAGAGCCCGCCCGATCTCATCCTGCTGGACGTGATGATGCCGACGATCGACGGCAATGAGGTCGCGCGTCGGGTCAAGCAGAATCCCGCGCTGCCGTTCATCCCCATCATCATGCAGACGGCGCTCGACTCCACCGAGAGCAAGGTGGAGGGACTCGAGGCGGGCGCCGACGACTACATCACCAAGCCCATCGAGTTTGCGGAGCTCAAGGCCCGCCTCCGCTCGATGCTGCGCATCAAGCGACTCCAGGAGGAGCTCGAGGAGCGCGAACGTCAGCTGCTGGAGGCCAACGAGCGGCTGCGTCACATGTCGCGCACGGACGGCCTCACGGGCCTCGACAATCGCCGCTACATCGAGCAGCAGATGGAACAGATGTTCGCGCATGGCGAGCGGCTGGCGGAGCCGCTGTCCTGCGTCATGTGCGACCTGGACCGCTTCAAGAGCGTGAACGACGAGCACGGCCACCATGCCGGCGACGCCGTCCTGAAACAGTTCGCGGGAATCCTGAAGCGCGAAGCACGTGAGATCGACCGCGTCGGGCGGTACGGCGGCGAGGAATTCATCGTGTTGCTCCCCGGCACCGTCCTCGACGCGTCGGTGACGTTTGCCGAGCGCGTGCGGAAAGCCGTCGAGGCCCATACATTCGTCTTCGACGGCGGCTCCATCCGTCGCACGGCGAGCTTCGGCGTCGCCGGCGCGCCGCACCCTCGCGTGACCCATGGCGACGGTCTGATGCGGGCCGCTGACGACGCGCTGTACGTGGCAAAGGAGACGGGCCGCAATCGCGTCGTCCGGTTCGACAGCGACGAGTTCAACGCCCATACTGCCGCCAACGGTGACAATCCCGCACAGCAGGTTGCCGAACAACCCGTTGGCGCAGCCAGCGGAGACACGTCCGGAGCATACCGCCGGGCCAGCTGACGGCGGTCCGGACGAGCTGCCGCGGCTTCGCGCGCGGCTCGCCGAGCTGCAGCGCGAGCGCGACCACCTTGTTGCCGTCGTCGACATCCTGCAGGAGATCTCGGCGTCGCTGCACTTCGTCGACATCCTGCAGGCGATCGCACGCAAGCTGGGCGACGCGTTCGGCCTGGACCGCTGCGCCATCTTCCTCACCGCGGAAAAGGAGGAGGTGCGTCTCGTCGCGAGCTACGAGGATCCGAGCATCCGGAATCTCGTGGTGGACATCAACCGGTATCCGGAGCTCAAGCGCGCGTTCGAGTCCGGCGAGACCGTGTTCATCCCGGACGCACCGAACGATCCGATGCTGCGCGCGGTGAAGTCGCAGCTGGACATGCGGAACGTCCGGTCCATCGTCGTCGTGCCGATTCAATGGCAGGAGAGCGTGATCGGCGCGATTTTCTTGCGCACCGACCGTGACGCCGAGCCGTTCAGCGACGCGGACGTGCGCTTCTGTCAGGTGGTGGCGTCGCTCACCGCAAAGGCGCTGCGCAACGCGCACCGCTTCGAATCCCTCATGCGCGAGCAGCATGACGTGTCCACCGCGCACCGCCGCTCGGAGCTGCAGCGCATCGCGCTCGTCTCCTTCCTGCGCCGTCTGCTGGACCGCTACGCGACGGCGGAAACGCATACGTGGGCCGAAACGCTCCTGCCCAAGGCCGCGGACGAGGAGCTCGAACGCCTCGTCAGCGTCGCGATGCAAGTCCTGGAGGAAGAATCCAAGGGCTAGCATGACTGCCGTTGACCCGGCGCTCGCCGCGCGGGCCTCCACCCTGCGCGAGAAGATCGAGCGGGCGACGTACGAGTACTACGTGCTCGACCGGCCGTCGATGCCGGACGCCGCGTACGACCAGCTCTTTCGCGAGCTCCAGCAGCTGGAGGCCGCGCACCCCACGCTCCGCACCGCTGACTCTCCCACGCTGCGAGTGGGTATCGAGCCGCAGAGCGCGCTCGCCAAGCATCAGCATCTGGTGCCGATGCTGTCGCTGGCGAACGCCTTCAGCGCGCAGGAGCTGGAGGACTGGGAAGAGCGGCTGGTGCGCCTCGCGGGCGACGACGTGCGTAGATCAGGCTACACCTGCGAGCTCAAGATCGACGGCGCGGCGGTGAGCCTCACGTATCGCGAGGGTGTACTGATCGCGGGTGCGACGCGAGGCAACGGCGTCGTCGGCGAGAACGTGACGCCGAATCTGCGCACGATCCGCCAGATCCCGCTGCGCCTGCGCGGCACGGGGCACCCGTTCCAGATGGAAGTGCGCGGCGAGGTATACATGCCGTTCAGCGGGTTCGAGAAGATGAACGAGGAGCGCGTGCGCGCGGGCGAGCCGGTCTATGCCAATCCGCGCAACTCCGCCGCCGGCTCGCTGCGCATGCTCGATCCCGCGATCAGCGCCGCGCGACCGCTGCGATTCTTTGCCTACGCCGTCGCGGTCACGGAGGGCGACGAGATGCCCGCGATGGAGCAGTTCGCGCTGCTGGACGTGCTCCAGGAATGGGGCCTCCCGGTCGCCCCGAACCGGCGTCGCGCCGCCACGCTCGCCGAGGTGCACGCATGGGCGGACGAGGTCGAGCAGCGGATACGCGGCACGCTCGACTTCGCGATCGACGGCGGTGTCGTGAAGGTCAACGACATGCGGCTCTGGCCGGATCTCGGCGTCATCGGCGGACGCGAGCCCCGATACGCCATCGCACGCAAGTTTGCGCCCGACATCGCGGAAACGAAGCTCATCAAGATCGACGTCAATGTCGGTCGCACGGGGACACTGAACCCGTTCGCGGTGCTGCAGCCCGTGGAGATCGGGGGCGCAACCGTGCAATTGGCGACGCTGCACAACTTCGAGCTGATCCGCGACAAGGATCTGCGCGACGGCGACATCGTTCAGGTGAAGCGCGCCGGGGAAGTGATCCCACAGGTCATCGGACCCGTGCCCGATCGACGCGATCCCACGAATCCGCCGAAGCCGTATGAGCCGCCGAGACAATGTCCGCGCTGTGGCACCGAGGCCGTGCCCGGCGTGGAGCGCGGGATGTTGTATTGCCCCAACTTCGAGTGTCCCGCGCGACAGCTGGAAGGACTGGTCCATTTCGCGTCGCGTAGCGCCATGGACATTCGCGGCCTGTCGTACGCACGCATCCAGCAGCTCATCGACGCGGAGCTGGTGCACGACGCGTCGGATCTCTACGACCTCAAGGTCGGGCAGCTCACGAAGCTCGAACGTTTCGCCGAAAAGAGCGCCGAACAGCTGGTCGAGGCGATCGCAGCGTCCAAGGCGCAGCCACTGTCGCGTCTCCTGTTCGGCCTGGGCATCGATCATGTCGGCGAAATCGCAGCCCGCGAGCTGGCGCGCCACTTCGGAACGATGGACGCGCTGCTCGCGGCCAGCGAGGAAGACATCCTTGGCATCCACGGCATGGGCGAGGCGATTGCGAAATCCGTGACCGACTGGTTCGGCAACGCGGACGCCCGACGGTTGGTGGAGAAGCTGCGTCGACGCGGACTCACCTTCGAGGAGCCGCGGCAGAAAAGCACGGGCGCGCTGAAGGGGATGACGCTCGTGCTCACCGGCACGCTCGAAACGCTCTCGCGCGACCAGGCGACGGCGCTCATCGAGGGCAACGGCGGCAAGGTGACGAGCGGCGTATCGAAGAAGACGTCATTCGTCGTTGCGGGAGCCGACCCGGGCAGTAAACTGGAGAAGGCTCGAACGCTCGGCGTGAAGGTCATCGGCGAGAAAGAGCTCATCGAGCTCGTGAACGGCGGCACCGACTAGCACCTCCACCCCAGACTCGTGTCAGTGGACCTCGTGGCAAACGGTATGGTGGGACTCACGCGCGACGCGCTCACGTCGCTGCGCACGGTGCTGTTCCGGGACGCCGGCACCAACGCTGCCGCCTACCTGCAGGAAGCCGGATATGCCGGCGGCGCAGGTCTGTATCGCGCGTTCGCGGCGTGGACGAAGGAGCGCGGTCAGCCGGAGCCGGAAAAGATGGCCGCGCCGGAGTTCGAGCGGCGCGCCGCAGATTTCTTCGCGGAGCTCGGCTGGGGGCGACTCACCGTCGGCGTCCTGCACGACTCGGTGATGACGCTCGATTCAGCCGACTGGGCGGAGTCCGATCCCGCGAGCGCGATGCAGTTCCCGGGGTGCTACTTGTCCGCCGGACTCCTGGCGGACTTTTTCGGTCGCCTGGCCGGCGCGCCGCTCGCGGTGATGGAAGTCGAATGCCGGTCGATGGGTTCGTCGCGCTGCCGGTTCCTGCTCGGCAGCGCGGAAACGATGCAGCACGTCTACGACGAGATCACCAAAGGACAGTCGTACGACGGCGCCCTGGCGGGAATGGCCTGAGGCTCAGACCTCGCCTTCCAGCGCTTCCGCGTACAGGGGATTCGTCACGAGCTCACCATCGATCAGGATCTCGCGGTCCCACGGCAGGATGATCGTGCTCTCCGTCGCCAGCGCATGGAAATCGGGGCGGAACTCCCCCGTTCTGAACGCGACGGCGGTTCGCACGTCGAGCGCACCGGCGTTCACGCACCCGGCGACGGCGAGCCGCATCGTGTCGCCGCTGTCGCACGTCTCGTCGACGATGAGGACGCGTTTGCCGCGCACTTCCGCCGGCGCGGCGCTGAGCACCGCGGGTTGCTCGCGCACCGTCTCGGTGCGGAAGCGGCGACTGACCACCATCGAATGGAACTCGCGGTTCAGGATCGCGGCGATCACGGCGCCGGGAATGACACCAGCGGTCGCGATTCCAATGACGACGTCGGGGTCGTAGGCGCGCGACACCTTGAGCGCGAGGCCGCGCGACAGCTCGCCGAAGAAGGGCCACTCGACGTCGATGACACCCTTGGTCTGATCGATGCTCGTGCGGCGCGGCGACATGCTCATAAGCTACGCTCGGACGTGCTGTTGTGTCATGTCGGAGCGGTTCTTAGTTTTGCGCACGGTGCGCACTGAGGACTCCGCCAGCTTTTCTTCCAATCCCGCGCAGAATGTCATGGTGGAGACGCCTGTTGGGCGGAACATCCAGCGACCAGCCCCGAACGCATCGCGTGGATTACCTTGGCGAAGCCATCGCGCTCGAGCGACAGGGTGACTTCGACGCGGCGCTGACATCGTACCGCCTCGCGCTCCGCGACCGCCCCAACGATCCGAAGATTCTGCAGAACATCGCGATCGCATATTCGCGCACCGGACGGCTGGAAGACGCGATCCGCTCGTACCGACGCGCGCTCGACGTGGCGCCCGAGCTGTCCGGTGCGCACTACGGACTCGCCTTCCTGCTCCTCAAGCGCGGCGACCGCGCCGGCGCGATGAGTCATCTCGACGCCTTTCTGCGGCATCCGCCGGCCAACGGGGAGACGGAGCGCTGGGTACGTCACGCCGAGCAGACGCTCGCCGCTCTGCGCAACGGCGCGGACGTGTCGTCCGAGGCACAACAGTAATCGTGCGCGGCACACTCGCCGTCGTCAGCCAGAAAGGCGGTGTCGGCAAGACGACCACCGCGATCAATCTCGCCGCGGCGCTGGCGAAGCGAGGCGTGCGGACGCTGCTCATCGACATCGATCCTCAGGGCTCGGTGCGGTTCGGGCTCGGCCTGCGCTCGGAGGGCGGCGGCATCGCCGAATATCTCGAGGGGACGAAGCAGCTCCCGGAGATCGTGCGCGCCACCGCGCTGCCTTTCCTGCGCGTCCTGCTCGCCGGCTCCGTCGTCGACACGGGGGACCACGCCGCCTACCAGCAGCTCGTCGCGACGTCACCGCGCCTTCGCGAGTTGTTCGAGCTCGCCGTCGACCGCGGCTACACGGTGATCGTCGACACGCCGCCCGGGCTCGGACCCATCGTCCGGGCGGTGATGGCCGCGAGCGATCGGGTCGTCGTGCCGCTCCAGTGCGAGCCGCTCGCGCTTCAAACCACGTCGCAGATTCTCAAGGGCATACGCGACGTGATCGCGCGGCACGATAGCTTGCGGTTGGAGGGTATCGTGTTGACGCTCTACGAAGACGACAGCGAGATCTGCCGCAAGATCGCCGCACGCGTGCGCGAACAGCTTCCGCCCGAGCTCGTATTCGAGGCGGCAGTGCCGCGCACGCGGGCCACGGTTGAAGCATTCGCCGCCGGTCAACCCGTCGTGCTTCGCTCGCCCGAGGATCCCGCGGCCGTGGCATATGCCGCGCTCGCCGAAGCGCTCGAGACGCGTCTGGGTTGACGCGAATCGCTGGAAGACGCAGATGACGTCGAGGTTCCGTCGCGGGATGCCGTTCGCGGGCGCGGTGATGCTCGCGATCGCGTGGACGTTGCCCAGCTGCCGTGACGTGCCCGCGCCCGAAGGCGGCGTGCAGTCGCTCGCGCCGCTGGTCTTTCCGTCGCCGGGTCTCGTGGCCGGCGACACCATGCGCGACAGCCTCGGTCTGGCGGCCCCACTGCGCCTCATCGCGTTCGGCGTCGACGGGGACACGCTGTACAACGTCGAGGCGACGTTCGTAGCGCTCGATTCCGGCGCGCATCTCGACGGCGCGTTCCTCATCGGCGACACGCCGGGCAAGACCGTCCGCATCATCGGATCGACGCAGGTGCTGCAGACCCAGCCCGCCTCGGTGAAGGTGACCCTGTCGCCGGACACGCTCATCGCGGTAGACTCGGCGATCTACCGGAAGACGTACTCCGTGGCGCTCGCGGATACGATCGTGACCTCGCCGGAGCTCGGCACCATCGTCCAGCATCTGGGCGGCGCGACACCGACGGGCGTGGACGCGGTGATCGTCCGCTATACCATAGAGAAGGCGCCCGCCGGCAGCGGAGGCGCGCCGACGCTCGTGCTCATGAGTGGGTCGACGCCATCGAGCCGGGACACGACGGACGCGACCGGCCATGCATCGCGCACGGCGCGATTGCGCATCACGGCGCTGACCTCGTTCGCCACGGATACGGCCCTGGTCAGCGCAACGGCGTCGTATCGCGGCAAGCCCCTCGGCGTCGTAACATTCACACTGATTTTCACGAACACGAATCCGTGAACTATTACTCTGGCGGACCGCGCAACTCCGCGCCGGGCACGCTCAATCAGCTGTTCTTCACGGCGATCGAGACGTTCGACAAGCCCGATGCGTTGCAGGTGAAGCGCGACGGTACCTACCGTCCGATCTCCTCGCGCGAGCTCGCCGACCACGTCCGTCAGGTCGCGCTGGGATTGCAGGAGCTGGGCATCAAGCGCGGCGACCGCGTCGCCATCCTGTCGGAGAATCGGCCCGAATGGGTCGTCGCGGACTTCGCGTGCCTGACGTCCGGTGTCACCGACGTCCCGGTCTATCCGACGCTCCCGGCAGAACAGATTCCGTACATCCTCAACGATTCGGCGTCGGTCGCCGTCTTCACGTCGACGCCGGAACAGGCCGCGAAGATCGCGCAGATGCGATCGCAGATGCGCACCGTGAAGCATGTGATCGGCTTCGGTACGGCGAGGAATCCGGGCGAGGACTACACGCTCGACGACGTGCGCGCCCGTGGGCGTGCGCTGGACAACGCGTCGCGTGCGGCGAGCTACCGCGCGCAGGCGCTCGCGGTGCAGCCCGACGATCTCGCGACGCTGATCTACACCTCGGGCACGACCGGCGACCCCAAGGGCGTCATGCTCACGCATGACAATCTGTACTCCAACGTGTTCGCGGCGGCGGCGGCGGTGCCGTTCGGCGGCCACGACGTCACGCTGAGCTTCCTCCCGCTGTCGCACAGCTTCGCGCGCCTGGCCGACTACTACCTGATGATCCACACGGGCACGACCATCTCCTACGCCGAGTCGATGGACACGATCGCCGTAAATCTCTCGGAGGTACGCCCGACGCTGGTGCTGTCGGTACCGCGCGTGTTCGAGAAGCTCTACGCGCGGGTGCTGGACAACGCACGCTCTGGCAGCGGGATCAAGAAGCGGATTTTCTTCTGGGCGCGCGGCATCGGTGAGCGGTGGGCGCGTGAGAAGCTCGCCGGCCGTGAACCGCGCGGCGTGATGGCCGCGCAGTACGCCCTCGCGCAAAAGCTCGTGTTCTCGAAGCTCAAGGCGCGCGTGGGTGGCCGCATGCGGTATTTCGTGTCGGGTGGTGCTCCGCTGGCGCCGGAGATCAACAATTTCTTCTACGCCGCCGGCCTCGTGATTCTGGAGGGGTACGGACTGACGGAGACGTCCCCGGTGATCTCGGTGAACACGCCAGAGAACAATCGCATCGGCTCCGTGGGCAAGCCGGTGGCCGGCGTCGAGGTGCAGATCGCGGACGACGGAGAGATCCTCACGCGGGGACCACACGTGATGAAGGGCTACTACAACAAGCCCGACGCCACTCGCGAAGCGATCGACAGCGACGGATGGTTCCACACCGGCGACATCGGCGTGCTCGAGGACGGCTTCATCCGCATCACCGACCGCAAGAAGGACATCATCGTCACCGCGGGCGGCAAGAACATCGCGCCGCAGCCGATCGAGAACAAAGTCAAGACGAACAAATACGTCAGTCAGGCCGTCATGATCGGCGACAAGCGGAAGTTCCCGGTCATGCTCATCGTTCCGAACTGGGACAATCTCGAGAAGTGGGCGAAGATCAAGAACATCCTCTGGACCGATCGCGCCCAGCTGCTCGCGATGCCGACGATCAAGGCGAAGGTGGAGAAAGAGGTCATGGCGGAGCTGCAGGGCTTCGCGCACTTCGAGATGCCCAAGAAGATCGGGCTGCTCGAGCACGACTTCTCCATCGAGCGGGGCGAGCTGACGCCCAAGCTGTCGGTGAAGCGCCGCGTGGTCGACAAGACATACAAGGACGTGATCGACCGGCTGTATCAGGACGAGCGCGAGGCGGCGACCGTCTAGGGCGACGCGCGCTTCAGGGTCACCAACCGCGGCGCTCCGTCGAGCGCCCCAGTTTTTTCTCCCACCCACAGTCGCTCGTCGCGCGCGAGCTCGTCCACGCCATCGGGCCGTGCGAGCGATACCGGTGCGACGATGCGGCCACGCTGCTTCAGCGCGGACACGATGGAGCGCACGAGTGCCGGCGACGCCGCTTCATCGATGGCGGCACCGCGCACGACACCGGACACGATGGGAAGCACGTCCCCGACGAGCATGGCACCCGCCGCGCCATTCAGGGACCCTCCGTCCGGCGCGTTTACCAGGACCAGCGGCGTCTCGGCCAGCGCGCCGACACGCGCGGCCTGCGACGCGAAACGCCCGCACAGCAGGGCCGCGCCAGTGGCGTCGGTGAGCTGGAGGAACGCGGCCAGTCGCATCGCCACCTCATCGGACGGCGGGTCCGCGGGAGACCGAAGGCCGGGGTCGCCGAAGTGAGCGATACCCTGTCGCACGGGAAACTCGGCGGCGCATGTCGGACACCCCAGGACACCGTCGACGATGTACCGGTTCTCGGTGCGCGTCGACGCCACGACGAGCGGAGTTGCGTCGGGATGTCGCGGACACCGCAGCCACTCGATGAGCTCGACGAACACTCTCAGGCGCGCGACAGGCGCAGTTCGTCGACGTTCACCGTCGCTGGTTGCGTCAGGGCGAAGGAGACAGCGCGGGCCACGTCGGCTGGCTGCAGCATGTCGGAGCGCTGTTTCACACGCTCCCATTCGGGTGGCACGGCGCCATCCCAGATGGTGGTGTCCACGCGATCCGGAGAAACCAGCGTCGTCCGCACGCCCGATCCCCGCAGCTCCTGGCGCATCACCTCGTGCAGCCCCCGCATGCCGAACTTGCTCGCCGAGTACGCGGCGTTGCCGCGATAGGGTCGCTCGTCCGCAACCGAGCCGATGGTCACGACATGTCCGCTGCCGCGCGCGCGCATGTCGGGCAGGAATGCGCGCACCAGCGCGAAGTGCGCAGTGAGGTTGACCGTGAGCGTGCGCTCGAAATCGTCGACCGTCGTCTCCTCCACCGGACGCACGAAGAACTGCGCGGCGTTGTTCACGAGAATGTCCGGCGCGCCGCGTGCCTGCTCGCGAATCGATGCCGCGACCGCATCGATCTCGTGGATGCGAGACAGATCGGCCGCGATCGGCGCCAGCGTTCCCGCGCCGTGATGAGCCTCGCGGTCGATGATGTGGCGCATAGCCGCCGCGTCCCGGCCGAGCATGATCACGTGCGCGCCGGCGGCGTGCAACGCGAGCGCGATCGCGTGACCTATGCCGCGCGACGCTCCCGTGACCACGGCCGAGCGACCCGCGAGCGGCGTATCACCCGCCGCTGTACTCGACATAGTTGTTCACCGTCTCCCAGAGTACGAGACGCGTGAGCTTCGCCGGACGCAGCGCGGGCTCGAGCACGCGCCAGAACGCGACGACGACGTTCTCCGTCGTGGGAATCGTGTTCTTCAGGAAATCCACCTCGAGATTGAGGTTGCGGTGATCGACCTTGTCGAT
>DATFHG010000079.1:0-4355 GCA_035248725.1 Gemmatimonadaceae bacterium | reverse complement strand
TCGTGTCGACGACCATCGCGTTCCTGCTCTTCCTGCGCGGCCTGCAGGTGCTCGGTCCCGTGCGCACGGGCATCGTGTCGACCGTCGAGCCGTTCGCAACGGCGCTGCTCGGCGCGTTGGTGCTCGCGCAGCCGTTATCGGCGAGCACGGGGTTGGGCGGGGCGCTGATCGCCGCCGCCGTGATCATCCTGCAGCTCCGACCGGAGCGCGCGCCGGCACCATAGCAAGGCACGCCCGTGCGCGCGTGCACCCTTCATAAGGTAGTACGGGCAACCTTGCCGACCCCTTGTACCGGTGCAACCTTGGGGGCGATGTCCCAGCTCGTCTGCCCTGCCTGTGGAACACCCGCGACTGCCGGGGCACGGACGTGCGCGAAGTGCGGACGTGCCTTGCCGCGCCTGAGCGGCGCGACGGCGCAGATGGCTGCGCACGACACGACGATGCACACCGGCCCCGCGTCCGATGCGAGCCGGACGGGCGGCCTGATGACGCATACCCGCATCGGTGAAGCGCTCAGGACGGCGACGATCGGTGAGTACGAGATCCTGCGCGAGCTTGGTCGCGGCGGCATGGCCACCGTCTACCTGGCTCATGATCTATCACTCGATCGGAAAGTCGCCATCAAGGTCATGTCCCCTGCCTTGCTCGACAGTGAAGGCGCCGCAGAACGATTCAAGCGCGAGGCGAAGACGGCCGGCAACCTGAGTCACCCGCACATCATCGCGATTCACGCGGTGAAGCAGAGTGGTGATCTGCTCTACTTCGTGATGAAGTTCGTCGAAGGGCGCTCCCTCGACTCGGTGATTCGCGAGCAGGGCGCGCTTCCAGTCGCAATGGTCATTCAGATCCTGACGGAGGTGTCGGGCGCGTTGGCGTACGCGCATCGCAAGGGTGTCGTCCACCGCGACATGAAGCCGGCGAATATCATGCTCGACGATGATGGCTGGGCGGTCGTGACCGACTTCGGCATCGCGAAAGTCACCCAGCAGCAAGGCCTCACCCTTACGGGCGCGACGGTGGGGACGCCGGCGTACATGAGTCCCGAACAATGCACGTCGAAGGACGTGACAGGGCAATCGGATCAGTATTCGCTGGGCATCGTCGGCTATGAGCTGCTCACGGGACGCGTGCCGTTCAGCGCCGAGTCGATGATGGAGATGTTCCTGCAACACATGAACGACGCTCCGGCGCCGCTGCGCGATGCGCGTCCAGATTGTCCACCGCGACTCGCGCAGATCCTCGAACGGATGATGGCGAAGCAGCCGAAGGACCGCTTCCCCAATCTCGACGAGGTCACCAACGCGCTGAGCGCGCTGCAGAAGCCGGAGGCGCGCGAGGCGACGCGGACGTCCATCATGGCCATCGCGCGTGCGAGCCAGGCCGTGCGTGCCAGCGAGATCGCGGCACCGGCGAGTCCCATCCCGATCGGCACGAAGCGGCCGGCGGCGCCGGCACGCGCACCGCGTGGCCGCATCCTGGCTGCCGGTGTTACCAGCGTGCTCGTCGTCGCTGCCGCCGCCGGCTGGTTCGCCATGCGAGGGCGAACCGCGACGACGGAGGCGCCACCGCGAGCGTCGTCAACTCAAATGGCCCACGATACCGCGCGGCACAGCGACTCGGCCGAGCAATCGCAACGGCCGGCGACGGTGAGTGCGAATACCGTGGCTGCGCGACGCGACTCGTCGAAGGCTCTCTTGCCGACCGCGAGCGGCGCTCAGTCGCGTGCGGCGCCTCTCCAGACGACGTCCATAGTGCCTGCGAACCTGCCCACAGCGCATGCCCCGCCGCCACAAGTGACACCGGCGGGGGATACGTCCAAGGCCGTCGCGCCGCCGGCAAACGCACAGCCCGCGGTCAGGAAGGACAGCGCCATCGCGGATCTGTACGCCGACGCGCCCAGCTTCATCGAAATCAGCACGGGCGGCAGTACCACGTGCGGCGCATTGGCGAACGAGGCGGGCGTGCTGTGCTGGGGAGCGGTGTCCCCAACGGGCACGGTTCTCCAGGGCTTCATCTTCAGCAAGCTGTCACTCGGCGACAGTCACATGTGCGGCATCACGCCGAGCGGCGAGGCGTTCTGCTGGGGCTCGAACGCAGAGGGTCAGCTCGGCGACGGAACCACGAAGGATCGCGACAAACCGACGCCCGTTGCGGTCGTGCAGCGTTTCACCGAGATCAGCGTGGGAGCTGCGCACACGTGCGCGCTCGGTGCAGACGGTACCGCGTATTGCTGGGGGGCGAACAAATTCGGGCAGTTGGGCGACGGTTCCCGTTCGAATCGCAACAAGCCGGTCCTCGTCCGCACGACCGCCGGCAATCAAGGATTCCAATCGCTGGCCGCGGGAGGGTCGCACACCTGCGGCGTCACCCGCACGAACAAGGCGTATTGCTGGGGTGACGGATTCTCGGGACAGGTGGGCAACGCGATGCAGGATTTCGCCGTCGAACCGTTTGCCGTAAAGACAGACCTGTCGTTCCGCACCGTCGTTGCCGGCGATCGACACACCTGCGGCCTCACGACCAGCGGACGCGTCTACTGCTGGGGCGAGAACAAGAACGGACAGCTCGGCAACGACACGCGTGACGATCGCAACGTTCCGGATTCGGTCGTGACCGATCAGGTATTCCGTGCCATCGCATCGGGCGGACAGCACACATGCGGGATCACCACGCGACGGCAGCTGATGTGCTGGGGACAGAACGTCGACGGCCGGTTGGGCGACGGTACTCGCAGCTCGCGGCAGACGCCCGTGCTCGCGGCCGGTGGCCAGACCTTCACGTTGGTGAGTCCCGGCTCGGGCCACACCTGCGCGCTGCTGACCAGCGGCCACGCGATGTGCTGGGGCGGCAACTCGCGCGCGCAGCTCGGCGGTGGAACGCCGAGCGCCTATTCTCCGACGCCGATCGTGGTGCGCGTGAAGGGCGGCGGCTAGGGATCAGCGTTCGATCAACGCGTACGGCACACCGATGGACACGAGCACGTCGCGTTGCAGGCGTCGCTGGTAGTACGTGAGTGCCTCGTCGGGGTTGCTGAAGTACAGATTGAGATCGACGCCGATGTTGAATGCGAACTCCGGTGTCACGCGTGCCCGAATCCCGTAGCCGAGCGACGTCATGACGTTCGTCAGCTGCGTCATGCCCGGGGTCTTCCACGCCGTACCGCTGCGCTTCACGAGGCCCGCGCCGGCGGCGAGGAAGTAGTTGGAGCGTCGCGGCTGAAAGGTTCCCCGCGCGGCGGCGAACATGATCTCACCCGGCAGCGGAAGATTGGTGTTGATCACTCCCGGCGGCGGCGGGGGATAACGCGGAATGGTGCCGCTCCAGGCATACGCGAACGTGCCCTGCACGCCAACGATGTTGTTGAACCGATACGTCACGGTGGTGCCGAGACCGGGACCGGCTTCCTGTCGCTCGGTGGAATCGCCGTGCTGCGATGTATACGCGGTGGCGAAGTAGCTCGTGAAAAACGGCGTGATCTCGAGCTTCACCTGCGCCGCCGCCACGGACGACCCAACGGCGACAGCGACCAACGGCAGACGGATTGATCGCATCAGTACACGCGCATGGTGACGTTGATGGTTCGTGACGGCACGCCGCCGGGGCTGGATGCGGCAACGGTGACCGTTGTGTTCACGGTGGCGCCGGCGATGAAGCTGGTCGGGTTGGCCGTGAGCCGCAGCGTAGTTGGCGCGGCGGTTCCGCCCTGGAATGAGGCGGTCAACCACTGCGCACCGCCGACATCGGCGGTGAGGCCGCCGATGGGTGTACTGCCGCCATTCGTGATCGGTATGTCGATGAAGGAGGTACTCGTGCCGGCGGGCACGAAGATGGTGGCGTTGTCGACGCCGACGACGAGGCCGCGCTCGACCACGACAGTCACTGGAAGGGCGAATGTCTTTGGGTCACTCGAACAGTGGTTGCCGGTGGACGGATAGCAATCGGCTGCGAGATGTACTGTTTCGGTGTACACGGAATCTGCGAGCAGCGTACCCGGATCAACGGTAACCTGGACTGCCGCGGCCGTATCACGGCCTCCAAAATTCGCCGACGGCAAACCTGTAGCCGTGGCATCGAGCCACGGCGGCAGGACGAAGCCATTGTCGATCACGTAGTTCGCCAGACTGTCCACGACATCCCTATTCTGGTTGAACGCGAGCACCGCGGCGGCTACCGGCGATCCACCGGCGAACGCTGTAAACGTGAGGCCGCGCGGGTTCGTCACGAGTTGCGGCTCAGTATTGAAGAGCACCGTCACGGGAATCGTGATCGGGGAAATCCCGTTACCTGTAACCGTGACATCCGCATCGGCATTGAACGGCTTGACCCTGAAGTGGATCACGAGCGTGCTGGGTGCG
>DATFHG010000078.1:0-99606 GCA_035248725.1 Gemmatimonadaceae bacterium | reverse complement strand
GTCGTGCCGCGAAGACCGCGTTCGCCCGCCGCAGCTCCGCGCGCGCCCGAGCGACTTCGACGTTGATCTGTTCACGCGTCTGCTGCAACTGCAGGTCGGCGATGCGGGTCTGCGCGCGCGCGAACTCGAGCGCGCTCTTGGCGCGCAGTCCGTCAAAGATCGGCCACGAGAACTGCAGGCCGAAGCTGCGATCCTCGAACCAACCGCCGTTCTGACATGCACGACCCGTCGTGCCCGGGGGACAGAACGACGCGTCGAGGAAGCCGCGCTGCGAGGGGAAGCCGAACCCCGGCGGCGGAAATGCCTGATAGCCGGTCTGAAAGAACGCGGACACCGTCGGAAAGAGATCGGCTCGCGCGGCGGAGACGGCCAAATGCCGGCTGCGTGCGAGGAACTCGGCGGACCTGAGCGCAGGGCGATCGGGCGACGCGGTGGAATCGAGATACGCCGCGACGAGCGCTTCCGCGCCATCGGGGTCGATGCGGCTGGTGAGTACGAGCGGCCGATCGACCGGAAGGTTCAACAGCCGTTTGACCTCGAGATTCGCGAGCTCGAGGTCGTTGCGTGCCTGGATCGCGAGCGGCTCGATGTTGGCGCGTTCGACGCGCGCGCGGAGCACGTCGTACTGTGCGGCGCGACCCGCCGCCTGAAGCTGCTGGACCTGCACGAGGCGGGACGAAGCGAGCTGCAGATTCGTTTCCTGCAATTCCGCCATGCGCTCGGCGAGGAGAGCATTGAGATACGCGCGCTGGACGGTGACCGTGAACAGCGCGCGCTGTTCGCGTACATCCTGGTCGGCCGCCCGGGCGAGACTGCTCGCCGCGCGCGCCGTGGAGATCAGCTTGCCGCCCTGGAACAGCGTCTGTGAGATATTCGCCGCCGCGGCATAGTTGTTCGGCTGATTGAACACGCTACTCACCGCGCTGCTGCGTGCATTCTCAAGCGTGTGCGTGTAGGTGCTCGTGAGACGCACCTGCGGCAGCAGCGACGCACGGGCGGCATCGAGCTGCGCATCCGCGGCGTCGGACTGCGCTTCGCTGAGGCGGATCTCGTCGGCGATGCGAAGACCGGTCGTGACCGCGTCTTCGAGCGACAAGCGGATCGTATCGTTGGCAGCGGCGGGTCTCTGGCCGAACGCGGGGCAACCCGCCGCGAGCAGAATAACGCCGCTCACCAGAGTCAGGGAGCGGTACAGCATGTCTATAGTATACGATCCTTCCGGGGTCGGCGTTGCCGCCGATTGTGCCCCGTCCGATGATGTGTTATTCACAGCCGCGATGCGTGGCGCACCCCTGGCGCTGGAGGTTTCAATGAATCGGTTCGTGCGGGCCCTCACCTTTCCCGGCCTCGCAGTGGCTCTGTTCGCCGCTTTCGAGGCTCCCGGCCCATGGCGATCGCTCGTGACCGGAGCCGACCTGTCTGCCTGGAGGGGCTACCACAGTGAGACCGTCCCGGATGGCTGGACGGCATCCAATGGCGTGCTCACCAAGTCCAAGGGCACCGGAGACATCATCACCCGCGATCAGTTCGGTGATTTCGAGCTGACGTTCGACTGGAAGCTGACGCGCGGCGGAAACGCCGGTGTGTTCTACCGCGGGACCGAGGAATACGACCACATCTATTGGAGCGCGCCCGAATACCAGCTGCTGGATGACGCCCATCACGCCGACGGCCGCGACCGCCTCACCTCCGCGGGTGCTGCCTACGCCTTGTATCCGCCGCCGGCCGGTATCGTGAAGCCGGCGGATGAGTGGAATTCCTCGCGGCTCATCGTGCGCGGCGGTCACGTCGAGCATTGGCTCAACGGCAAGAAGGTCGTGGACTACGAGCTGTGGAGTCCGGACTGGGAAGCGAAGGTGAAGGCGAGCAAGTTTGCGTCGTACCCCAATTACGGTCGGGCCAAGAAAGGCTACATCGGAATCCAGGGCGACCACGACGGCGTCCTGACGCTGCGCAACATTCGCATCCGGGAGCTCTCGCGATGATCCGTACGCGCTTGTCCGTCATGATGTTCTTGGAGTTTTTCATCTGGGGCGCCTGGTACACCACTGTCGCCGTCTACATGACGAAGCACGGCATGGCCGATCAGACCTATTGGCCGTTTACCGTGAACCCGATCGCGGCCATCGTGGCTCCGTTCTTCCTCGGCCTGATCGCGGACCGGTACTTCGCGACGGAAAAGGTTCTCGGCGCGCTGCACATCCTTGGCGCGATCATCATGTTCCTCGTGCCGGGCACGACGGGCTCGCCGTCGACGTTCATCCTGCTGCTCCTGCTGTACAACATCTGCTACATGCCCACGCTGGGCCTTTCGAGCTCCCTGGCATTTCACCACATCCAGGATCAGGAAAAGCAGTTCCCGATGATCCGCGTCTTCGGCACGATCGGATGGATCGTCGCTGGTCTGTTCATCAGCTTCGTGCTGAGTCCCATCATCGGGTCGGCTGCCGAAGAGACAGCGGCGCCGCTGTACGCGACGGCAATCGCGAGCGCGCTGCTTGGCATCTACAGCTTCACGCTGCCGCACACCCCGCCGCCGGCGCGGGGCCAGCAGGTGTCGATTCGCTCCATCGTCGGCATCGACGCGTTCAAGACGCTGGGCAGCTCGAGCTTCTACGTCTTCGTGGCCGCGTCGCTGCTGCTCTGCATTCCGCTCGCCGCGTACTACAACTTCACGCAGATCTACCTCGGCGTCGCGGGCGTGAAGAACATCGCGGCCACGCAGACCATCGGTCAGATGTCCGAGACGGGCTTCATGCTCCTCATGCCGCTGATGTTCGCGCGCCTCGGCGTCAAGAAGATGTTGATGATGGGGATGCTCGCGTGGGTGCTGCGTTATGCCTTGTTCGCGCTCGCCGCCCCGAGTGCGGTGTTCTGGATGATCGTCATCGGCATCGCGCTCCACGGCGTGTGTTATGACTTCTTCTTCGTGACGGGTCAGATCTACGTCGACAAACGGGCCACACCGGCGGTACGATCACAGGCACAGGGATTCTTCGTGCTCGTGACGTACGGGGTCGGCATGCTGATCGGCGCGCAGATCGCGGGGCGCGTGTACGGACGATTCCTGGGCAGCGCTCAGGCGCTGACGCTGGACCAGTGGGCCCGGTTCTGGTGGCTGCCGTCGGGGTTCGCCGCGGCCGTGCTGATCTTCTTCGCGATCGCGTTCAAGGAACGGGAAGCGGCTCGATCGGCGAGCGCGCCCGTGCAGGCGCCGGCGGTGGGCGCATGAAGAAGTCGCGTCGCGAATTCATCGGCGACGTCGCGAAGGCGGGCGTCGCACTCTCCACGTTCACGATCGTTCCGCGCCACGTGCTGGGCGGTCCGGGCTACACCGCGCCAAGCTCGTTGCTCAACATCGCGGTCGTGGGTTGCGGCGGTATGGGAAGCTCGAATGCCGAAGCCGTGAGCAGCGAGAACCTCGTCGCCTTCTGCGACGTGGATCCGGCATACATGCAGCGCCAGGTGATGGGCGACGGCAGCAACACACGCCCGCCGAGTCCGGGACGGCAGATGCTGCGCGACAAGTTCGCGAAGGCGACGAAGTACGTGGACTTCCGCGAGATGCTCGCCAAGCAGCGCGATCTGGACGCGGTGATCGTCGCGACGCCCGATCACATGCATGCAACCGTCGCCGCCGCAGCGATGCGCGCGAAGAAACACGTCTATGTACAGAAACCCCTGACGTGGTCCGTCTATGAGTCGCGACTTCTCAAGCGGCTCGCGAAGGAGAACAAGGTTGTCACGCAGATGGGCAACCAGGGGCATTCGCGCGAAGGCACCCGGCGGATCGTCGAATGGGTGCGTGCCGGTGTCATCGGCGACGTGAAAGAAGTACACATCTTCACGGACAGACCCGCGCGCTTCTGGGCACAGGGCTTACCGCGTCCTGCGCTGCCAGCGTCCTTGCAGGCGGGTACGTCGCCGCAGGCAGCGGGCGTCCCAACGAGCGCGGCGGTCATGACGCGCGGGACGGTCGGCGAGATGCGTCGCGCGCTCGCGACAGCGATGGCGGCTGCTGACACTACTCCTCCCGCCGGCCTGCGCTGGGATCTCTATCTCGGACCCGTCGCGGAAGACATCCCGTATCACCCGGTCTACCATCCCTTCACGTGGCGTGGCTGGGTGGATTTCGGCGTCGGCGCACTCGGCGACATGGGCGCGCACCTCATCGACCAGGCATACTGGGCGCTCGAGCTCACCCAGCCGACGAGCATCGAAGGCACGTCGTCGCTCTGGGGAACGGAGCCGGTGCCGCCTCCACCCGGATCGCCGCCGGACACGCGTCCCGGCTCGAGACAGGTGTCCTATCCCATGGCGACCACCGTCCACTACAACTTTCCGGGAAACGGCAAACGCGGACCGGTGAAGCTGTTCTGGTACGACGGCGGACTGTACCCGCCGCGCCCGGAGATGCTCCCGGACGAGGTGACGCTGGTCTCGGAGGGCGGCGGCATCCTCGTCGGCGACAAGGGCCTGATCGTTCACGAGACGTATGGCGACAACCCCCGCCTCTTCCCGGTTTCCGTGGCGGAAGCCGCTGCCGCAGTGCCGCGCACGCTCGAGCGAATCACCGATCGTCACGAGATGAACTGGGTGCGTGCGTGCAAGGGAGAAACCACCGCATCGACGCCGTTCGAGTACGGAGCATCGCTGAACGAAACGATGCTCCTCGGGATTGTGGCCTTGCGCGCCGGCGAGGGCCGGAAGCTGTACTACGACGCGGAGAACATGCAGTTCACGAACGCGCCGGACGCGACCAAACTCCTGACCAGAGATTATCGAACGGGCTGGGAGCTCTGAGGCTCTAAGCCAGCTGGCTGGTGCAGTGGGGACACCGACGCGCCGACGCGTCGATGGACATCTTGCACTCCGGGCATGCCTTCGTCGACGCGCTGGGCGTTTCCTTGATGAAGACCTTGCTGATCCGCCAAGCGACGAAGCAGATGATGAGGAAGTTGAGAAGGGCGGCGAGGACCATGCCGATGCCGAAGTGCAGCTTTCCCAGGGTCCACGTCGCCTTCTCCCAGTCGCCCGACGGCGTGATGACGCTGACGACCGGCATGATGAAGCCGTCGACGAGTGCCTTCACGAGGCCATTGAGTGCGGTCCCGACGATGACGGCCAACGCGAGCGCGAGCACGTTCTGCCTGACCAGGAAGGCTTTGAATTCGCTGATCATCATCCCGTGCGTGGGCTCCATGCGCCGCGTGCGACGGCAGGCTTGAAGTCGTCGATATCGTCCGGCGGGAAGTCGAGCGTGCGTCCCTCTTCGGCGCTCTTGTACGCGGTCATGAGCATCTTCACCACCTCGACGCCGTGCTCCCACGTGAGCAGCGGCTTTTCCTTGCCGAGGAAGACGCGCGCGAAGTGGCGATCCTCCGCTTCGTAGCCGTACGTCGCCGCCTCGTTGGGGACAACCGGCATCATGCCGATCTCGGCGTTCTGCTTCTCGACGAGGTCTTCACCGATTTTGCCGCGTACCTCCCGGCTGAAGAAGCAGCGCAGACCGGAGTCGAGAGAATTCCATTGCATCGAGTACTCCGGACCGAGCAACTCCGCGGAGAGGCGCAGGCCGGCGCCGACGAAGCTCCATGACGTGGATGCTTCGCCGATCGCGATCCCATCCCGTGTTTCGAACTCGATGGTGACGCTGGCGAAATCCTCCGACGGCCTCGTCGTGTAGTCCACGTCGGATCCCATCGTGTCCTTCAGGCGCTTCGCGTACTCCGGACGCGACCACTTGAGGCTCGCGATGTGACCGGTGACGCGTTTCGGAGCGACCGTATTGTACGATTCGCCCGGCTTGGTGAGCAGGTGCCGGACGACGAGCACCGAGTGGCACATCATGTCGTTCAGCACGCCGCCACCCTGAAGCTCGCCCTTCCAGAACCAGGGCGTGTGCGGCCCGCTGTGCTCCTCCGCGGCGCGCGCGAGATAGGGTCGTCCCGTGGTCGCGGCGCCACGAGCCCAGATGAGCGACCGGCCCGCCTCGACGTGCGGACCGAAGCACTGATCCTCGAGATAGCCGTGCGGGATCTTGGCTTTCTTGACGAGACGCAGGATGTGTTTGGCTTCCGCGACATTCCGGGCGAGCGGCTTCTCGCATGCGATGCCCTTGAGCGGCGTTCTCCGCTTCTCGTTGGCAGCGACGATCTCCTCGACGTTCTCGACGCGCGCGTGGTTGGGACCGGTGAGCCAGACCGCGTCGACGGCTGCTGCCTTCACCAGGTCCGTGATGGTCTTGTACGGCTTCGTCTCACCGACGTCGAGCTGCCGCGCGTACTGCGCTGCGCTCTCCGCGTTCTTCGCGTTCGGGCTCCAGACGCCGAGGACGTCGACGTCCCGAACGCCCTTCATCCCCAACATATGGAAGCGCGCGTTGAAGCCGCTTCCGACAAAACCGATCCTGAGTCTATCGTTCACTTGGTGGGATTCGTGCGCGTGTTCATGACGTCGTAGCTGACGCCGAGCTTCTGCAGCGCGGCCGGCGGGCATCCATTCCAGTTCGGGTTGAACGTGTTACCGATGTACTGGACGTCCCGCCATCCCATGGCGCTCGAGAAAAATCCGGACGCCGTCAGGTCACGGAAGCGGTTGAAGAAGTTGACGCCGTGGCTGAACTCCGGCTTCGCCTTCTTTGGCCAGGCGATGTCGTCGAGAATCTCGCGACGCTGTGTATCCGTGGCCTCGACGAAGTCCTTCTGAAAGCGGTGCCGCGCCTGATTGTCGATCCACGCGAGACCGCCACGCATGGATGTCTTGCTCCACTCGCTGGCATCCTTGTCGGAGAGCAGGAAATCCATGAACTCGGGCACCTTCGCGTCGGTTGCGCTTCCCGACCGGTCGTCGCGCGGGATGACGTAGTCGGAAAGCATTCGCACGGTGCGCCACTCGTGGCGCGTGAAGAATTTCGGTGCGTACGGCGCGCCTTGCTGCTCGTCCAGCAATTCCATGTTGCGCAGCGTGCGCTCCATGTGCGGCGTCTCGACACCGAGCATGTTTGCCATGCCGACGACCGCGAATGCCTTCAGCGCGTCTCTGCGAGTCACGTCACTCATAGTGCCCCCGCCTTGCGCTGCTCGGCGATGTAGTCCGCCGTACGCCACGACAGCGCGAGAATCGTCCACGTCGGGTTCTTGTCCGCTTGCGACACGAAGGGACCGCCGTCGGCCACGAAGAGGTTCTTGCAGTCGTGTGCCTGGCAGTTGCGGTTCAGCACCCACTTGCCCGCGTCGTCGCCCATGGGCGTACACCCGAGCTCATGGATGATCTGGCCGCCGAGGGAGATGTTGTAGTTCTGCTCCTTCGTGGGCATGGGCGTGAAGATTTCCCCGCCCATCTGCGTGAGCAGGGCACGAAACGTCTCGTGCATGTGCTTCACCTGATTGTATTCGTGATCGGTCCACTTCCAGTGGAAGCGCAGCACGGGGATGCCGTACTTGTCCACCACGTTGGGATCGATCTCGCAATAGCAATCCGCATTCGGGATCTGCTCACCGCGGCCCGAAAATCCGATCGTCGCGCCGTAATACTTGCGATAGTCGTTTTTCAGTTGCGTGCCGTACCCACCACCGCCGGGGTATCGCTGGATGCCGCCCATGAAGCCGGCGCCCGGCTGGTACAGTCCACCCCACACCTCGATGTGGTAGCCGCGCGGGAAGTCGAGCTTGCTGTTGTCGAGCCACCACGGCATGTAGACATGCATACCGCCGACGCCGTCTTCATTGTGCGGGACGTGATCGGCCATCATCGGGATGAAGCCGGCGAGGTCGGTGCCGGTGGTATCCGTGAGATACTTCCCGACGGTGCCGCTGGAGTTCGCGAGCCCGTCCGGGAATCTCGACGACTTCGAGTTCAGCAGGATGCGTGCGGATTCGCACGCGCTTGCCGAAAGCACGACGATCTTCGCCCGCACGTGCTCGTCGAGGCCGGTGTTCTTGTCGATGTACGAGACGCCCGTCGCGAGACCGTCGCTGCCCGTCGTCACCTCACGCGCCATCGCGTTCGTGATGAGCGTCAGGTTGCCGGTCGCGAGCGCGGGGGCGATGAGGACGTCCGGGCTGGAGAAGTTCGCCTTCACCGTACAACCGCGGTTGCACTGGCCACAGTAGTGGCACGCGTGCCGGCCGTTCAGCGGCTTGGTGAGGATCGACAGCCGGGATGGAATGCACGTGACGCCGAGTTTGTCGGACGCCTGCTTTACGAGCAGCTCGTAACAGCGCGGCTTCGGTGGAGGCAGAAACAGACTGTCCGGATGATTGCGCAGGCCCTCGCGGCTGCCGAACACGCCGATCAGCTGATCGACACGATCGTAATACGGGGCCACATCGTCATAGCTGATCGGCCAGTCGTCGCCGAGGCCATCCTTGGACTTGCCTTTGAAGTCATCGGGACCAAAGCGGAGCGAGATGCGTCCCCAGTGATTCGTGCGGCCGCCGAGCATGCGGGCGCGCCACCAGCGGAACTCGGATCCCTCCGCGACGGTGTACGGCTCGCCTTCGATGTCCCACCCACCGTCGCACGCGTCGAATTCGCCGAACGGTCGCAACCTCGTCGAGGCGCCGCGTCGTGGAGACGCGTACGTGGGAACCAGCATCTGCGAGTTCTTGGACGCAAACCATTCGCGTCCCGCCTCCAACATCACGACGCGAGCGCCGGCGCGCGTCAGTGCATACGCCGCCATGCCTCCGCCCGCGCCGCTGCCGACGATGCACACGTCGTACACGGGCCTTGCCGCACGTGCCTGCATCCGTTCTCCGCGTGTCGGTAAATGGATTGCGCGGCCCGAGGCCGCGGGACGCCAAGTATGCGCCGACCGGGTCGCGGACGAAAGGTGCGCTACGACTCCACTGCTCTGAGCACGAGGCTCTTCCGCCGTTTGACGACGGCGCGGAGCGCCTCGTACACGCGTGGATCCAGCTGCGTGCCGGCGTCCGACTCGAGGATGTCGAGCGCTTCGAGCGGCGTCATCGGCTCCCGATACGCGCGGCGCGACGACAGCGCGTCGAACGCATCCACGGCCGCGAGAATGCGTCCGCCGATCGAGATCTCGTCGCCGCATTTGCCCAACGGATAGCCGCTGCCGTCCCACCGCTCGTGGTGATCGGCGATGAACAGGCGCGCGCGCTCGATGTGGTGCAGCGACGACAGCAGCTCGAGCCCGATGCGCACATGCATCTTCACCTGCGTGAGCTCGCCGGCGGTGAGCGACCCCGGCTTCGTCAGCAGCCCTTCAGGGATGCCCACGTTGCCGATGTCGTGGAGTCGGCCAGCGACCCGAACGTCCTCGATGACGTCGAGGGAGAACTCGAGATACTCGGCGATCGACGCAGCAAGGTCGCCGATGCGGGTGGATCGCCCATGCTGATAGGGATCCCGCCCTTCCATGGTGCTGACGACGTCGGTCAGCGTCGCGATCGTCAACTCGCGCAGCTCATCCGTCTCGCGCTCGAGATCGCGCGTGCGCAACGCGACGGCCTCGCGTACGGCCGCCTCGATGCGTCGCGTGTCATTGCGAACGGAACGCTTGTGAAGGGCGCGCATGACCGCGTCGTAGAGCGTCTGCAGCTCGATGGGCTTGGTGAGGTAATCGAGCACGCCCTGCGCCATCGCCTGTGTGGCTGTCGGCGCGTCGTTCACGGCGGACAGCATCACGATGCCGACGTCGGGCTGTGCGTCCAAGGCACGGGGCACCAGGTCGAGCCCCGAGAGTCCGGGCATGCGCACGTCGCACAGGATAAGGTCGAACGGCCCGGACGCGAGCATCTCCAGTGCGGCGTCGCCCGATTCCGCGGCGGCCACCTCGAATCCACGCGACCGCAGGTACTTCGCCAGCACCAGACGAATGGTGTCCTCGTCATCCACGACGAGAATACGGACCCCGCGATCTGAATTCTGGAGCGGCTGATCGTGTTCCACGGCGACCGTCGTCTGTGTGTTCGCGCGCTCGCGGCCGCGAGCGTCGAGGCACTCCAAGGACGAACGAGAGGCGGGTCTAGTCTCCCACGAACGTGACGTCGACCGGTCGGGAAATCACGCCGCTCGCGACGCCGCGCTCGAGGAATTCGCGCACGGCCTGCCGGCCACGCTGGCCGTAATCCAGCGTCCAGTCGTTCACGTACATCCCGACGAAGGTGTCGGCTTTGGCGCGCTCCAGGCCGCGGGCAAACTTCATCGAGTGATCGAGCGCCGCCGTTCGATGCTCTAGACCATACGCGATACTGTCGCGAAGCTGTTTCGATACTCTGCTGATTAATGGCTCGCCCAGGTCTTTGCGGATGACGTTGCCGCCAAGCGGCAGCGGCAGCCCCGTTTCCTCGAACCACCACTCCCCGAGGTCGGCCACGAGGTGCAAGCCGCGGTCGGCATAGGTGAGTTGGCCTTCATGAATGAGCAGGCCGACGTCCACCTTGCCGTCAGCGACAGCATCTTCGATCTGGTCGAACGGCGTCACAACGGGCTCGAACGTCGGCTCGAACAATCGCAGCGCGAGATATGCGCTGGTCAGCATGCCGGGAATCGCGATGCGCTTGCCGCGCAGGTCGCGTCGCGTGAGCGCGCGCCTGGCGACGAGACGCGGTCCGTACCGATCGCCCATCGACGCGCCGTGCGGCAGCAACGCGTACGTCTCCGAGAGATACGCGTATGCGTGGATGGACACCGCGGTCACTTCGAGCTCGGCGCGAAGGGCGCGCTGATTCAGCGTTTCAATGTCCTGCAGTTCGTGCACGTAGCGAATGTCGCCGGTGTCGATCTTCCCTTCGGCGAGCGCATAGAACATGAACGCGTCGTCCGAATCCGGGCTGTGGGCTACATGAATCGTTTTCATTGCGATGCTCCGCCGGCGCGCCGTTGCGCGAGCGCGGTATCGATGTCATTGCGATGCAGCTCGTACTCCGGCAATTCCTTGCGACGTTCAGCAGGGGCGACTCGGGCGAGCCGGTCCAGATACCGTTGCGAGGCCGCGCGATCGTTGCGCAGCGTCGCCGCGCGCGACGCGAGCACCAGGCCGAGGAGATGGTCGGGATGTGCACGCAGGATGGTGTCTGCCTCCGCCGCCGCGATGGTGGCGTCGCCGCCGACTTCGGCGAGCCGCCCCACGTCATACCGCTGGTCCAGCGTCAGGTCGCCGAGGGCGCCGTACGCCCGCATCGCCATCGGCAGGAAGAACTGCACGCTGTCGACCTTGCCGCGTTCGGCCGCGCTCATGATCCGATCGTACAGGCGCTCCGCCTGTTCCGCGGGGGACATCGACGAGATGTCCGGTGCGCGCACTGCACCCGCGGCCCCGGCGTCCGCGGCAAACGGCGGCGCTTCCGTTGCCGCGTCCGCGACGCGCGCGCGTCCGAATCGCTGGCCCGCCGCGAGCGCGACCAGCGCCAGCAGCGCGATGCCCGCCACGGCCCACGGCAGCGCATTGCCGATGGCGTCGTGCGTGCGTTGCGGGGTGCTCGCGGCGGTCGCGCCCGCGGCCGCGCCACATCGATGGCAGAACTTCGCGCCCGGTGTGAGTGGCGCACGGCACGACGCGCACACGGCGCCCGCAAGCGGGGCGCCGCAGTTGGAGCAGAATTTTCCGGAAGCGTCCGCGCCGCAGGACGGGCATCGCATGGTCATCGGCGCAGAAATCTATGCGCGAGCTCGTCGCGGAATGCGACGAGCCGCGGACGACCACGCGATCGGCTACCGCGATGACTTACTGCGCGTGCTCGCCACCCGGCCGCGAGATGCTCTCGATGGTCTTTTCGGCCTTGCGATCGTTGCTGGCGCGGCGGACCACGTCGGCCTGCGAGACGATACCCACCAGCATGCCGCGCTCGTCGACCACCGGTATGCGGCGGACCTGCTCGCTGGCCATGAGATCCATGGCGTCGTTGACGTCGCGATCCGGCGCGCATGTGGCCAGTGAGCGCTCGCTCATCACGTCGCCCACGGTGACGTTCGCGCCGCGGCCGTCCGCGACCACGCGCAACGCGATGTCGCGATCGGTGACGACGCCGACGAGTTGACGGGAGTGTTCGCCGTCCACGACGGGAAGGATGCCGACGTCTTCCTGCTTCATGAGCAGCGCGGCGTCGCGGACGGGTGTGTCTCGCGTGACGCAGCGCGGATCGCGGGTCATGATGTCCTGAATTTTCATCGCAGCCTCGAAGAGCGGTTTGGGTCTCAGGCGGCAAAGGACGTGCCCTCGACGCTCGCAAGCGCGTGTCTAGCTTTCCGGCCATGGCCGCCCCATCCCGTTCGATCACTCCCGATGTTCAGGGAGCGACGCCGAAGGACATTCTCGAGCTTGCCCGGAAACTGAACGTTCGCTCGATGCGGTTGCAGTTCACGGACATCCTCGGCGTGAACAAAAATGTGGAGATTCCGGCGTCGCAGTTCGAGAAGGCGCTCGGCGGCGACATCATGTTCGACGGATCGTCCATCGAGGGGTTTGTCCGGATCGAGGAATCGGACATGCTGCTGGCCCCCGACCTCTCCACGTTCCGGCTGTTCCCGTGGGGAGCGACGGACGCGCGTGTCGCGCGTGTCATCTGCGACATCCAGATGCCGAACGGCGATCCCTTCGCCGGAGACCCACGTGGCGTGCTGAAGCGGGTGATTGCATCCGCTGCCGCGCACGGCTTCGCGATGAACGCGGGCATGGAAGCCGAGTTCTTTCTCTTCCGTCGCGCCGAAAATGGAGGGACCCTCAGCACGGAGACGCAGGACGTGGGCAGCTACTTCGATCTCGCGCCCGCCGACCTTGGCGAAGACGCCAGGCGAGCGATGGTCGACCTGCTCGAGCAGATGGGATTCGAGGTGGAAGCGTCGCACCACGAGGTCGCGCACGGCCAGCACGAGATCGACTTTCGGTACGCGGACGCGCTCACCACGGCCGACAACATCGCGACGTTTCGCTTCGTCGTGAAGCACGTGGCCCACCAGTTCGGCCTCACGGCGTCGTTCATGCCGAAACCGATCTTCGGTCAGAACGGCAGTGGCATGCACACGCACCAATCGCTGTTCCGAGGGAAAGAGAACGCCTTCTGGGACCGCGATGCACAGTGGCAACTGTCGAAAACAGCGCTGCACTACATCGGCGGGCTGCTGCAGCACGCGCGCGGTATGTGCGCGATCACGAACCCGTTGGTCAACTCCTACAAGCGCCTCGTGCCCGGCTTCGAGGCGCCGGTGAACGTCGCCTGGTCCATGCGGAACCGCTCACCGCTGATCCGCGTGCCTGAGCGTCGCGGTGCCGGTACGCGGGTCGAGCTGCGGATGCCCGATCCCGCGGCGAATCCCTATCTCGCTCTCGCGGCCATGTTGGCCGCCGGCGTCGATGGCATCGCATCGCATGCGGATTGGCGCGAGCCGGTGAACGAGAACATCTGGGAGATGAGCCATCGCGAGCGGAGGCGGCTCCGGATCGACGATTTACCACACGACCTCAACGAGGCGCTCGACGAGCTGGAGAAGGACGCGGTGATCACCGCCGCGCTGGGCGAGCACGTGACTCGCCACTTCGTCGAAGCGAAGCGGCAGGAGTGGCGCGACTACATCACACAGGTCACCGACTGGGAGCTCGCCAACTACCTCCTCAAGTACTGAGGCAGCGCACCACTCACGAACGTGTTCGTCGCGCGCAGCGATTCCGCGCGAAGCTGTGCGCTGAAGATGAGGCCGACGCGGTACGCGAGACGCACCTGGTCGCCGAGCGAAGGCAACGCGCCGAAGAGGAGATCCGTTCGCCCCGAAAACGGCTCGACATAGTACTGGGTGGGCTCATTCGGGATCAGCATCCAGCTGGTATTGAACCCGGGCACCGTCGAAAGATCGGGAATGGTAACATCCCACTTGGCTGGCGTGGATCCCAGGAATGCCGCCGACGTGCCGACCGTCACCGATATCTGGGGCCCGGTGTTCGGCTGCTGGAAGTAGCCGAACCGCACGGACGTGTTGTACTCGGGCTGCACATCCGCGCGGCCGCGCATGCGCGCGTATGGCGCGGTCGTGACCGTATTCACCGTTGGCGTGCTCGCGAGAGGGCCAAGCGCGATGGTCCGGTCGGCTGGCGTGGCGTAGTACTCCACGTAGGAGTGACCGACGATCGCACTCGACGACTGCGTGTACGCATCCACGTACAGCTCGTGGAGATCGCCGGCGATCTGCAGACCGGCTGGCACCGAGTACAGCGTCGGCGTCGTGGTGGCGAGGGACTGCGCCTGCTGAATCGGCGCGAACGTCGACGTAGCCGACCAGAAAGTATTCTGCAGGTCGATCACGTCCGCCGATTGACTGCCCGTGATGGTGAGGGTGTTCGTGGCTGGAGCAACCGCTTCACTCGAACCGAAATCGATCGGCGGGATCGTCGATCCGGTCGTGAGATCGAGCGAGCGGCGGACGATCAGTGCGTCCGGAACGAAGTCCCCCGCAGTCGCGGCGCGCATGGCCACGAGATCGAGCGGACGCGCATTGACGTTGGTGAGCGTGAACGGACCGTTCGCCGCCGCAACCGTGGACGACGTGCCCATCACGATTCGCGCTGCCTGCGTGGATCCGACGTTTGCCACCGATCCGGAGAGTGACTTGGGGCCGGAACAATCGCGATCGTTGCTCGCGGCCAGCTCGGCGCGCGACGCACTGAACACCGTCACGTCGTTGCCCGTCGCGTCGCTGTACACATACGCGATCGAGACGTGATCGGTGGCGTCGAACGTGAAGGCGTTGCTCGTGGGCGACACGCGTTGCCACTCGAATCCCTCATTCTTGTACGCGAACCACGTCGGAATGTCTGACGCGCAGAACACGACCGAGAGCCCGGCGGTCGATGGCGCGGAGCTGATGACGAGCGACAGCGACGCGTTCTGATCCGTGAAACCCGGCGACGACGCAACCAATGTGATCGGATACGTGCCCGGGGTGGCACCCGCACCCGCCGCAAACGAAACCGTCGTCGACGAGGCCGACGTCGGCGTGCTGTTCACGGTTGCCGTGACTCCCGCCGGCGCGCCGCTGGCCACTACGGTCACGTTGCCCGCGTTGTTCTGAAAGCGGGGGATCAGGATGGTGGCGGTACCGCCGCCGCCCTGCGCGACGCTGAGCGACGGCTCCAGCACGCTGAACCCGAAGGTGCCGGTGGTCGTCACCGTGACATCGACATCGATGCTCTGCTCGGCGACACCTTCGCCCGTCGCCTTCATGGTGAACGTGTAATCACCTGGCGCTGTGGTGCCGGCGACGTGCACCTCCACCTGCGCGACCGACGTGCCATTCTGCAGCGTCGACGGCGTGGCGAGAGCGGTGATGCCATCGGGCGTGCCCGTGATCGCGATCGTCACGGGACCGGTGAAATGGGATCTGCCGACGGTCAGATTCAGCGTCGCGCTCTCGCCCTGGCCCAGATCCAGGGACGTCTCGGACGATGACAGCGAGATCTTCGCCGTATCATCTGCGCAACCGCCGCCGAATGCGAGCGTGAGCGTGACGGCGAGATAACTGATGCGAGCGCGGACGTCGGACATGCGAGCCTCTGCGGCATGAGACAGGGACGGCGGGTCACGAACATCGTGACCCGCCGTATCGAAGCACCTCTGCCGAAACTATTCGCCTGCGCAGCCCGCTGCCAGCACTTACACCGGGAACAGCATCTCCCGGTACTTGGGGAGTGGCCAGGCGTCGTCGTCGACGACTCCCTCGAGCGCGTCGCTCGCGGCCCGCGCCGCCGCCATCGCATCGGCGCCCTGACTCGTGAGGAATTCCGCACAGGTCTCGAGCTTCTCGTGCATCGATTCGGCCTTCGCGATGACCCGCTCGAGTGCGGCGCGCTGCTTCTGCAGCTCCTTGATGAGCTTCCCGAGCTGCGTGGCCGCTTCGACCTGCGGCACGACGGTGACCCGTGCGACCTTGGCCTGCGCTGCCGCCTCGAGCAGCGAGCCAGAATAGCTGAACGCCGCCGGCAGCACCTGCGTATCGATGATCTCACGCAACGTGTGCAGCTCGATCATCATGTCCTTGATGTACCGCTCGAGGCGCACGTGATAGCGCGACTCCAGCTCCTCCTCCGTCAGGATGCCGAGTCCGACGAGACACTTCTTCGCGGGCTTGGTCACCAGCTGCGCGAGCGCTTCGGGCGTCCGGCGCAGGTTCGGCAACCCACGTTTCGCGGCTTCCTTCACCCACTCCGCCGAGTAGTTGTTGCCCTCGAAGCGGACCGGGGTCGTCTCCTTGAACACCTTCCGGACGACCTTGAGCACCGCATCGTCGATCTTCGGTGTTTTCTTGAGCTCGGCGCGCAGATCTTCGGTGACGTCGGCAATCGCTTCGGCCACCGCGGCGTTGAGCAGTGCGACCGGGAACGCGATCGACTGCGAAGAGCCGACCGCCCGGAACTCGAACTTGTTGCCGGTGAATGCGAAGGGCGAGGTGCGATTGCGATCCGTCGTGTCGCGGCGGATCTCCGGAATGCGTGCGACGCCGAGCTTGATCATCTCTTCCTCGGCACTGACGCTGCCCTTCTCGCCGATGATCGATTCGATCATGCTCGTGAGCATGTCGCCCATGAACACGGAAATGATTGCCGGCGGAGCTTCGTTCGCGCCAAGACGATGCTCGTTGCCCGACGTGCCGATGCCCGCGCGCAGCATGCCCGCGTGTTTGTGCACGGCCCGCAGCACGGCCGCGAGGAAGATCAGGAAGCGGACGTTCTGGTGCGGCGTCTGCCCGGGCTTCAGGAGGTTGAAACCATCGAGGTCAGGATCGTCCGCGGAGATGGACATGGACCAGTTGCAATGCTTGCCGGAGCCGTTGATCCCAGCGAAGGGCTTTTCGTGGAGGAGTGCCTGCAGATCGTGGCGCAGCGCGACGCGCCGCAGCGTGGCCATGACCAGCTGGTTGTGATCGACCGCGACGTCTGTCTCCTCGAAGCGCGGCGCCATCTCGAACTGGCTCGGCGCGACTTCGTTATGCCGCGTGACGATCGGCACGCCCAGCTTGTACAGCTCGTTCTCGACTTCCGCGATGCATGCCTGAATGCGCTCCGGGATACCACCGAAGTAGTGATCCTCGAGCTGCTGCCCGCGCGACGGCGGCGCGCCGAGCAACGTCCGGCCGGACATGACGAGATCGGGGCGCAACGCGAAGTGCGCGCGATCGATCAGGAAGTATTCCTGCTCCGGTCCGAGCGTCGTGTACACGCGATACACGCCGCGATCACCGAGGACTTCCAACAGCTCGATCGCTTTCGCGCTGAGCGCATCGGAGCTGCGGAGCAGCGGCGTGAGCTCGTCCAGCGCCTCGCCATTGTAGCCGACGAAGACGGTGGGAATGCAAAGCGTCTTTACCCCCGCCCATTCGGCGATGAACACCGGACTCGCCGGATTCCACGCGGTATAGCCGCGCGCTTCCCAGGTTGCACGCAAACCGCCAGAGGGAAAGCTCGATGCATCGGGCTCGCCCTGCACGAGCTGCGACGCGCTGAAGGACTCCATCGGCTGTCCGTCGTCGAACGACAGGAACGCGTCGTGTTTCTCGGCCGTCAGTCCGGTCTGCGGCTGGAACCAGTGGGTGAAGTGCGTCGCGCCCCGGCCGATCGCCCACTCTTTCACCGCGGCCGCGACGCGACTCGCAATATCGAGGTCGATTTTCTTTCCCTGCCGCACCGCGGCGACCAGCTTCTGATAGATGTCGCGTGGCAACTTGTCGCGCATCTGCCGAACGCCAAAAGTGTTGATGCCGAAGTACTCAGAGACCTTGGCGGCCTGTCCGTTCTGCATGATCGGCGGTGGCGTTTTCGGGGTGCGACTTGTCAGCTCGCGAAGGAGCGTCTTGCGGTGCTGAAGGGATTTTGGGGGCATTCTGGCGGGCCTCGGCGCGTGGATTTGATGTGTGAGTTGTGCAATTTCCGCACAAATCTCGAATCAAAGGTGCCAAAAAACCGCCAAACTTTCAACTTTTGTAACCGTCTAAGTGCCTGAGATGCAAAAAGGACGTTACGTCACGGGCGTACCACGACGACCCCGCGCATCACCGGATGCGCAGCACAATGGTACGCATACCGACCAGGCTGGCGGGCTACCCAGACAAAACGCTGTCCCGGCTTGAGTTCCGGCGAACTCCATGCCGACGAGTCGGAGGTGGAGGTGTGGGGCAGGATATCACCGTTCGTCCACTCCACCGTGTCCCCGGGCGAGACGTCGAGTTCGGCGGGCGCAAAACGGAACTGCGCGACCGTCACCGCATGCCGCTGTGGAGCGGACAGAGACGCGTGAGCCCCGCCGCTCAGGGCCAGAGCGGCCAGTACACTGAGCGGCCCCCGCATCCTATTTCTTCGACAGCACGTTGGCGCGCACCTGCTCTGCGTGCGCGAGGTGCGCCGCGACCGCCGGCCGGATGCTCGAGAGGAGCGTGCGGAGCTCGTCATTGCGAACGTGCGGGAGCATCACGTCATCGATCGCGGTCAGGAACCGCTGGTGATACCGCACTTCGTTCTCGATGTACGTCGAGTCGAAGGCGTATCCATTCAGCTCTCGCAGCGCGTCGCGCCGCTCCGACGATTCATCGCGCATGTCGAGGCTCGCGGTGTTGTCCTCGGGCGTCAGATCGAGCTTCGTCAGCAGATCGCGCACGAGCATGTTCACGCCCGTGTGATCCGTCAGCATCCGCTTGGCGAAGTCCTTCACGTCCGTGCGCTCCGCGCGCGCGGGAACGAGCTGGGCGTAGCTGATGTCGGTGTAGTTCGACGCCAGCAGCATGGCGGCGATGTTCTGGTCGTGCAGCGCCCCGATCTCCTTCGGCGCAGACGGCGCGGCTGGTTCCGGTTGCCGTATTTCCGGGGCCGGCGAACTGGCCTCAGTCGTCGTTGCGGATGCGGCAGGCGCGGTCGTCTGCTCAGGTGCGCGCTTGGGCTCGCTGGATCCGTTCGGATCGACTGGCTTGAAAAGACGACAGCCTGTCAGCGTCCCACACAACAGGGCTGCGGCGGGGAGTATCCGTCGGGTGCGGGGAAGCAACATCGGGGAGGCTCCGGGAGAGGTAGTCCATAGTGGCTACCGCGCCTCCGTTGACGCAAGCGGAGGCTTTTCCGGCGGTCGCTCGTGCGCAAGCACGCCCGGTGCCCGGCGGCGCGCATACAACTGGATCGCTTCCAGCGTCGCCATGCAGAACCCCGCCCACGCCGTCCCGATGATCAGGCCGGCGATGACGTCGGACGGATAGTGGACCCCAAGGTAGAGACGCGAAATCGAGATGAGCAGAATGATGACAGCGGCAAGCATGAGCGTCAGGAGGCGTGTGACGCGACGTTGCTGCAGTCGCGCCGCCAGATAGGCCACCGTTCCGTAGACGACGGCGGCGCTCATCGCATGACCGGACGGGAACGACCAGCTCATCGCATTCGTGCCCCATGCGACGATCTGCGGACGCGGACGCAAGAACCCCTGCTTGAGAAGATTGTTGAGCAGGATGCCGCCGAAGGTCGAAATGAGCAGCAGCAGCGCGGAGTACTTGTGGCGTGTGAGCCACAGAAACATGCCTGTGATCGCAACCATCATCATGACAACGGTGCCCGTGCCGAGGAACGTGATCTCGAGCATCGCCGCGTCGAGTGTCTGCGAGCGATGCGCGGCAAACCAGCGCAGCACCGTGTCGTCGAATGCCTGCGTCGATCCGCTGCGCACGTGACCGGCGAACTTCGCGAACGCGTACGTGCCGAAAATGGCAACCAGAGCTCCGGCGACGAGAAAGATGCCGAAGGCTGCGTAAAAGTTCTTCGCGACAACGCCGATGCCGCGAACACTCGAGAAGAGAACGTCCCAGAAGAGATGCGATCGTCCACGCGTGTCGGGCGAGCGCCGCTCTCCGCGCAACGCGTCACCTGCGCGATCGGAGTCCGAAACGTGCGTCGGGTTGGTCGCCATCTGCTTGAGAAAGTGCTGATGCTGGAATAGCTTGGGAGCTCTTCGGCGCGGTAGCCAAGTGGTAAGGCAGCGGTCTGCAAAACCGCTATTCGCCGGTTCGATTCCGGCCCGCGCCTCTGGCGAATCGCCCCAAGTCCGCCCATTCCGCCTCGGCAACGCCGGGGCGTTTTCGTTTCACTCAAGCACCGACTGTGCCGCGCGCGTTTCTACCGCGGCGATTCGTACGGCACCAGCACCGGCAAGGAATCCTTGCTGCTCAACGGTACCTCGTACCGGTACCAAGAACGCGCGCCAAAGCGGCGCCGCAGTGCCTCGTTCCGTTCGCCAAGGTTCATCACATAGACCGCGCGGCCGTCGATCGCTCCGTCGCGGTCGATCTGATTCAGCAGCAGAAACGAGCCATACGCGACAGTATTTCGAACGCGGACGTCGAGAGCGATCTCCTGCGTACACGCGCCGGTGAGTGATTCCCGCGTCGTGATATGGAAATTCGGGTCCGGCACCTTGAGGTTCCCGGGCCCGCGCACGAACGGTTTGACACGCTCGCGAATTCGCGCCAGGCGGGCCGCGGTATCAGCCGTGGGCGCGAGCTCCTCGGCGCGCGTCGCCTCCAACAACGAGCAGCCGTCGGCGTCAGCCAGGAGCCGGGCAGCAGCGGAACGGGATACGCCGACGCCCCAGAGCCGATGCAGCAGGCGCGTCGCAGCCCCCTCCTGCACGAAGACGAGTGCGTTCGTCACCGCCCCGGTCCGGATCTCTCGGGGCGGATCGAGCTTGAGGCGCGACCGCGATTCGCGGAACTCTCGCGCCAGTCCGCGCACGCCGAACGGTGGCATGTTGCGCAACCATGCGACGGCGAGACAGACGGGAATGATCGCTACCGCGATGCGCCATGGCGTGGTGCCGCGTGAGAGCCGGCTGGTGGCGATGAACGGTGCGCGGGCGGCGAGCACGAGCAGCGCGGGGACAGCGGTGAACACGAAGCGCGGGCCAATAAACTGCCCGTCGTGCCAGTAGAACGCGTAGGCGGTCACCTGCGCAGCGAACATCGCCAGCAGGAGAACGTCCCAGCGGTTCGGCCGGAGTGAGAACAGCAACCCAGCACACACGATGAGCGTGACAGGCACGGGCCAGGTGGTCACGATCCAGTTCAGCTGGGCGGCGTATTTCACGCCAAGCAGCAACGCCCGCCACGCCGTATGGGGATGGCCGGTGGGATCGTCGTGCAGACCAAGTGAATGATCCGCGCCCCACAACACTTCGTATCCAAAGCGCGTCGGGCTGCCGGTGGTGGCCCAGTTCGCGGCCAGCAGCAGCGCCACAGGAACGGCGCCAGCTGCGATGCCGGCGAGCAGCGATCGCGCCCGATCTCGATCGCGGACTGCGAATCGGAGCATGACGAGACCGAAAAGCAACGCCGCGATCACGCCATCGAGCGGGCGAATAGCGAGGGCGAGTCCAATGGATCCGCCGATCACCGCGGACGCGCGCGTGCGAGCGCGCGAATCCTCGGCCAGCACCCACTCCGGCAGCTCCGCGAGCGCCAGTGTGACCAGGCACGCCGTGGGTGTGTGGTTCATGTACGTGCCACCCATCAGCAGCAGCATCGGGCTGAGCGAGACGACGCACGCCGCCACTCGCGCCTGCGCCTCACCATACACACGCCGGCAGAAGCGATACACGTTCCACGAGGTGATCGCCGTGAGCAATGGATTCAGCAGCCACGCCGCATGCACTGCGAGACCGAGCGCCATCACCAGGGGTCCACCGATCGGAAACTGCGACATCCAGATCGGCCGGTCGACGATGTTGTCGATGGCGAAGAATTCCGGATCCGGATCCGGCGGAAGCGCCAACCGTCCGCTGAGTAGAATCCGCGCGTGCCAGAGCTGCGCGATCTCGTCCGCCGTGGTCGGACGCGCGTCGAAGCTGTACCACGAGAACGCGGCGGCGAGCACAAAGGTGATGCCGACCAGTCCGGCGACGAACGTGCGTGTCGGGATGTCCATGACGCTCTGCGCCGAGGAGTCCCACCACCGTTCGAACCAGTCGCCAGGCAACGTCGTGAGCGCGAGAAAGGGCAGGACGAGGAGCGCCGATCCCACGGTCCAGTAGAGAAAGCCGGCGTGCAGCTGGGTGCGCACGTCCGTCACGTTCAGCTGCAGCGCGCTGGGCTGCATCAGCAGCGTCGGGGCGGGAAAGAGCGACAGCAGCAGCAGTGCAATGACGGCGTACGCCAGGCCGCGCATGGCGCGCGGAAATACGCGTCGCGCGCCAACCACGATCAGCAGAATCGCGAGTGCGTAGCACACGCCGCACAGCAGAATGCGTGTGGCCACGGCCGCGAAAGCGCTCGCGTCGAAGTCGTGAATGACGCGGATCAACGCGCACGCGGCGACCGATCCCGCGAGCGCGCCGATCAGAAGCCATACCGCGCCGACGAAGCCGCGTCGCCGCAGCGCCATTTCGCTCAGCGCCGTGCCTGCGAGCGCTCCCACGAGCGCGAGCATCGTGGCCGTCTGTGTGGCGCGACCGGCATTGCTGGCGGCGGCGAGCGGGACGAACAGCGCCACCGCCCCGAGGGCAAGCAGAAACCAGCCCGAGCGGCTAGTGCTTCGATGCATCGCGGCGGTCGAAGATCACGAGCGCGGACGCGGGCAGCTGCGCAAGCAGTCGCGGGTCGCTGAAGTGGGTGGAATCGTGCACGATGCTGCGGCCGGCCACATCATCGAGCGTCTGGCCCTCTGCCTGATTGACGACGGCGACGATACGCGCCGCGCCGCGCTCGTCGTTGGTGAGCATGTTGTCGGCAACGCCGAGCTGATCGAGGTAGTACGCCAGGGGAGCGTTCGTGGGGATTGCGGTGAGAACGCGGTCACCCCGTCCTAGCGTTCGCGCGAGGATCGCGGCGGCCTGCGGCGCGTCGCGGAACGTCCCGGTCTCCAGGGACAGCAGGACCGCCCGTGACACCACCACGGACGTCGCCGCTGCCAATGCGAAGGCGACGATGAGCATCGTGAAGCGCTGCTCGACCAGGCGTCCCAGGCGCTTCCGTCCGGCGGTCAGGTGCAATACGCCCGCGCCGGCCAGTGCCGCGACGAGCGGAAGCATCCAGATCCACACGCGCGCGAACGGCGCCCGATGATTCACCGCGAGCAACCACGCGCACCAGACGAACACGGCGAGCGGAAGCCCGACGCGAAATCGCGACAACGACGCGTGCCGCGCCAGGGCGACCACGGCGCACAGCGCCAGCAGGAGCGAAACGATCGGCGAGATCCCCAGACTCCACGACGCGACCGCGTCGCCAAGCGTGGCGGGCAGCTGCGAGAAGAATTCGAACCAACCGGACGACGCCACGAACTTGTTGCGCGTGAGCGCCGCGACGCCCTCGCGCTGCAGAATCGGTGAATACAACGCCAAGGTAAGCAGCGCGCTGATGACCACCGCGGCCCCGAGTCGACGCACATCGCGCCGGCGTGAGCGTCCGTCTGCCAGCAGGGACAGACCGATCCACAGCACGACGGCGCCGAAGGGATACAACATCGTCGGAATGGTCCATGTGCCCAACGCGCCGAGGAGCGCCAGCGCGAGCCAGTCACTCGCCGTCGCGCCCTCGACGATGCGCGCGCCCACGATGACGAGCAGCAGAAATGCGAGCACGACCATCGAGTACCCGCGCGCGTTCGTCGAATACAGGATGAGGGATCCTGCAGTCGCGCTGACGGCGGCGGCGAACAGCGCTGCCCGGCCGCCATACAACAAACGCATGGCGACGTACGTAACGGGAATCCCGGCGACGCCGGCCAGCAAGGCTGGCAGACGCAACGCCGCGGGCGACGGACCGAAGAAGATGCTGGACGCCTTCACGAGCAGGGTGTGCAGCACGTGATTGTTGGGGTACGTGTACGTCGCAACCGCATCGTTCCACGCCAGGCGGGCGAAGTACATGTACGTGACGGACTCGTCGTACCGCATCGGCTGCCAGAGGTACGCCACGCGAAGGACGACGCCGAGGGCCACCAGAAAGAGCAGCGCGCTGCGGTGGTCGCGCGGCTCCTCACGCCAGGCGTCGCGGAGCTCGTCGATGAAAAGCAGGAGTACCGAGGGCGGGAAGGAGGATGACGGCCAAACAGCAAGGGCGGGTCTTTCGACCCGCCCATACTATATGGTAGTGTGCGGCCTGGACGTCACGGTCTGGACACGGGCTCGCCCGCCATGGTCGCCCTGGCAGGCCACTGATTGTACCAGCTCATCATGTAGAGCTGCGTCCGCATCCAGTTCGACGGCCGCGAGCTCGTGCCGTGGTTCTCACCCTCGAAGCGCAGCAACGCCGCGGGAACACCGCGCATCTTGAGCGCGACGTAGAACTCCTCGGTCTGTGGAATCGGCGTCCGCATGTCCAACTCGCCGGTCATCAGCAGCGTCGGCGTCTTCACGTTCCCGACATGCATCAGGGTGGAATGCTCGAGCCACGACTTCGGATCTTCCCAGTACGGTTTGTCGAAGAACTGGAAGGTGAATAACGGAATGTCCGTCATGCCGGTCATGGAGATCCAGTCCGTCACCGGACAGCGCACCGCTGCAGCCGCGAACCGGTCCGTGTGGCCGATGACCCAGCTCGACAGCACGCCACCGCCGGAACAGCCACCGACGTACATGCGATCGGTGTCGACGTAGCCCTTGGCCACGGCCGCGTCGACGATCGCCATCAGGTCGTCGTAGTCGGGGCCGGGGTAGTTCTTCTCGATCGCGTTGCCGAACGCCGATCCGTAGCCAGTCGAGCCACGCGGGTTCGAGTACACGACGACGAAGCCGTTCGCCGCGAAGTTCTGGTAGCTCGCGCTGAATCCCACGTTGTACATGCCGTGGGGCCCACCGTGGATCTCGAAGATCATCGGATACTTCTTCGAGGGATTGAACGATGGCGGTCTCACAATCCAGCCTTCGACCTCGGTGTTGTTCGTCGATTTCGCCGTGATGCGCTCGATCGTCGCCAGTTTGACGTTCGACAGCACGTCGTCGTTGACGCGGGTGAGCTGTGCGATCGTCGCGGCGGCGCCGCGCCGAGTGACGTCGATGCGCACGACGTCGGCGGGGTCGCTGAACGTGCTGCGTGTACCGGCGCCGACACCCGTGCGCGCCAACGATGTGAGCGACACGAGCTGTGCGCCGCTGGTGAGCTTCGTGGCGCCCGCGCCCGTCGCGGGCGCGTAATAGACGTTCGCCGTGCCCGTCTCGAACACGGTGAAGTACACGCCACTGCCATCGCGCGCCCACTGGATGCCACCGGGGTCGCGGTCGAGCGTCGTCAGCTTCTGCGGCGCGCTGCCGTCCGCGTTTGCGACGTAGACCTCGGACGCCTGATAGCTCGCCTTCGAATTGGGAAACCCGTCGTACGCGATGCGTCGACCGTCCGGAGAAACGGCGACGCCGTCCCACGCGCCGTCCTGCGCCGTCACGCGCTTCAGCGCGCCCGTCGCGACGTCCACGCTGTAGATGTTGGAGTTGCGGTAGTTCATGTCGGCCTTCGGGTCATTCATGCCGACCACGTAAACGGTGCGTCCATCGACGGACCAATCCCACGAGACGCCGCCCTGCTGGCCGTCGAACTGCGCGCCAACGCTCCAGTCACCCGACGTGAGTGCGCGCGCGGTGCCGCCATCGGCCGGCACGACGAACAGGTGCGTGTAGCCCGGGCGGTTGAACCCGCGCCGATCCTGCCGATAGTGCAGCGTCGTGATGTACTTCGGCGCCGGCGTCCACTTGGCGCCAGCAGGTGCAACCGGCATGTCGATCTGCCAGCTATTCTGCTTGGGCACGAACATGCTGAACCCGATCCATCTCCCGTCGGGCGACCAGCGGATGTCGCCGATGGGCTCGGACACGTGCGTCACCTGCGATGTGGCGCCTTCGGCGTCCATGTAGCGCACGAACAGCTGCGTTCCACTTGGCTCGCCGTCGCCGAGAAAGGCGATGCGCGCGCCGTCCGGCGACCATCGCGGACTCCCACCCTTGGTCAGGAAGCGATTCCGTGTGCCATCCGCGTTCATGATCCAGAGCGACGCATCCCAACGATCTTCCAGCTTGTTGACGTAGCGGCGGGTGTAGACGATCTGCGTTCCGTCCGGCGAAATCTGCGGATCATTCACCTGCTCGAAGTCGAGGTACTTCTCGACGGTGAACAGCGTATCGGAGCGACTCTGCTGCGCATGGCTCGGCGCGGCGAGGATCGGTACCACGCACAGCGCGAGCACCAGGAACGACGATTTGCGCATTCAGCACCTGTGTGACAGAAGGACGGGCCTATTGTACCATTTGCGCCATGACTCGGCTATCGGCAATCGGCCTGACCAGCCTGACGACGGCGACGATCGCGCTCGCCGTGCCACGCATGGCGCTGGGGCAGGACGACGCTCGGGTGCGAGCGGCCGTGCACGCGTATACGCAGCAGCACGACGTCGCGATCGTCGCGCAGCTCGCGGATTTTCTCGCCATCCCGAATCTCGCGACGGATTCGGTGGACATTCGCCGCAACGCCGCGTGGATCGTCGCGATGCTGCAGCGCCTCGGCGCCTCGGCACGTCTGCTCGAGCTGCCCGGTTCGCCGCCGGCGGTCTTCGGCGAACTACGCAGTGCCGGCGCCGCACGAACGGTGATCTTCTACGCCCACTACGACGGGCAGCCGGTGGACACATCGCAATGGACCACGGCGCCGTGGACGCCGACGCTGCGCGCGCGCCCGGGCGGTGCGATCATCCCGCTGCCGACGCAGCCGGGAACGGTGGACGGCGAGTCGCGGTTGTATGCCCGTTCGGCGAGCGATGACAAGAGCCCGATCGTGGCGTTTCTCTCCGCGATCGACGCGCTTCGCGCAGCTGGCATCCCGGCGAGCGTCAACCTGAAGTTCTTCTTCGAGGGCGAGGAGGAAGCCGGTTCGCCACACCTCCGCGACATGCTGACTCGCTACCGCGACCTGCTCGCCGGCGACGTCTGGATCTTCGGCGACGGACCCGTGCATCAGTCGCGGCGCCAGCAGGTGGTGTTCGGCGTGCGCGGCACCATGGGGCTCGAGCTCACCGCATACGGTCCGAGCCGGGCGCTGCACAGCGGCCACTACGGCAATTGGGCGCCGAATCCGCTCGTGACGATGGCAACGTTCATCGCGAGCATGCGCGACACGGATGGGCGCATCCTCATCGATCATTTCTACGACGACGTGCAGCCGATCACGGCCGACGAACGGCGGGCGATCGCGGGAATTCCAGTGCCGGACTCCGCACTGCGCGCGGAGCTGCAGCTCGCGTCCACCGAGGCGAACGACGCGTTGCTGGCGGAGCGCATCATGCTGCCGGCGTTGAACGTGCGAGGCATCAGCGGCGGCAACGTCGGTGCGCTGGCGGCGAATGCCATCCCGACGCTGGCCCGCGCGTCGATCGACTTCAGGCTCGTGCCGAAAGAGACACCGGCGAACGTTCGTGCGCTCGTGGAGGCTCACGCGCGCAAGCTGGGATTTTTCGTCGTGCACGACGATCCGACGCGCGAGGAGCGGCTGTCACATCCGCGCATCCTCAAGCTGGAGTGGGAGAGCGGGTACCCGGCGCAGCGCGCGGACATGTCCGCACCGGTATCGCGCGCGGTCGTGCGCGCGGTGGAGATGGGCACCGGCGATCGCGTCATCGTCATCCCCACGTTCGGCGGGAGCGCCGGCCTGTACCATTTTGACGAGGTGCTGCACACCCCGTTGATCAGCGTCCCCATCGTCAACCACGACAACAATCAGCATGCGGCAAACGAAAATCTTCGCCTCAAGAATCTCTTCGACGGCATCCAGGTGTACGCGGCCATCGTCGCACACCTCGGGCATCTGTGGAGCGTGACGCCATGATGAACCGACGTGAATTTGCTGGCACCCTGGCGGCGACCGCCGCGGGACTCGCCATCGGACGTTCCGGCCGCACCGGCGGCACATCGGCGCCGACGATCAACGCCGCGCGACTGAACGCGCATCTCAAGGAGCTGTCGGCATTCGGCGCCAACTCGCAGGGTGGCGTATCGCGTGTGGCGTACAGCGAGGCTGACGCCGCTGGCCGCGCATACATCATGCGACTGATGCGCGAGGCGAAGCTCGACGTGCGCGTGGACGCCGCGGGCAACATCTGGGGAAGCCGTGTCGGCCCTGATGGCGCGCTCAAGCCGATCGTGTTCGGCTCGCACGTCGACAGCGTTCCGGAGGGAGGGAATTACGACGGCACCGTCGGCTCGTTATCGGCGATCGAAGTCGCACAGACGCTCGCGGAGTCGGGCACGGCGACGCGGCACCCGCTTCAGGTGGTGATCTGGCAGAACGAGGAAGGAGGACTGTACGGCAGCCGCGCGGTGAGCGGCCAGCTCGAGGCCGTGGAGTTGTCCAACCGGGCGTGGAGCGGAAAGACGATCGCCGAAGGCATCACCTTCCTCGGTGGCGATCCCGCGCGCCTCACGGAAGCGCGACGCGCCCGCGGTGACATCGCCGCGTACTTCGAGCTGCACATCGAACAGGGCGGGACGCTGGAACGCGACCGTGTCGACATCGGTGTCGTCGAAGGAATCGTGGGGATCAAGCAGTGGGAGGTGACGGTCACGGGCGTCCAGAATCACGCCGGCACCACTCCGATGGATCAGCGGCACGACGCACTGCTCTCGGCGTCGCGCTTCGTCGAGATGGTGAATCGGGTGGTGCGCGCCGAGCCTGGCCGACAGGTGGGAACTGTCGGACGGATGCAGGCGTTCCCAGGCGCGCCGAACGTCATTCCGGGTCGGGCCGTCTGCACGCTGGAGCTGCGCGATCTGAACGCCGCGAAAATCGATCGGCTGTACGCCGCGATCGCCGCGGAAGCGAAGCAGATCGGCGCCGCGGACGGAACGGCGTTCACCTACCAATCGTTACACGAGAACGTGCCGGCGCCCAGCGATCCGCGCATGCGCGCGATCATCGAGGACGCCGCGCACGCACTCGGTTACACGACGAAACATCTGCCGAGCGGTGCCGGTCACGACGCGCAGGCCATGGCCCAGCTCGCGCCGATGGGCATGATTTTCATTCCGAGCATAGGCGGGATCAGTCACTCGCCAAAGGAATACTCGACACCGGATGACGTCGCCCATGGCGCATCCGTCCTTCTCGGCGCGGTGCTTCGCGCGGACGCACTCTGATGCAGATGATGCGATCGGCCCTCCTCTGGGCGTCACGCAATACGACGATGGAGCGCGTGGTCCGCTCCAGCAGGGCGATGCGTCCGCTCGTGTCGCGCTTCATGCCTGGCGAGACCGCCGACGAAGCGATGTCCGCGGTGCGCGCGCTCAACGCGGAGGGGACACCGAGTATTCTGACCTACCTCGGCGAAAACGTGAACACGGATGCCGCGGCGGATCAGACGGTGCAGGAGTACGAGGCGCTCTTCGCGAAAGTGCGCGAATCAGGGGCCGACGTGCAGGTTTCCATCAAGCTCACGCAGTTCGGCTGGGACGTAGATCGCAAGCGCGCTCTCGATCGCGTCCGCGCAATGGCGCGGCTCGCCCGTGACGCGAACACGTTGCTGCCGATCGACATGGAAGGATCGCCCTATGTCGCGTCCACGGTCGACGCGTACGAGACGCTCGGCCGCGAGTTCGACAACGTGTCGCTGTGTCTCCAGGCGTATCTGCATCGGACACCACGGGACGTGCAACGCCTGCTGTCGCTGCCGCCGTCGATTCGACTCGTGAAGGGCGCGTATCGCGAACCCGGCACAGTGGCTCTGCAGACGCGCCCGGACATCGATGCGCGCTATCGCGCACTCGGCCGGCAGTTGCTGGAGGCGTCGAAGAACGGCGCCCGTGTCGTCTTCGGAACGCACGACTTGGGACTCATCGCGCAGCTGCGCGAGGATGCGCGCGCCGTCGGTGTGGCCGAGTCGAGCCTCGAGGTGCAGATGCTCTATGGCATTCAGGATGCGGGCCGACGCGCGCTGGCGAGAAGCGGCGTGCGCACACGCGTGCTGATCAGCTACGGCCGGGCCTGGTATCCGTGGTTCATGCGACGTCTCGCGGAGAAGCCGTCGAATCTGCTGCTGGTGGGACGGAACGTTTTCGGCCGGTGAAGCGCTCCACCCCGCGCGCGACGAGCGGCGTGAGCGCGAGTGTGCCGATGATGCGCAGCGGCTGCGTCACCTTCGTGGCGAGATACGCCGCGGTGACCGCGCCCATGTTCGCCAGCGCTCCCGAGGGATGCCATCCGAAGCGGATCGCGGCCCAGAATCCGAAGAACACCGCGAAAAAGATCACGAGATAGACGACGACAGCGACCGCGCCGTATTCGACGAGTATCTGCTTGAGCGTTCTGCGCACGAAGAGCCCGGAAAAAGCAGGGCCCGGCCGCCGAGCGTCGGCAGCCGGGCCCACAGAACTTAGCGGCTAGCGCTTCGCTTCGGACTCGTCGTCGCTGACCACGTTGGCGCCGGATTCATTCACGTGTTCGACGCGCAGAACCTGGCGCTGCGTCTCGTTGCCCACCTTCAAGGTGACCACGTAGTCGCCGGTCTGTACGGTCGGCGTCTGTGATCTGCGCCCACCGCCGCCGAAGAAATCGGCAGTCGTACGCGACCCCGGAACGCGGAGCAGATCGCGAACTTCCTCGAAACCGCCCGCGAAGTAGTTGCCAACGTCCTGTGCATCCACTTCACCGGCCTCACGGCCGGCGCCACGGCTGGCGTTTCCGCGCGCGGCAGCGCCGATGACGTTCCCTTCGCCCGGACGCGCGCTCCACGTGCCGCCCGGGCCGAGTCGTGCCGTGAGCTGTGCCGGATTGCCGCCGCCACCGCCGCCGCCGAAGAAGCCTCCTGGATTCGTCGCGAGTCGCCGCACCTGCTCGAGCACGTTCGCGGGAACCGTTCCGGCCTTGGTGATGGAATCGATGACGAAGTCCAGACGGCGCGCCTGCAGTACGCTGTCGCGCAGCTGCGATGGCGTCAGCGTCGAACGCGGCGCGCGGCCGCGCAGATCCCATGACACATGGTGCAATCCTGCGCGATTCGACCCGTTGAGCGTACGCACCGTGTCGCCCTTTGCGTCGGTGATGATGATCTTCACGCTGTCGTGCGTGGCGCTCGCCAGGCGGTACGCGATGTCGGCGCCATACGGCGGATTCGGCGCGACGAATCCCTTCTGGCCCGCGCCGTTGGACGACTCGCCCATCGCGAGACCCTGGCCATAGTCGTAGGCCGTCTTGGGCTCGAAGAGATGAATCGGCTTCGCCGCGATCGACCGGTTCAGCTGCTGCAGCGGGTCCACGTCCACGATCCAGAAGCCGCGGCCGTGTGTGGCGGCGATGAGCTCGTGGTCGCGCGGATGGATCTTGAGATCGTAGACCGGTACGACCGGCAAACCGGTCATGAACTTCTGCCAGGTCTGTCCGCGATCGAGCGACACGTACGCGCCGGCCGCCGTGCCGACGTAGAGCAGGTCGCGGTTCACCGGATCTTCGCGGAAGGCACGAATGTCATCGATGCCGCCGGTCGGAAGATTGCCGGCAACGGAGCGGAAGGTCCGACCACCGTCGGTGGTGACATACAGATACGGCGCGAAATCATTCCAGCGATGATTGTCGAAGGCGACGTAGGCCGTGAGAGAATCGAAATGCGACGGCTCCACGCGCGTGACATACACGTCGCCCGCGGGAAGGCCCGCGAAGCGCGTCGTTGGGATCTGCTCCCACAACGCTCCATCGCTGCGCGTGAACCAGACGTTGCCGTCGTCGGTGCCCGCCCACAGGAAGCCGGGCCGGACGTAGGATTCCGCCAGCGCGACGACGGTGCCGTACGTCTCCGCGCCCGTGGCATCGAGCGTGATGCCACCGGTCTTGCGCATGCTCGTATCGATCTTCGCCATCTGCTTCTTCGACAGATCAGGCGAGATCGGGAACAGGTTGTCGCCGCGCTGCGTGCTCTTCAGCACCTTGTTGCCGCCGATGTACACCACATCGGGGTTGTGCGGCGAGATGAAGAAAGGCGTATTCCAGTTGAAGCGCAGGTCGAATTCCGCCGAGTCCGAGCGCTGGCGGCTGCGCAGATCCGCGATGCGGCGCTCGATGTCTTTCGACGCCGGCTGAGCGGTATCACCGCGCGCAACGAGCACGGAGTCCTCGAACTGCTGGTAGCGGGGGCGCCAGCTCGGCTTCACGAGCGTGGTGCGCTCGCCCGTGCGTGTGTTCACACGCGAGATATTGCCGCCCTGCGATTCGCCGAAGATGATCCACGAATCCACCGGGTGCTGCGCCGTATAGAATCCGTCGCCACCGGCGAAGGTGAACCAGTATGCGTTCGTCAGCGTGCCTTGCTTGCGCCGGCTCGGCCCGCACCAAGACCCGTTGTCCTGTGCGCCGCCGCAGATGTTGTACGGCACCTCGAAGTCGTAGCTGACTTCATAGAACTGTCCGATCGGCAGATTCGCCGGGAAGTCCCAGTTGCCGCCGCCGTCGAAGCTGATCGAGATGCCGCCGTCGTCGCCGACAACCACGCGATCGGGATCGTTCGGATCGATCCACATCGCGTGATGATCGACGTGGATGCCCTGGGTCGCCGTCCGCGCCGTCTTGCCACCGTCATCCGAAACGAGCACAGGTGTGGATGAGAACCAGACGCGGTCGGGATTCTTCGGATGCACGCGAACCTGCGAGTAATAGAACGGCCGGGTATTGGCGTCGTTCATCTTGGTCCACGTCTTTCCGGCGTCGGTGCTGCGATACAGGCCGTTTGCGAGCTTCTGCTTCGTCTGCCCCGCTGCCGACGGTCGGCCGCGCACGGAATCCGCTTCCACGCTGGCGTACACGATGTCGGGATTGCTCTGCGCGATGGCGATATTGATGCGGCCCTTCATCGTCTCGGGGAACCCGCCGCCGCGAATCTCCGTCCACGTCGCGCCGCCATCCGTGGTCTTCCACAGCGCCGAACCCGGGCCCCCGCTGCGCAAGAAGTACGGACCACGGATGCGCTCGTAACTCGATGCGTAGAGCACGTTCGGGTTGCGCGGATCCATCGCGACGTCGATGAACCCCGCGCGATCGCTCACGAACTTCACGAGCTGCCAGGTGGCGCCGCCGTCGGTCGTCTTGTAGAGACCACGCTCCGGATTGTTCTTCCACGCCGCTCCGAGGGCCGCGACGTAGACGATGTTCGGGTTCGTGGGGTGGACGATGATGCGGCCGATGTGCTGAGTCTTTTCGAGACCCATCGACTTCCAGGTCAATCCGCCGTCAGTGCTCTTGTAGATGCCGCAACCGGGCTCGATGGTGTTCCGCGAATTCTGTTCGCCGGTGCCGGCCCAGACCTGCTGCGTGTCCGATGGCGCAATCGCGAGGGCGCCCATGGCGACGCAGGGGTACGTATCGAAAACCGGACGGAAGGTGGTGCCGTTGTTTGTCGTCTTCCAGATGCCGCCGCCGGCAGCCGCAACGAAGAACGTTTTCGAGGGACTCGGGATCCCGGCGATGTCCGCCACGCGCCCCTCGAAGTTGGCGGGACCGACGGTGCGCCAGCGAAAGCCGGCGAGGGTTGCTGAATCGAGCGCCTGCGCGCCCACGCCGGAAGCGAATGTCAGGGCGAGCACGCCGCCCGCCGCGAAAGCCACCACTCCACGATGATGCATACGCAAACGTGAACCTGTTCGGTGGGTGAGAAGGCCGCCGAGCGGGACGATGTGGCTCGTCGCCCGGTGGAAGGTTTGGACAATACTCCTACGGGAGACGGGTCGGGAGTGCTGGGGGTCGGGAATGTGCGTCAAATGCTTGCCGGGAAGGCGGTAACGACCCATTGTCCACGGGAGCGCTGCTGCACACATGTATTCCGCCTGTCTCTTCTGCCACGCCGACCTCGGCGAAAACGACGGCCTCGACACCCTGCGGGTGGGCCGGCGCATCGCGTTCGACACACTGAAGGGACGGCTGTGGGTCGTCTGCACCCAGTGCGGCCGGTGGAACCTTACCCCGTTCGAGGAGCGGTGGGAGGCCATCGAGGAGTGCGAGCGGATGTTCCGCGCGACGCGTCTGCGCGTGTCCACGGACAACATCGGCCTCGCGCAACCGCACTGGGGTTTCGAGCTGGTGCGCATCGGCGCGGCGCTGCTGCCCGAGATCGCCGCGTGGCGCTACGGCACCAAGTTGCTCCACCGCGCGACGTCTGTGGCGGCCTACGCGCAGAGCCTTGGCGTGAATCGCAAGACGGTGATGCGCATCCGCACGCTGCCGCGGCGTCACGAGGTGCTCGCGCGCGTCAAACATGACAACCGCTCGCTGATCGTCCGCTACGCCCACCTCCCGCACGCGGAGCTGCTGCGCCCCGATCGCGATGAGACCTGGCGCGTGCGCGTGCACCACGACCACGGCGTCGCGACACTCGAGGGGCGTCGCGCCATGACGCTGGCGCGCGTGCTGCTCACGGCACTGAACGACGGATCGGCGCCCGAGACCCTCGTGCGGGCCGCGGTCGCGAAGCTGGACGACGCCGGCCACGCGGACAATTACTTCGCGCGCGTCTCAGCCCTCGCGCTGAACTCCTCCTGGGGACGACTCCCCGTCGTTCGGGGCGCCCTCGGCAGCGGTGTGAGCGCGGAACGCGCCGTGGCGGAACGCGTGATCGTGCGCCTCACGACGCGTTCCTTCTGGTCGCGCGGCGGCACCGGCAGCGAAGAGCGGACGCTGCTCCATGAAGTGCCGGACGTAGACCGTCTCGCCCTCGAAATGGCGGCGAACGAAGACAGCGAGCGTCGCGCGCTGTGCGGCGAGCTCGCGCAGCTGGAAGAAGCGTGGCGCGAGGCCGAGGAGATCGCGTCGATCGCCGATCATCTGCTCGACGAAGATCTCCCCGCCTGACGCGACTGCGTCGCGCGCTCAGCGCTGGTCCGCGAGGTCGGACAGGAACTGCTTTACCCGCTCGTCCGAGGATCGTGAAAGCATCGCGATCGCTTTGCGGCGCCGCTGCGGATTGTCGTCGGATTTCGCCACCGACATCAGCTTGTCCGTCGCCAGGCGGTCGCCATTCTCCACGAGGGCGGCGAGGATGGCGTCCTTCAGCTGCACGTCGGTGCTGCCGTCGTACAACTTGATCAGGTCGGCGGTGGGCACGCCGGCGCGGTCCGCGAGCATCACGGCGCGCCGCCGGATCTGCGAGGACTGTCCGGCATCCGAGGCGAGGCCGAGCAGCCAGCGCACGTTGTCCGCGCCTCCGAAGTTCGCGACCGCATTGAGCGCGGCGTCACGCGAGCGGTCGCCGGGCAGCTTCCCGTATGTGGATCGCAGCAGCGCCACATCCGCACCGGTTGCATACTCGCCACCGAACCCCCGCACGGCCGTGGCGAGCACTTCGTCGGGCAGATCGGCACGTCGCACCGCATCGCGCAGGTACGCGCGCGCCCGCGGATCCCCCGAGCCGGCGAGAGCGTTCAGCGCTTCGCGCGAAAGCCAGGCGCGCTGCGCATCGCGCGTCAGCGTGATCAACGCAGGCAGGCCGATGCCGCCATCGAGACGCGCGAGCACGCGCAGCGCCTGCTGTCGCACCGACTGGTTGTCGTCTTCGTCGCGGGCAATGGCGAGGAGCGCATCGGCGACGGGTTGCAGCGAGCCCGTCGCATCCATGGGCCGGCTCAGCCAGGTGATGGCCGCGCGACGCGTTTCACGAGCGGCGTTGTGGTCGCGGGCGATCGCAAGCAGTCGCGACGACACCTGCGCGCTGTCCGCGATGACCGCGGGAAAGATGGCGTCACGGCTCACGCGTCCGTCGGCGTGCTCCGCCAGCCGCAACAGGTAATCGGCGGCCTGCGTCGCAGGAACCCGACCGAGGTCCGTGACGCCGCCGGTGGAATCCACGAGCGGCCCGACATAGACGGACAGACTGACGATGTCCTTGCCGGACCGCTGCAGAACGACGCGTGCAGGTCCGGCGACGCATGCGTCGCGGTGGTCGCCGTCGCTCCACGACCCGTACCATTGCGAGTTCGCCACCTGGATGTACGTGCGTCCGTCGCCGCAGACGTCGCGGCGCGTCGCGTAGCTGAACTGCACGCGATCACCGCGTGCACCACCGATGCGGTCGTCCAGGCTCTGTGCGTGCGCGGAGATGGGCCGCGCGACGAGGGCGGCCAGCAGGATGACGATCGTTGAGCGTGTCATTGGTCGATGATGTCCTGCAGCAGTTTCTTGGCGCGATCGTTGTTGCTGCGCGCCAGCAGAGAGATGGCGACGCGGCGGATCGCGGGGTCCGTGTCCTTGCGTGCGATGTCGATGAGCTTGTCGATCGCTTCCGCCTCCTTCCGCTGCGACAGTGCGTAGAGGATCTGCTCGCGCAGCGAGCGGGCGTCGGCGACGGCGTACAGGCTCGCGATGTCGCTCGCGCTCATGCTTTGCATGCGTCCCAGCCGCTGCATGGCCGAGATGCGCAACGACGGTTGTTCGTTCTGGTCGCGCACGACGGCTACCAGGAACTGTCGGTTTTCGGGTGTATCCACGCGGCTCAGCGACGTCAACACCGCTTCGCGGATTCTCGGCTCGGTCAGCTTGCCGTACAACGAGCGCAGGTACGCGAGATCGTCGGCGCTCACCGACCTGCCGTCACGTTCGCGCGAGAGACTGAGGACCGCCTCGTACCGCACGCGCTCGGCCACGTCGGGCCGCTCGATGAGCGCGCGCAACGCGCGCCGGCCGCGATCGCTGTCGATCACGCTGAGGGCGTACACTGCAGCGCGCTGCGATTGTTCGTCGGTGGACGTCTTCACCATGTCCTCGAGCTGCGGCACCGCCGCGTCGCCGGCGACGCGCGGCAGCCACCGCATGGCCTCGCCGCGAATGCCCGCGTCGGGATCGTTGCGCGCCACGTCGAGAATGACCGCCGCGGCGGAGCTGTCGGCCTGCCGGCCCACCATGTAGAGGGCGCGACGGCGCAGTTCCACGGTGCACTCGTCCCGGCGCGCGAGCACCTTCTTGACGACGGGCCACGCAGCCTGCATGTCCATCTGGCCGAGCGCGGCCAGCGCTTCCGCGCGCACACTCACTTCCTCGCGGTCGCACCCGTCATTCTGCGCCGCCTCGCGCTTGAGCCGCGCTTCGGAGTCCCTGTCGCCGCGCGCTGCCAGCGCGCCCTGGACGCGCGCCTTCAGCGCGGGAATGTCTACGGACGACTCGCGGGAATCCGCCGACGTCTTGTCGATCGGGATGGCGTCGAGAATGCGCAGCGCTTCCTTGAGATCGTCAGTGCCGCCGAGCCGATAGCGCGAGAATGCCTCCCAGTAGCGACTGTCCTGCGCGTATGCCGACTTGGGAAACTTCTGCGTGATGTCGCTGAATATCTGGGCGGCACGGCGATACTCGCCGCGATTCAGCGCCTCGCGCGCCACGCGGTACAGCGAATCGGCGGGATCGTCCTTCGCCCACGGTTGGCTCGGTGCCGGTGTCCATTCGTCGTCGCGGAATCGGCCGAACGACTTGGCATCGAAGCCAAAGCCGACGTCGACATTCATCCGCTGTCCGAGTTCCTCGGCCTTACGAGCGAGAACGTCCGCATTTGCCGTGAGGCGGTCCACGTCGATGCTGGACAGCATGTCCTTCGCGTGAAGGGCCATATCTTCGAAGTGCATGTCCTCGAAGTGCATGTCTTCGATGCCCTTGAGGTGCATGTCGAGCTCCATCGCGAGATCTCCCAGGTCGGACATGTCCGGCAGGTCGCGCATGTCGAGCGCCATCGGCGGCATGTCCCAGGGAATCTTGCGAACGGCGTCGGGCCGACCTGCGCGTTTCGGCGATTCCTTCTGTTGCGCGATCGCGGCCGAACACGGCGCGATCACGAGGACACCCAACAGGGTGAGCGTAATGCGTTTCATCGCTCGGATCTCCTCAGTCGTCAGCGGAAATATCAGCGGCGGCAGTGCGCAGCCGCGGCAGCACGTCACGTTGCTCGAGTGCCTGTCGGATCAGCTCCATTTCGCCCGGCCGTTGTTCGGCTTGCAGGCGCACCACTTGCGCGAGCACCAGCTCGAGATCGTCGAGCAGCGTGCGAAGGCGCGGATCGGACGCAGCGGGCGAGTCCAGCAACAGGCGCGTCGTGAGCAGCAGATCGTGCGCGCGATCGATGAAATGTGCGTCCGTGCGCCCTGCCTTCACCTCGGCTGGCAGCGCGACGAGCAACGCGGCCGTCTGCCCGAGGTAGCGCGACGTGGTGGTCTGGTACGGCTCTGCGAGGACCACCGAATCGCCCTTCGTCCGAGCAACGACGGAGGTGGATGTCGGAGCCTTCATACGGCCGGTGCTCACCCGGCCGAGCGCAACGCCGACGAGGAGCGCCGCGGCAATCGGTAGCGTGCGTCGCGCGGCCCACCACGGCGCCTGACCACGGGTGAATCGATCGGTGTGCGCGAGCGCTCCCTGTGGAAACGCCGATTCCTCGATGGCGAGCCACATCTGGTCGAGCTCGGACCCTGACGGCGTCGGCGGCTCGTGATAGGCACGCGCCTCATGCTGCAGTCGCGCGGGAAGCGCATCGACGTCCTTTCGTTGCTGTGTCACTCCAGCCACTCCTTGGCGAACGGCGCCAGCTTCTCACGAAGCTGGGCTCGCGCGACGGACAGCCTGCTCTTGCAGGTGCCCTCCGCGACGCCGAGGACGCTCGCCATCTCCTCGTGTGTATATCCCTCGAGATCGTGCATGATGAACGCGGTGCGATAGATGTCCGCCAGCTCGTCGATCGCGCGGTGCAGACGATCACGCAGATCGGGGTCTGCGACGGGCGCTTGCGCCGGCATGGGTGTCGCTTCGTCGAGGTCGGCCTCGCGGCTGCGAAAGCGCTTTACCTTGCGCATCGCGTTCGACACGACGCTGACGGTCACCCGATGCAGCCAGGTGGACAGCGCGGCGTCGCCGCGAAACCGATTCAACTGGGCGAACGCCCGGATGAACGTTTCCTGTGTGAACTCTCGCGCGAGCTCGACGTCACCGGTGAAGCGAAAGGCCAACCGAAAGACCCGGGGCGCGTGCGCGTCATACAGATCGCGCGCGGCCTTCCGGTCTCCAGCGAGGACCCGGGCAATCAGCTCGGGCTCGCCGTTCACGTACGGCGGGACCTCAACGGCAACGGCGGTACTCGTCACGTGTCGAATGCTCGAGAGATGAGACACGCTGTCGCTGAAAAGCGTTCGATCGATAGTTTGGGGGCTGCATGACGCTCTCGCGACCGCAGGAGCTCGCGCGCCGGCTCGGCGTGTTCGACGCCACGATGATCGTCATGGGCGGCATCGTCGGCGCGGGAATCTTCCGCAACCCGTCGGAGGTGGCGCGACACGTGAGCGTGCCATCCCTGATGCTGCTCGCCTGGACGGCAGGCGGCATCGTGGCGCTCGCCGGCGCTTTCGTCTATGCCGAGCTCGCGCAACGACGCCCCGAAGTGGGCGGACAGTACGCCTATCTGCGCGACGCTTTTCATCCCATGGCCGCGTTTCTCTACGGCTGGACGCTGCTCCTGGTGACGCAGACCGGCGGAATGGCGGCCGTTGCGATGACCTTTGCCGACTATTTTCGCGAGCTCACCGGCCTGCACATCGAGCGATCCGTGATCGCCGTCGTGACCCTGGGCGCGCTCACGATCGTGAACTGTTTCGGCGTGCGCTCGGGAAGCAACGTGCAGAACACGTTCATGGTCATGAAGATCGCAGCGATCGTGATGCTCGTCCTCGCGGGCTGGAATGCCCTGAAGCCCGGAACGAGCGGACATGACGCGATGCCGGCCACCGCCGGCACTGACGCGACGCATTTCCTGGCGGCAATGGTGCCGGTTCTCTTCGCGTATGGCGGGTGGCAGACCGCGAGCTTCGTCTCCGGTGAGATGCGGGAGCCGGAGCAGGACCTGCCGCGCGGGCTCCTCCTCGGCGTTCTCGGGGTCGTCATGCTGTACCTGGCCGTCAACGTCGTGTGCATCGTCGCGCTGGGGCCGGGGGCATTGGCGTCGACCAGCACGCCGGCGAGCGACGTCATGCGCCGCGCGCTGGGAGCCGTAGGCGCGAAGGCGATCGCCGCGGGCATCGCCATTTCGACGGTCGGCTTTCTCAGTCAGGGAATGTTGACGGCACCGCGCGTGTATTTCGCCATGGCGCGCGACGGCGTGTTCTTCGAGAAAGTCGGTACGATCAGCGACCGCACGCGCGCGCCCGTAGTCGCGATCGTCGTCCAGGGCATCTGGGCATCGGTGATCGCTGTCGTGGGCCTGTACGCGCAGGTGCTCAACTACGTCGTGGCGCTCGACGCGGTCTTCTTCGGCCTCACCGGCGCCGCGCTCCTGGTCTTCCGTCGCCGCGATCCCGTCGCCGTACGCGGCATGCGCATGCCCGGTCATCCATGGACGACGTCCATCTTCGTGATCGCGTTCTGGACGCTCGCGCTGAGCACAATCATCCAGTTTCCACGCGACGCCGGCATGGGCGTGCTCATCCTGCTCCTCGGCGTGCCGGTGTACCTCTATTGGAAGCGCGATCGCCGCGTCGCGACGACCGATAGGCGAGCCTGAACGCAGGGAGAAGTCACCGTGGACGCCAGCCGAACGTCGCCAGCGCGACGCGGCCGCGTGCGTCGAATCGCACGCCTTCCCGCTCGAGCAGGAGGCGCTGCGTGATCGCACCGTCCGTGCGACGAAGGCTGATCGATCCCGCGGCGTTCACGACGCGCTGCCATGGAACGGCAGTACTTCGAGGCAGAGCATGCAGCGCGTAACCGACCTGGCGGGCGTCCCCGGGCAGGCCCGCCAGTCGCGCAATCTGCCCATACGTCGCGACGCGTCCCTTCGGAACGCGACGGACCGTCGCGTAGATGCGCGCGTAGCTGTTGGACGCGCCCCGCGAATTCCGCTTCACGCGCTCGAAATTATCGCGGCGGTATCGAGTCGGTGAGCGGCCTGCGATCGAGCGTGCTGTCCACGCGCGGCGCCGCAGTCGTATCGGCCTTGGGGGCCGTCGTGTCGACGCGGATGCTGTCGCGGCGCCTCGTGGTATCACGTTTCACGACGGAATCCCGCCGCGGAGGCACGAGGGTATCCCGGCGCGATGCGGTATCCGCGACGTCGGACGGCGGCGGGGGTGGGACGACTGGGACCTGCGCCGCCGGAATGTTCGGCAACGCGTACGCGGTGTCGACCGGAGATGGCGACGCATCGGCGACAACCGGAGCGTCTGCCGACGCGGCCCCTCGGCCGTTCGCGAGTTGCATCTCCTGTTCGAGCGCGACGGTCATGAGCACGAAATCCTGCACGGACATTCCCGTTCGTTGGATAGCCTGCCTGGTCTGCGCCTCGCTCACCAAGTACGCGGTCGCGCGATCGATGCTCTGTCGCGTCGGTGCCTTCGGCTTCAATAGCGCGCCGAATTTCGCGACGACGCTTTTGCTCAGACCCGCGCGGGCAGCTTCCCACTGCTTGTAGCGCTCGCTCGTGATCACGAACTGCAAGCGGCTGCCGTCGGAAAGGCTCACCTCGCCTCCCGCCTCGGAGAGCAGTGACCCATCCGCGCGTCGAAGTGGCTGGTCACCGTCCCCCCGGTTGCAGGCCAGGGCGAGTGGAAGGCCGAGCAGGAGCAGCGCGCGTCTCATGCACTTCAGGACGTTGCAAGAGGTGGACGCGCGTCACAGTTGCAATCTCACCATGTGGACGATTCGGCTGAATTCCGTGGACATCCGGCTCGAGATGCTCTCGTGTTCGCTTCGCCACAGATACAGTCGGCCGAAGCACTTACGCGAAGAAGCGCGCACGGCTCGTCGCGGCACCGCGACTGCATTCATCGCCGGCTCAGTTGCAAACCCAGGAGTGCACATGAACTCGACAATTTCGCGCGCGGTGCTGGGCCTCGTTGTCCTCGCCACGCCGCTCGCCGCCCAGATCACTGCCCGACGCGATCATCCGGGCCGTGGATCGACCACGACGTCGACGGGCGACGTCGCAGCCGTGTTGTCCGGCTCGGATCGCACCGATCGCATTCCGCCGGGGCAACTGCCGCCGCGCGGGATGTGCCGCCTGTGGATCGACAATGTGCCGCCGGGTCATCAGCCTGCGGTCACCGACTGTGCGACGGCGGAACGCCAGCGCCTCACCACGGCGAACTCGCACGTCATCTATGGCGATGTGAACGCGTTCCCCGGCAAGGGGAAATACAAGGACAAGCTGAAGAATCGCAGCGGGAGCGCGCTCGATCGCCAGTCACGCGGCGACGACGATGACGAGATCGAGAACGACAGGTCCGATCGCAGCGAGCGGGCAACGAACGGCAAGGGGCAGGAGAACTCGCGCGGTCACGCGCACGGCAGGAAGAACAAGGGGCACGGCGACTAACTCTGCGCCCACAAGAACGAAAAGCGCCCTCGGCGTGCCGAGGGCGCTTTTGCGTTTGGCGTCCTAGTAGCGGTAATGATCCGGCTTGTACGGCCCCTGGATCGGAACGCCGATGTAGCCCGCCTGCTCTTTCGTGAGCGTCGTGAGTCTGGCGCCGAGCTTGTCCAGGTGCAGCCGCGCGACCTTCTCGTCGAGGTGCTTGGGCAGGACGTACACCTTCTTCTCGTACGCACCGGTGTTGGTGAACAGCTCGATCTGCGCCATCACCTGGTTGGTGAAGCTGTTGGACATCACGAAGCTCGGATGTCCTGTCGCGCACCCGAGGTTCATGAGCCGTCCCTCGGCAAGGATGAGCACGGAGTGTCTGTCGGGAAACACGTACTCGTCGTACTGCGGCTTGATGTTGATGCGCGTGATGCCCTTCACCTTCTTCAAGCCGGCCATGTCGATCTCGTTGTCGAAGTGGCCGATGTTGCCGACGATTGCCTTGTCCTTCATCCGCGCCATGTGGTCGGCGGTGATGATGTTGAAGTTGCCGGTCGCGGTGATGAAGATGTCGGCGGTGTCGATGACATCCTCTATCGTGACCACCTGATATCCCGCCATGCATGCCTGCAGCGCGCAGATGGGATCGATCTCGGTGACCACGACGCGCGCGCCCTGGCCGCGCAATGCTTCCGCGCATCCCTTGCCCACTTCGCCATAGCCGCACACGACCGCGAGCTTGCCCGCGATCATGACGTCCGTGGCGCGATTCAGTCCATCGATGACCGAATGCCGGCATCCATAGATGTTGTCGAACTTCGACTTCGTCACGGAGTCGTTGACGTTGATTGCGGGAAACAGGAGCGTTCCGGCTTTCATCATCTCGTACAGGCGATGCACGCCAGTTGTCGTCTCCTCGGTGACGCCCTTGATCGCCGCGGCAACCCTGGTCCAGCGCGCCGCGTCTTTCGACGCCTCGGTGCGAAGCAGGTCGAGAATCACTCCCCATTCCTCGGGATCGTTCTTCTCGTCGAACGCAGGAATCTTTCCGGCCTTTTCGAACTCGGCGCCCTTGTGCACGAGCAGCGTCGCGTCACCGCCGTCGTCGAGCAGCATGTTCGGGCCTGATCCATCCGGCCATGCGAGCGCCTGCTCGGTGCACCACCAGTACTCCTCGAGCGTCTCGCCTTTCCAGGCGAATACGGGTACGCCCTTGGGCTTCTCCGGCGTTCCCTCGGGGCCGACGACCACCGCGGCGGCGGCGTGATCCTGCGTCGAGAAGATGTTGCACGACACCCAGCGCACGTCGGCCCCGAGATCCTTCAGCGTTTCGATGAGCACCGCGGTCTGGATCGTCATGTGCAGCGATCCCATGATGCGCGCACCCTGCAGCGGCTTCTTTCCGCGGTATTCCTCGCGCGTCGCCATCAGACCGGGCATCTCCTGCTCGGCGAGGCGGATCTCCTTTCGTCCCCACTCGGCAAGCGAAAGATCCTTGACCTTGAACGGCGGACGATCCGACGTGGAATCCCTCGCCGCATCGCGGCGCGTCATTTCAGCGATAGCCATGAGTCGTTTCCGGTTGTTTTAGCGTTTTCCCTTTTTCGCGACCAGCGAGAACAGCGCCGGTCCCTTTGCCTTCGGATCGGTGGCCAGCACGCGGTAGCGCGCGACCGCGAGCCCCGCGTCCGCGACCCAGGTGCGCACCTGCTCCTCCGAAAAGCCCTGCCATACGTGACCCATCTGGAGCGAGTACTCCTCGCGCTCGTGTGCGGTGAGGTCGAGAATCACGGCGCGGCCGGATGGCTTCAGCACGCGACGCATCTCCGACAGCACTTTCACGGGCTCCAGCACGAAATGGGTGACCATGAAGAGCAGCGCGACATCGAGTGCACCATCCTCGATCGGAAGCGCCTCCACGCTGCCGCTGCGTACGTCGACGTTGGCAAACGGGGCGAGGCGTCGTTTGGCGGCGGACAACATCGCGCCGGATTCGTCGACCGCGATCACCTGGCCCACCACGGGCGCCACCGCCTCGCTGAGGTGGCCGGTACCGCAGCCCAGATCGCCCACGGTCCAGCCGTCGTCGAAGAGATCGAGCAGCGCGAGCAGATCCGTGCGCGCGCCGATCAGATCCGCGCGCATTGCATCCCAGCCGGACGCGGCGTTTGTGAAAAACGTCTGCATCTTGATGCGACGCGACGCGAGCACACTCTCGCGGCGCCGGGCGTCCTGCTGCGCCGAGCTGCTCGCGCGCATCTGCTCGCGAACCACGTTCCAGAGCCGCCGTGCGAAGACGTCGAGCCGCGACGGCATCATGGTATAGAAGCGGCTCGCTCCGGAGTCGCGCGCCACCACCCAACCCTCGTCGCTCAGGATCTTGAGATGCCGGCTCACCGTCGATTGCGGTTGTTGCATGACTTGGCACAACTCGCCGACCGTCAGCTCGGTCCCCTCGAGCAGGAGGAGGATCCGCGCGCGCGTCGGGTCGGCCAGCGTGCCGAGTTTGTCGAGGACGATCGCAGCCTTAGCCATCAATATATCCGGATGACCGGATAATAACGCGCGTCCTGGCCCAGGCAAGGATGGTCGAAAAAAAAGGCCCGGCACATGCGTGCCGGGCCCCGGACTGCGTCCCGCCGGATCAGTGTAACATCGGATTATTCTGAATCTCGACGTCCGGTAGCGGCAGGAGTTGGTTCTGACCCTCGGCTGGGCCGTACTGCTGGCCCCATGGCGTCGTCGCACCTTCCGGCGGGGTGAGGGTGATGTTGTAGCGAATCACGTCGCCGAGGTACGTACCGGTCAGCCATAGCGCGCGGCGGCGTTGATCCTGAATCTCCGCCAGATCCTGCGCGGCCGTCGTGCCGGTGTACGGGCCCTGACCACCCGCGGTGCGGAAAGCCGCGATGATCGCGAGCGTATTCGCGCGGTTGGTCGTGCGATCCGCTTCCGCGATGAGCAGCTGCATTTCCGCGCCGGTCGCGGCCGGAATCGGCGAGCTGACGGCGGTGTATTTCCGCTGTGCCCACTGCGGCACATTGGTCCCGTTGCTCACGCGATTCATGTTCTGCACCGGCACGCGCGGATCATTGAGCGTGCGGTAATACGGCCCCACCGAGGAGCTCTGCTGCGTGACCGTCGTGTTGCTTTCCTGGAACACGCGGTTGTTGCGTCGCGCCGTGGTGGCCGAGGCGGTCACATTCCAGACGAAGTTCGCCGGCACGCTCGCCGCATCCGCTCGCGCCAGTGTGAGGTCAGGGCTGGCCGGGTTCGCGATGTACGCCAGGTCCTGATACGCACGAGCGCGGCCGACCAGCGCGAAGAAGCGCACGCTGTCGGCGGATACGCCTCCGACCGAGGAGGCAGTCGTGATGGCCTGCGTCAGCGTGGTGACGGCAGAGTCCAGCGCTTCCTGCCGCGTGATCTTCGTTCCATACACCACGTCCTCGCCGTTCAAGTGCGAGAAGACCGTCTCCTTGAAACTCTCGCCCATGAGCAGCTGCGCCCATCCTTCGTATGCAGCCGCGCGAGCGATCAGGAGCTGCCGTCCCGGGACCTGGACGTCGGTCCAGCCTTCCAGCAGGCGTCGAGCATTGTTCGCGGACACGCGCGACTGCTGCAGTGGCGCGTAGATGCCCAGTCCCGTGCAATCATTTCGAGAGTACCGGGAGTTGGCGGGCGTGACGGTTCGCTGATTGTATGGCCAGCGATCCGCGGTCTGCAGCGCGTCCACCAGCTCCTGCGTGATCAGCGCGCCCACCACCACATATGAGTTGAAGGCGCAGTCGAAGTCGGCGGCGGCGCCTGCGACGAGCAGTGTCGCGTTGGCCGGATTCTCGAGATCCACTGCAGCGATGCGGTCGGCAGGTTCGACGTTCAATGCCTTGCCGAGGTCGCAGGCGCCCACCAGCGTCGCGCCAACCATGGCGACCGCGAGCGCGCCAAGATGTCGTATCGATCTATTCGTCATTGTTCGGCCCTCAGAAGCCGACGTTGAGGGACACGTACCACGAAGTCAGCTGCGGAAGTGTCGTTTGCTCCCACGCCGCGTTTCCGCCGCGCGTGCCGCCGAGGAACATCGCCTCGGGCTCGAAACCCTGATAACTGGTCCACAACTTCAGATTGCGTCCGGACAGCGCGATGCTCGCGTGGTCCGCGCCGGCGCGCTGCGCGTAGCGATTCGGGATGTCGTACGAGAAGGTGAGCTCGCGCCAGCGGCCGAAGTTCGCCTTCGTGATCAGGTAATCCACGATGGTGCTGTTCGACTGATATCGCGCGACGGTCATCGAGTCGACGGTCTGCTTGAGATTCGGGAAGTTCGTGAGCTGCGCATCCGGGAGGTTCACGAAGTTCTCCAGGCAGCGGCCGAAGATGCCACAGCGCACGCGCGTGTTGCCGTCGAGCTTTTTGTGGCCGTTCTTCACATCGAACATCGTGTACACGTGAAAGCGCTGGAGCAGCGTGAGGTTGCCGCTGAACGACATCTCACGCGGCGGTATGGACCGGCCGAGATATACCGCTGGCGCCGTCGCGCACGGCACGGCGCTGTTCGGCTTTTCCTTTCCGCCCGAACCGGGAATGGTATCCGCGCACATGAGGTTGGACGCCACGCCAGTCGTGCGGTTGAACGACGTCGACACCAATCGCTTCTCGAACCAGGCGAACGCCGGATAGCCCACCTGATGCCGCAGGAACGTTCCTGCGGAAACGAAGTACTGCCCCGGGAGCCCGAGGTCCGTGACCTCGTTGTCGTTCGTCGAGATGCTCGCGGTGAGGTCCAGTCCCGCCATGTCGCCGCGATACGGCGTTCCGCGCACGGCGAGCTCGATGCCCTTGTTGACGATCGCGCCGATGTTGATCGGCTGCGTTGCTGACAACCCGTTCAAGATGGAGATCTGACCGGCGGATGGCGGCACGACGCGATCGAGGATCGCATCGCGCGTCTTCTTGTTGTAGTAGGTGAACTCGACGCCGGCACGATCGTTCAGCACGCCGAGATCGAAGCCCGCTTCGAGCTCGCTGCTGATCTCCGGACCAAGATTCGGATTGCCGATCGTGAACGACGTGACCGCGGGAGAATCGTTCGGCCCCGACGTCGGCGAGTACGTCCGGATGGACGCGTACGTCGCTGGCGCCTTTCCCGACTGCCCGTACGCCAGGCGCAGTCGTGCCTCGCTGATGCGATCGCCGAGCCCGGGCACCTTGAACCACGGCTCGTCGCTGACGACATAGCTCAGCGAGTACTTGGGGTACGTCACCCGGTTGAACTGACTCCCGAACGCGCTGTGGTCGTCGTTGCGCAACGCGGCGGTGAGATACAAACGGTCCCGCCACCCGAATTCTTCTTGCAGGTAAATGCCAAGCGACTTGTCGTCCAGGAATCCTTCCGAGTTTGTCTTGTTGGCCGTCGTCGACGTGACCGACTTGAGCCCGGGGGTCGGAAACACCGAGCCGCTCGCGAACACGGAGTGAATGCTGTTCGTGAAGTACTGCGCACCGGCCGATGTGGTGAAACGCATCGTCGGGTCGTAGTTCCAGATCGCGCTCGCGGAGTAGTCGAGCGAACGATCCGTGACGTCGCGGTCGGTGATCTCGCGATAGCCGTTGGACTGGAGCGAATCGATGCGCGGGTCCCACTCGTTATTGCCCTCGCGGGTGATGTCCCCGCCGAGCACGAGACGATGGGAGAGCCACGCGGTCGGCTGATGCTCGAACCGCACGCTGGCCGTGGTCCGCGACAGATCCTGCCAGAGGACCACCGTCTGGTCGTACTGATACGGCAGACTGCTGTGGAATCCGTGACGCGTCGCAAGATTGTAGTTCGACGGCGTCGCCGACAGCGTGGTCCACGTGTAGCCGCCGCAGCCGGCGTCGCACGGCACCGCCGTGGGGCCGGTGATGTGGCCGATGTTCGTCGAGATCCGGAACTTGTCCGTCGCGGCGAAGCTGAGGTTCAGTCGGCCGCTGTAGTGCCGAACGCTGCTGCGCGGCTCCGCGCCCTGATCGTCGAGCAGGCCGCCGCTGGCGAAGTAATTCAGCGCGCCGACGCCTCCCGTCACCGAGAGGTCCGTCTCCTGGTGCTGGCCGTTGCGGAAGATGTCGCACTTCCTGCCCAGGCGAGTCGCGATCGAGTCGCCGCAGTTACCCACGAGCAGCGAATCGAAATCCAGCGCAACCACCTGCTGACCGGCCGTCGTCCCGGCGGCATTCCGCATCGGGCCGTAGTTCACGGGAAAGCGATCGCGATAGTTCGCGAAGTAGTTCACGCCCTGTCGCGTCGTGAACGTCCATCTCGGCTTCGCCGAGGCAGCGCCTTTCTTGGTGATGATGTTGATGACCCCGTTCGCCGCTTCCGTTCCGTACAGCGTCGCGGCACTCGGTCCCTTCAGGATCTCGATCGATTCGATTTCGTTCGGGTTGAAATCGTTGAGCCGCGAAATCGGAGCCGAGCCGAACGCCTGACTGATCGGCCCCGTCGCCGCTTCGTTGTTCACGCGCACACCGTCGACGAAGATCAACGGATTGTTGCCGAGGGACAGACTCGAGAGACCCCGAATGCGGATCTGGGAACCCGTGCCCACCTGGCCGGACGTCGGCATGACGACGACGCTGGGGGATCGACCGTTCAGCAGGCCCTGCACGTTCATCACGGGCGCGGTCGCAACCACGTCGGCTGCGTTGATCGTTCCGACCGCATTGCCAAGCTCGCGTTTCTGCGCGGCGCCGGGAGTACCCGTCACCACGACGGCCTCGAGGCTCGTCGGGCTGCTCGTGAGGACGATTTGGTTGTCCTCCGCGCCGACGCGCGCGGATATGCGCGCGAGACGATACCCGATGCGGCGCACCTCGAGGGAGACCACGGTTCCGCTCACGCCAGCGATGCGGAAGCGGCCGTTTTCGTCGGTCGTGCCGCGCAACGTTGTGCCCACCACATCCACACGCGCACCACTGATCGGTTCCTGGGCGGCGCTGACCACCGTCCCGGCAACCACGCCGCTCTGCGCGATGAGCCGTGCGGGGAAGACCAGCAGAACCACCAACCCGATTCGCGTGGCCACCCGCCACGACGAACGCCACAGAGCGCGCGCGCTCGAAGCGCCCGCACCAGGCATCCAGCTTCTCATAACACCTCTTCAGGGAGGGGAGGGAAGCCGGCCGACGAGCGTCGGCGCTCACGCACCGGCCTGTGGCGCAATCCTAGTGAGTGCTGCGCTCGCCGAGCAAGTCAATCGCCGTCAACCGCCCGATTCCGGTGCTAGCGCGGCGCCAGATCTCCGATGACGTCAGCGATGGACGGCGCGTCAACGCGAACGCCCGCACTCCGCAGCTGCGACACGAGATCGAAGACAAGGTGACTGCCTTGCGCGGGAGTCGCGACACGGCGCGCCACTACCATATGGGTGCGGAACCACGTCCCGCGCCGGCTCGTGAGATCGTCATAGCGCACGCCCGCGCCGCTGCTGCTCGAGTGAATGATGCGATCGTGCCCCGCGTAGATCGCGACGTGGCTGATGGGCTTCCCATCTTCGGCGAACATGATGAGGTCCCCGGGGCGCAGGGCGCGGTAATCCCGGATGTTCGCGCCGGCGAAGGCCTGCGATCGTGACGTCCGCGGCAAGCGCACGCCATGCTTCGCGAAGACGTACTGCGTATAACCCGAACAATCGAATCCCGTCGATGGCGACGTCCCGCCCCAGCGGTACGGAACCCCGATGTAGCGCTCGGCCGTGGGGATGACGACGGCCGCGCCGGCGGATACGCTCGGAAGCGTGCGTCCAGTCCGAATCACTGAGGCGGGAGTGCTGCAACCGGAAACGACGAGCGCTGGGATGAGGAGCGCCGCGGGCCGCAGCGGGAGGTGAGCCGACACGAGAGATGCTCCAGCAGAGACTGCCCCGCTCTACACCCGGGACCGCCAGGGGTTCTGACGATTCCGGGTTGACGAGCACGAGCCCGCTGCTACGTTGTAACCGGCGCGGCGATTTCCCCGATTTGACGGGCCGCGCGCGGAACGATCGGTTCCGAACACACCCGTCTAAGTCGTGGCTGATGTCACGGCCCGCGACGATGTCGGGGCCGTTTTGTTTTCCAACATCAGGAGTCATCGCATGACCGTTACCGCGCCCTCGAGCGCACGCGCGACCTTCGAGAAGGGAGTCGACACCGCCTACGTCTTCACGTCGGAGTCGGTGAGCGAAGGACACCCGGACAAGGTCTGCGACTACATCGCCGACTCGATTCTCGACGCGCATCTGACGCAGGACCCCCGCAGCCGCGTAGCGTGCGAGGTCCTGGTGAAGAGTGGCGACGTCGTGCTCGCCGGCGAAATCACCAGCGCCGCGCACGTCGATTTCGAGGCCGTGGCTCGGGACGCCATTCGCGAGATCGGTTACACGGATGCGACGGAGAGCTTCAACGCCGACGGCGTGCGGGTCACGCAATTGATATCGCGCCAGGCAGGCGAGATCGGCCAGGGCGTCGACGTCGGCGGCGCCGGCGATCAGGGCATCATGTTCGGCTACGCGACGGACGAGACGCCCGAGCTGATGCCGCTCCCGATTCTCCTCGCGCACAAGCTCGCGAGACAGCTCACGGAGGCGCGCAAGAAGAAGCAGGTACCGTGGCTGCGCCCCGACTCGAAGACGCAGGTGTCGGTCCAGTACGAAGGCGGCGCGCCGGTGGCCGTGCGCACCGTGCTCGTCTCGACGATGCATTCGAGAAGCGTGTCGCAACAGGACATCCGCAACTATGTGGCGAACACCTTGTGTGCCTCCGTGCTCGGACGGTGGTACCATCCCGGCATCGAAGTGCTGGTGAACCCGACCGGTTCATTCGTGGAAGGTGGCCCGAGCGCCGACTGCGGCGTGACCGGTCGGAAGATCATCGTGGATTCGTACGGGGGAATGGGCCGCCATGGTGGCGGTGCGTTCAGCGGCAAGGACCCGTCGAAGGTGGACCGCTCTGGCGCGTACTTCTGTCGGTTCGTCGCTCGGCACATCGTGAAATCCGGAATCGCTCGTCGCGCCGAAGTGCAGGTCGGCTACGCCATCGGTCGCGCTGAGCCCGTCTCGGTGCGTGTGGACACATTCGGCACCGGCGATGCGTCTGCCGCCGAGGCGATGGTGCGAACCTTCGACTTCCGTCCGCGAGCGATCATCGAGCGGCTGGATCTGTTGCGACCCATCTATCGCCAGTCGACGAACTACGGCCATTTCGGCCGGCCGGGATTGAGCTGGGAAGCGTAGTCGTAGCGCGATCCTTGAAGTGCGCACGGGGTACGTAGCCCATGCGCCTTCTTGCTCTCGGCATCTTCATCTCCGCGGCCTGCGCCTGCGTCAGCGCGGGCGCACGCGCGCGTGGAGACGAGCAGCGTCCGATCATCGTGTTCGTCCACGGCCGCGGTCAGTTCGGGCAGGACACGGCGATTCTGCGGCGCGAGTGGGAGGCGGACATGGATTCGTCGCTCGCCCTCCAGGGTGTGCCGCCGCTCCGCGATTCGGATGTCCGACTCGCCTGGTATGCCGACGCGCTGGATCCGGACTCGGCGTACGAATGCGGATCGCGGCTCGCGACGGCCGACGCGGGCCTGACACAGTTGCGCGACGTAGCGAGCGGATTCCTGAATTTTCTCGCTGGCGCGATCGGCGAGGATTCACGTGAGCTGCGCGGGCTCGTGGGCGAGACGATGTATGTGCTGGACGCGCGCACCCGGTGCGCCGCCGAGAATCGCGTGGGGCAGGTGCTGACGGCCGCCGCGCGAGAGAACCGGCCGGTGATTGTGGTGGCGTTCAGCCTCGGGTCGCTCGTGACGTACGGGTACCTGCTGCGCGACGATTCCCTCCACAACCTGCGACTGATCACCATCGGCTCGCCGCTGGCGTTGCGTCCCGTGCGTGAGATCATCTTCGGTGAGACCGGCGACGGCCTGCGTGTGCCGTCCGGCGTCGTTTCGTGGACGAACGTCTACGACGCCGCGGATGTGCTGTCTGGTCCGCTCAGTGGTCAGCTCCCCGGAAACGTCGCGCAGGATGTGGCGACGCACGCTCCGGCGTCGGAGGAGGCGCATGTGATCGCCCGCTACCTTCGGGACCCCGCAACGGGCTCGGCGCTGATGTCAGCGATCTGCGCAGTAGACACGCAGGCCACGTACTGTCGATCGCACTGACACGGAAGTTGCCTGATCGTCCGACATGCGCCGTCTCGCCTTTCGCATCGATCAGCTGCCCGCGTGGGCGTTCGTGTTCGGCGCGATGGTCGTGTTCGGCCTCATGCGCGCGACACGTCTGTTCGCCCTGCTGCACCGGAGCCGGGGCGGCATGGACCTCGGCGGGATTCTCACGCTCACGGCTTTCCTCGGCGTTGTGATCTTCGCCGTCCGGCGGCGCCAGGTCCCGGCATGGCGGTCGACGGTGCACGTTCTTGGCATCGCTGTGGTCGGCAACGCGTTGGGCATCGTGCTCATTTGGCCATTCGTGCCGCAGAGCTACTCGATCGGGTTGGTGCCGATGCTGCGGGATACCGTCGGCGCAGGTGCGTGGACGGCGCTCATCTCGCTTCCTCTCGCGATCGCGCTGCTCTGGCTCTCGCGGCGCTTCGGATCGCACTCGCAGGTGACCGAGCGGCGGATGCGGGTGGTACGTGAGGAATGGCGTCGGCGCTTTGCGCGCCAGACGCCCGTTCAGGTGGACGACGACGACGCTGCCTGACGCTCGGGGCGCTCATCGCGCTGCACGGGCAGTCCTGCCGCGCGCCAATCCTTCTTGCCCGGCCGATACTCGCGCACGTTGGTGAATCCCTGCGCCGCCAGAACACGGGCGGCGTATGCGCTCGTGGGTCAGTGCTCGTCCCAGCAATAGACCACGATTTCCGCGCTCTTGTCCGCCACGATTCGTTGCACCGTCGCGGGAATGTCGTTCGGCGGCAGATGGATCGCCCCGGGCAGGTGATGCTTGCGGAAGTACGGCTCTGGCAGCACCTCGAACAGAAAGAACGGATCGGCGCGGTCGATCTTCTCGCGTAGCTCGTCGCGTGAAATGGTCGAGGTGTACTCCATGAGCCGTCCGGATATCAGTGTGCGAGGAGAGAAATTGCAAGCGAAGTGCCCTGATGCGCTCGCCGGTCGACGGCGGCCGTCGTACATTTAGCGCCATGGCGACTCGGAATCTCGAGCTCGTGCGCGCACCTGCTCCGGCGGCGCCGTCGATGCCGGGCGAAGAGCTGGAACGCAATCCAGGAATGCCGCTCGATCTGGACGTCGTGCGGGCGATCCGCGTGAATCGAAGCGCGGTCGAGCGCCGAGCGGCCACGATTCCAACGCGACGGACGGTGAAGAAGGAGTGGCAGGCCGCGTGGCTGCTCCGCGCGATCACGCTGATGGATCTGACCACGCTCGCCGGGGACGACACCCCGGGCAACGTGCGGCGGCTCTGCGCGAAGGCGCGGCATCCGCTGCGCGACGATCTCGTGGACGCGCTCGGTGTCCGTGACCTCGAGATCAGAGTCGGCGCCGTGTGTGTGTATCACGCGCTGGTTGCCGCCGCCGTGGATGCCCTGAAGGGCTCCGATATCCCCGTTGCCGCGGTATCGACCGGGTTTCCCGCGGGACTCAGTCCCTTCGAGCAGCGACTGGCCGAGATCACGGCGTCCGTAAATGCCGGTGCGAAGGAGATCGACATCGTCATCACGCGCGCGCACGTGCTCACCGGCAACTGGCAGGCACTGTACGACGAAGTGAAGGCGTTTCGCGCGGCCAGCGGTGAGGCGCACCTCAAGGCCATCCTCGCCACGGGCGAGCTCGCGACGCTGAGCAACGTCGCGCGTGCCAGCGTCGTCGCCATGCAGGCTGGTGCAGATTTCATCAAGACGTCGACCGGCAAGGAAAGCGTCAACGCCACGATGGCGTTCGCCCTCGTCATGGCGCGCATGATCCGCGAGTACTACGAGCGCACGGGATACGCGGTCGGATTCAAGCCTGCCGGCGGCATTCGTACCGCGAAGGGCGCGCTCGAGTATCTGTATCTCATGAAGGACGAGCTTGGGGACCGCTGGCTGCGGCCCGATCTCTTCCGCTTTGGCGCGAGCGCGTTGCTGACGGACATCGAGCGTCAGCTCGAGCACTTCGTGACGGGCAGGTACGCCGCCGCCCACCGACATCCCATGCCCTGATGGCCAGCGTCGCGGAGATATTCAAATCGATGGACTATGGTCCGGCCCCCGAGGCGGACCAGCAGGCGCGGCACTGGCTCGGCAAATACGAGCGGGTGTTCGGCCATTTCATCAATGGGGAATGGACCGAACCCGCCGACACCTTCGACGTCTTCAATCCCGCGAATCGCGAGCTGCTGGCGCGCGTCACCCAGGGCGCGAAGAACGATGTGAACGCCGCCGTCGCCGCTGCGCGCGCCGCGCTCACGACCTGGCAGGCCGTCGATGGACACGCACGTGCGCGGCATCTCTACGCGCTGGCCCGCGGCGTTCAGAAACACGCACGCCTGCTCGCCGTGCTCGAGACCATGGACAACGGAAAGTCGATCCGCGAGACGCGCGACATCGACATCCCGCTCGTGGCACGGCACTTCTATCACCACGCGGGTTGGGCCCAGCTGCTCGACGCCGAATTCCCAGGCTACAAGGGTGTCGGCGTCGTTGGGCAGATCATTCCGTGGAACTTCCCGCTGCTGATGCTGGCGTGGAAGGTGGCACCCGCGCTGGCTGCCGGATGCACCGTGGTGCTCAAGCCCGCGGAGTTCACGCCGATGACCGCGTTGCTCTTCTGCGAGATCGCGCGCGAAGCGGGGCTGCCGGCGGGGGTGTTGAACGTCGTCACCGGCGACGGGAGCACGGGCGCAGCGCTGGTCGACCATCCCGACGTGGACAAGATCGCGTTCACGGGGTCGACCGACGTCGGGCGCGTCATCCGCAAGGCGACGGCGGGCTCGGGGAAGAAACTGTCGCTCGAACTGGGCGGGAAGAGCCCATTCATCGTGTACGACGACGCGGACCTCGACAGCGTCGTGGAAGGCGTCGTCGACGCGATCTGGTTCAATCAGGGGCAGGTCTGCTGCGCGGGCTCGCGGCTGCTGGTTCAGGAAGGAACGGCCGACCGTCTGATAGAAAAGCTGCGCGCGCGCATGGAGAAGCTCCGCATCGGCGCCCCGCTCGACAAAGGCGTCGACATGGGCGCCATCGTCGCGCCCGTGCAGCTCGAGCGCATCCGGACGCTGGTGCAGCAAGGTCAGCGGGAGGGCGCCACCATGTGGCAGCCGTCGTGGGCGTGTCCGACGGATGGCTACTTCTATCCGCCGACGCTGTTCACGGACGTCACGCCATCGAGCACTATCGCGCAGGTCGAAGTGTTCGGGCCGGTGCTTGTATCGATGACGTTCCGGACGCCGGCGGAATCGGTGGAGCTCGCGAACAACACACCGTACGGTCTCGCCGCCAGCGTGTGGACCGAGAACATCAATCTCGCACTCGACATCGCGCCGAAGCTCAAGAGCGGGGTGGTCTGGATCAATTCGACCAATCTGTTCGACGCGTCGGCCGGATTCGGCGGCTATCGCGAGAGCGGCTTCGGACGCGAGGGCGGGCGGGAAGGCATGTGGGAGTACCTCAAACGCGCCAAGCATTCCGCGGATCGCGCGCGTCCCGTCGTGCGCAGCACCGGATCTCGCAAGAAGCTCGACGTGCCGCTCACGGAGTCCGCCGAGATGCGTGCGAGCAGCATGCTGCCGCCGATCGATCGGACGGCGAAGTTGTTCATCGGCGGCAAGCAGGCACGGCCCGACCAGGGCTACACGCGACGCATCCTGGGGCCCGACGGCGGGCAGGTCGGCGAGGTGCCGGAAGGAAATCGCAAGGACATCCGAAACGCCGTCGAAGCCGCGCATGCCGCCTGGAACACATGGAGCAGAACGACAGGCCACCTGCGCGCGCAGATCCTGTATTACATCGCGGAGAATCTCTCTGCTCGCGCGGACGAGTTCGCCCAGCGGCTCACGGCCATGGACGGACGCTCGAAGCGCGAGTCGACGCGTGAAGTGGACGCTTCCATCCGCAGACTCTTCACGTACGGCGCGTGGGCGGACAAGTGGGATGGAGCGGTGCACAACGTGCCGATCCGCGGCGTGGCGCTCGCCATGAACGAAAGCATCGGTGTGGTCGCCATCGGCGCGCCCGAGGAGTTTCCACTCCTCGGTGTCATTTCGACCTGTGCACCTGCACTCGCCGTCGGCAATACGACGGTGATCGTCCCCTCACAGCAATATCCGCTTGCCGCCACGGATCTCTACAGCGTCCTCGAGACCTCGGACGTGCCGGCGGGTGTCGTCAACATCGTCACCGGCGACAAGAACGCGCTGCTGAAGGTGCTCGCGGAGCACGACGACGTCGAAGGCCTGTGGTACTTCGGCGATCGCGACGGCGTCAAAGCCGTGGAGCTCGCGTCCGCGTCGAACATGAAGCGCACATGGGCGACGTGGCAATTCCGCGACCTGCTCGACCCGGATGAGGGCGAAGGGCGCGAGTGGCTGCGTGAAGCGACACAGGTCAAGAATGTCTGGGTGCCGTACGGCGAGTAAGCCCTTTTGTCATGGCAGAAAGTTCAGCAGATCAGCGACCCGACGACACGACGCCCGCGCGCAGCAGCATCCCTCCCATCTCCAGTGCGTTCGTCGTTCCGTAGTTGCCGTAGCAGTTGTTGAAGACGAGGTGCACCTCCTCGACCTGCTCGCTGATCGCCTGGATGATGGGCACCCATTCCGTGAGCTGCGTCTCGTCATAGAGATATCGAAAGCGGTCGCTGACCTTGGTGACCTTCGCTTCCCACGTGTCCGTGTTGCGCCCGTGGAAGCGGACGATTGCGAGTGATGGAGACGTGACCTCGGCGACAATGGGCACAGACGACTGAAATCCAGGGGGCGAATCGACGACGACGTATGACAGGCCTGTGCGCCGCAGCAGGGTCAGCGTGCGCGGCCGCGTGCGATCGTCGAACCAATTTCGATTGCGCAACTCGACGGCGGCGCGCCAGCCGCCGGTGGACAGTCTGCGCTGAGCGTCCTCGATGAGCGTCGCATTGGCGCGCGATGGTCCGACCCACCTGGGATACTGCAGCAGGATTGCGCCGAGACGGCCGGCATCCCGCAGCGGTACCAGCGCGTCGAAAAACGACTGCCACACGGCATCCTTCAACTCGTCGGGAAGGTCCGATGCGTAGACGCGCGTCTTCTTCGCGAGGTCCGAGGGCAGCGCGTCGCGGATTTCCCTTGGCAGGCGGCTGACCTCCGATGGCTGGCCTGTCATGAGCGCGTGTGCCTTCACGTCGAACGTGAAACGCTCTGGCGTACGATCGACCCACAGCTCGGTCATGCGCCGCGCCGGAATCGCGTAATACGTCGAATCCACCTCGACCAGCGGGAAGCGCGTCGCGTAGTAGCGCAATCGCGCCTCCGGCGTTCGCGCGCCGTCGGGGTAGAACACACCGGGCGCGGTCATCGACGGATCGGTCCAGCTCGCGACCCCGATGAGCACGCGAACGCCTCCCGGAGCGTGCAGCTGCTCGAGACGGTCCGGCGCGGCGCCTGAACGCGCCTGCGCCGTGGGCGTGCCGGGGTCGTGCAGCGCGTCGATCACGAGGAACAATACAAAACACGATCGGGTACGAAGAACCAGGGAACCACCAGGAGCCCACCATGGCCACGTACACGTTCTCGCTGAGCTCTTCCGAGAGTGCCCGTCAGGCTGGCGTCATTCAGAGCGCCAGCTTCGAGGAGGCGCTCCGCCTCGTCGGCGAGCGCATGCCGGTGGAAGAGGGCGACACGCTGGAGATCGGTGTGAAGGGCTTTCCGCCCGCGCGATACGAGTGCGCTCAGGCACTCCTCGACGGCACCGTGTTCTGGCAACCGGCACGACTCGCGGCGTGAACGCGCCGTCCGCTCATCGACGAAAACACAGAAGGCTCCTCTCGAGTGAGAGGAGCCTTCCTGTTTGGTGATCTCCCGCGACGTCTACGTGGCCTTTCGCAGTTCCAGGCGCCCGCTGCCCGTAGTCATGCGGATCAACTGGCCGCCGCCCGTTCCAATGGTGCCGCGCACGTGGTGCGGATTCAATCGTCCGATCACCCGGATCTCGAAGTCGGAGCTGAACTCACCGTTGCCGGTGCTCGCGTCGACCTCACCATTGAACGAGCCGGGAAGCGCTACGGTGATGCTGCCATTCCCGGTATTGAACTGCATATCCGATGTGTTGGACAGCGCCTTCATGGTCACGTCGATCTCACCGTTGCCGGTGTTCGCTTCCACTGGCCCGGTGGCCGTGGTGACGTAGACGCGCCCATTGCCGGTGTTCGCCTGCACCGGGCCGGTGGCGCCCGAAATCTCCAGCTCGCCGTTTCCGGTCGAGGCCGTGACGCGGCCAGCAGTGAGCGAGATTCGGATGTCGCCATTTCCCGAGGCGATGTCGACATCGTTACTGGCTTTCTCCACGAGGACGTCACCGTTGCCCGTGGACGCGTGCAACCGGACTCCTTTCGGCAGGGTCACCGTGATGCGAGACGCCGGCGGCCCACCATCCCAGTCGTCGTCGTGCCACCCGCCGCCGCGACTGTCACATGCGCTTCGACCGCGCCAGACGCCGCACAGGGTGACGCCGTTGCCGTCATTCTGCACTTCGAAGGACAGCTCGTTGCTGCGTCGACTCCGGCGCTCGGCGCGGAACTCGATCTGATCCGACGTTCCTTCCCGGACGTCGATCGGACCATTGAAGTGTTTGATGCCGAGTGTTCCACCGGACGCGATGCGACCCGCCCAGGTGAAGTAGCTGTCGGAAGCAGCCACCTGCGCGTGGACGGCCGAGCCGCTCAACATCAGCATGGCGGCGGCGGCAAGATGGGAGGGACGGGTCACAGGATTTCGCATGAGCGTCGTGGTGAGTGGCTGCAGACTCGGACAGTGCGAAGCCGCTCAAGGTTTGAACGCCGCGGACCGCGGCGCAACCGTCAGCCGGTACGCTCGCGCTCGAGCAACTGCGCCTTGCGATCCAGTCCCCAGCGATAGCCTCCGAGCGATCCATCCTCGCGAATCACCCGGTGACACGGGATGACGAGCGCGACCGGATTCGTGGCGCATGCGCGTGCGACCGCACGCACGGCCGTGGGCTGGCCGATGCGCTGCGCCACCTCGGTGTACGAGAGCGTGGTGCCGCGAGGAATGCGCTGCAGCTCCTTCCAGACGCGCCATTGGAACGCCGTACCAGCCGCATCGATCGGCACGCGTGGATCGTTGCCTCCATCGACGCTGCGGACGATCGCAGCGATCCAGTCGTGGATCGTTGAACCGGCGCGATGGATCTCGGCGCCGGAAAATTCGGATCGGAACTCACGTTCGAGCTGCGCGTCGCCGGCTCCGAACTTCACGCAGCAGACCCCACGCTCGGTGTACGCTGCGAGCAGTGGCCCGAGCGACGAGTCGACGACGCTGAACTGAATGCGCTGGCCGGCCGCCCGCTTGCGAAGCACGGCGGGCGTCATGCCCAACTCGTTCGACGCGCGCTCGTACACGCGGCTGCTGGATCCGAATCCCGCCTCGAAGGTTGCGCGACTCACCGTGTCCCCCTTTTTCAGTTGACTGGACAGGACGTTGCGTCGTGTCGCGTCCTGGTATTCCCGAGGTGTGACACCCAGCGCGCGCTTGAAGGCGCGCTGCAGGTGGAACGGGCTCACGTGGACGATCGCGGCGAGCGTCCGGAGCGTGATGCGTTCGTTCGCATGCGCCGCGAGGTGCTCGACCGCTCCCGCGACCGCACGATCGATGCGATTGGGTGCATCGCTGCCCGGGCGACAGCGTTTGCACGCGCGGTATCCGGCGCGTTCGGCGTCGTCGGGCGATCCGAAGAACTCCACACGCGACCGCGTGGGCCGGCGCGACGAGCAGGACGGCCTGCAGAAGATCTTCGTCGAATCCACGCCGTACACGAAGCGGCCGTCGAAACGACGATCACGACGTTCCACGGCGCGCCAGGCGGTGGCGGGATCCGGAAGCGATGGCGCGGTCGACATGCCCCTGAAGCTACAGGTCGCGCCGGAGGCGGCTATCCGAACCTTGCGATCAAATCAGACGTTCTTGATCTCGCCGATCAGGGCGGTCAGCGACGCCTTGGCGTCACCGAACAGCATGCTGGTCTTGGGATCGTAGAACAGCTCGTTCTCGATGCCCGCGAAGCCGGCCGCCATGCTGCGCTTCAGTACGATGATCGTACGTGCCTTGTCGGCGTCGAGGATGGGCATTCCATAGATCGGCGAGCTCCTGTCCGTGCGCGCGGCCGGATTCACCACATCGTTCGCACCGATGACCATTGCCACGTCCGCGCGGTCGAACTCGCCGTTGATTTCCTCCATGTCGTACAGCTTGTCGTACGGGATGTTGGCTTCGGCGAGCAGCACGTTCATGTGACCAGGCATGCGGCCGGCCACCGGATGGATCGCGAACTTCACCTCGCCGCCTCGCTTCTCGATCAGCTCCGCGAGCTCGCGCACCTGATGTTGCGCCTGCGCGACGGCCATGCCGTAGCCGGGGATGATGATCACGAGCTGCGCGTATGCGAGTTGAATGGCTGCATCGTCGACGGTGATCGAGCGGACCTGCAGGTCGCCGGCCTTCTTTGCCGTCGCGGCGGTTTCCGACCCGAACGCGCCAAACAATACGTTCGCGAAGGACCGGTTCATGGCCTTGCTCATGAGGAGCGACAGAATGAATCCCGACGCGCCGTCGAGCGCACCCGCGATGATCAACACCTCGTTGCCGATGGCGAATCCCGTGGCGCAGGCCGCAAGCCCCGAGTACGAGTTGAGCAGCGCGACCACCACGGGCATGTCCGCGCCGCCAATGGGGATCACGAACATCACGCCGAACACGAATGCCAGCGCAATCATCGTGTAAAACACCTTCGCCGATTCGGGCTGGAGCACCAGGAACGCGAACAGTCCGAGCGTGAAGGCGAAGACCGCGCCGTTGACCAGATTCTGCCCGCGATAGGTCACCGGTCTGGACGTGATCAGCTCCTGCAGCTTGCCCGCGGCGACGAGGGTGCCCGCCACCGTGATCGAGCCGAGCAACACTTCGAAACCGAGCGCGGCGGCCTTCGCGTGTGTGAGGCCCTCCATGCCCCCCACCGACGTCACGTATTCGGCGACGCCGACGAGCGTGGCCGCACCGGCGCTGAACGTCAGCGAGAGCGCGATCCGCTGCGGCATCGCCGTCATCGGCACCCACATGCCGAGGGGATATCCGGCAACGGTACCGATCGCCATGCCCAGCACGATCCACTTGTAGTCAAGGATCTGGTGATTGACGAGCGTGCCTGCGATGGCGAGCAGCATCCCGACCGCCGCCTGCTGCATGCCGCGGCGCGCCTTGTCCGGCCGCGTGAGACTGCGCAGGCCGAGAATGAACAGAACGGATGCGCCGATGTAGGCGAGCTGGATGAACGTTTCGCGCATCAGCTCACGGCATCGGTGGCGCGCCGACTGGCCTTGCGTCGGTCGCCTTCGCCGCCGCCGCCCTGCGTGCGCTGGAACATGCGCAGCATGCGGTCGACGATCAGAAATCCGCCGACGATGTTCGTCGTCGCGCAGACGACCGCGATGAAGCCGAGCAGCGTCGCGAGACGGCTGTGCTGCGCGCCGGCCATGATCACGGACCCCACGAGTGAGATGCCGGAGATGGCGTTCGTCGCGGCCATCAGTGGCGTGTGCAGCAGCGGTGGAACGCGCGAGATCACCATGTATCCGGTGAACGCCGCGAGGACGAAGATGTACAGCTCCAGGATCATCATTTGAGCACCCGGCCCTCGTGCGTCACGAGCATGGCGCCCGTGATCTCGTCGTTGGCATCGATGTTCACGTTGCCGTCCTTCACCAGATGCTGCAGCAAGGTGAGGACGTTGCGCGCGAACATCTGGCTTGCGTGCTGGGGAACCGTGCTAGGCAGGTCGAGCGCGCCGATGATCGTGACGCCATCGACGGTCACGGTCTCACCTGCTTTCGTGAGCTCGCAGTTGCCGCCCGTTTCGGCGGCGAGATCGACGATCACCGAACCACGGCGCATCGAGTGAACCGTCGCGGCGCTGATGAGTCTCGGCGCCTGGCGGCCGGGAACGTTGGCGGTGGTGATGACGAGATCGACGTCCCGGATATGGTTCGCGATCGCGAGCATCGTGTTCGCGCGCTCATCGTCGGTCTGCACCCGGGCATAGCCGGTCGACGTCTCCGCGGTGACACTGACCGCCTCGCCGCCGATCGCTTTCGCTCCCAGACTCTCGATCTGTTCACGCGCTGCCGGCCGGATGTCGAATGCGGACACCACGGCGCCGAGCCGCCGCGCCGTGGCGATGGCCTGCAGACCCGACACGCCGGCGCCGATGACGAACACGCGGGCCGGCTGGATGTTGCCCGCGGCCGTCGTGAGCATCGGCAGAAATTTTCCGAGGGCCGCGGCACCGAGGAGCACGGCCTTGTAACCCGCGACGGTGGCCTGCGACGAGAGCACGTCCATGCTCTGCGCGCGCGTGATGCGCGGCACGAGCTCGAGAGCGAGCGTCGTGACCTTGCGGTCCGCGAGCCGCTGCGCGAGTGCCGCATGCTGTCCGGGCTTGAGCAGCGACACGAGCACGCTGCCCGCATCGAGCAGCGCCGCCTCCGCGTCCGTCGGCGGCTGTACTTTGAGGACGATCCACGCGGTACGCGCCGTTGTCCCGGCGTCCGGTGCGATCCGCGCCCCGACGGCCGTATACGCGTCGTCCGGGAAGCCGGCACGTTCGCCCGCTCCGCTCTGTACCACGACATCGACCTTCGACTTGACCAGACGCGCCGCACTATCCGGCGTCAGCGCCACGCGATTTTCCCGCGAGGCGGATTCTTTCAGGACGGCGACGTGCATCAAGTTGTGATGGAGGGAATCGGCGCTGCGGAATCGCGGTTCATTGTATTCACCGCCAACCGCCCTTTCAACGCTAACAGTCGCCGGATGGCCGCGATGCCGGCGAGGGGCCCAAGGGCAAGCAGGGGAAATGCCCACCGCCACCCGGCCAGCCGCACGATCGGGGGAATCAGCTGAATGCTGACGGTCGTCAGCAGAAACCCGAGCGACGTCTGCAGCATCAGCGCCGTGCCGACCGCGTGCGGTGGAACGCTCTCCGTGACGAGCACGCTGAACTGCGCGGAATCAGCGATCACGAAGAACCCCCAGAGCAGGGCGACGGGCGCGACGTACAGCCAGCGCATACCGAATGTCACGCCGATCAGCAGTGCACACGCGCCGCTCAACGCCATGGCGATCGTCACCAGGCGCTCGCGACCGACGCGATCGGCCACCAGCCCGCCCCAGAAACATCCCAAGCCACCGACGGCGATCGTTCCGAAAGCGAGCAAGGACACCAGTGCCGCGTGGTGCGCGTCGAGCGTCGGCGCTCCGACATACACAGCGGCACTCGCGGCGAGGAAAGCGGGAATCCACGTCCAATAGCTGTACAGCTCGAACATGTGGCCGAGATAGCCGCCCGTCGCGAGCCGCCACTGGCGTTCGCGAAACACGGTGGCGACGAGAGACCAGGAAAACGGGCGCGGTGGAAACGGATACGGTCCGTCGTGATAGCCGAACCACACGAGTGCCGCCGCGACGACCGCGCTCGCGGAACCTGCGAGAACGATGCTCGCCACCCCGGCGTTCGGCAGCGCGTGCACGAGGTACGGCGTCGCCTTGCCGACGGTCAGGGCGCCGACGATGGTGCCTACCGCGAGGCCGCGCCGCGCACGAAACCATGTGGCGATCATCTTCATCGCCGGCGGATACACGCCCGCGAGACAGAACCCGCAGGCGAAACGCGTGGCGATGGCAGGATAAAATCCACCTGCCACGAGCAGCGCGGCGTTGGCCACTGCACCGAGGACCGCTGCGGCCGCGAACAGCGAGCGCGACGGTATGATGTCCGCGAGGTTCAGTACGCCGACGACCGCGGTACCGGCGACGAACCCGAGCTGCACAGCCGTCGTCAGCCACCCCACCTGACTGGCGCTGAGCAACCACTGCTCCCGGAGCTGTGGCGCGACGGCATTCCCGGCAAACCAGAGCGACATGCCGAGCAGCTCCGCGAAGGCGAGCAGGACGAGCACCCGCCAGCGTTGCGGATGACTGTCGTTCATCAGCGTGCCCTGCGAAACTCCAGCGCTCATCTCGGTGTCCAATGATGTGCCGTCCGACCCTTTCTCGCTCCACCGACAACATGACCCGCAAGCTTCTCGGCGCGGTGGTACTGCTCGCCGCCCTTCCGCTCGTTTCGGCACTCGCGCAGCGTGCGCCGTTGCCGTTGAAGTATCCGGCGCATCCGACGACCGCAGCCATCACCGCGGCCGACCTCATGACGCGCCTCTACATCTTCGCCGACGACTCGATGATGGGTCGAGCGGCCGGAACTATCTATCACGACAAGGCGACGACCTACATCGCCCAGGAGCTGAGCCGCCTGGGGCTGCAGCCCGCCGGCGATAACGGTACGTATTTCCAGCGGATCCCGCTGCTGCAGTCCGTGGCGACTGGCAGCACCATCATGGCGGGCGGCCGCACGTTCTCGATATGGGCGGATTGGCTCCCGCGCGACAACGGGCCGACGGCGCGCGCCTTTGACGGTGCGACCGCGATCTATGGTGGCGTGTGGAGCGACAGCGGAATGATCGATCCCCGCCAGACCGCGGGGAAGATCGTGGTCATCGCCGTGCCGCATGGCTGGCAGGTCAACCGCGGCCTGCTGACGCAGCGCTACCTCGACGCAGCAGCGGTCGCGGTCGTGTCTCTCGATTCGATGCCCGACGACGCGCGGAAGGCGCTGGCCGAGCCGGCGGTGCAGTATCGCGACGAGGTGGAGGAGGCGCAGCGTCGCCTTCCGCCGCTGCCTGCCTACATGTACGTCACCAACGAGATGGCGACCGCGATGCTCGGCAAGCCGGTCGCCACGATGAAGGTCGGCGCCATTGGCCAGATCGTGCATGGCACTCTGTCATTCGCGACGCAGCCGGCGCCCGGCTCGCGAAATGTCGTCGCCATCGTGCCAGGCAGCGACCCGAAGTTGCGCGGCGAATACGTGGCGATCGGCGCGCACAGCGATCATGTCGGCACCGGCGAGCCCGTGGATCACGACTCGCTCTACGCGTTCTACCACGTCGTGCGTCCCGGCGGCGCCGACGACGGCGAGAAACCGGCTGCACCGGAAGACTGGCCCAGGATCCGTGCACTCCTGGACAGCCTGCGTCGGGCGCACGCACCGCGCGTCGATTCGATCTTCAATGGCGCGGACGACGACGGCTCCGGCTCGATGGGAGTTCTGGAGGTGGCGGAAGCATTCGCGGCGGCGCCGACGAAGCCGAAGCGCTCCATTCTGCTCGTGTGGCACGTCGGCGAGGAGCTTGGGCTCTACGGCTCGCAGTACTTCACCGATCATCCCACCGTACCGCGTGATTCCATCGTCGCGCAGATCAACATCGACATGATCGGCCGCGGCCCGGCTGCGCTCGCTCCGGGCGGCGGCCATGGCGACCTGCAGATCATCGGATCGCGGCGTCTATCCACCGAGCTGGGCGATCTGGTGGACGCGGAGGGAAAAAAATTCAATCCGCCCTTCAAGTACGACTACCAGTATGACGCCAACGGCCATCCCGAGCAGTACTACTGCCGCAGCGATCACTACATGTATGCGCGGTACGGCATTCCCGTGGTCTTTCTCTCGACGGGCGGCCACCCGGAATACCACGAAGTCACCGACGAGCCGGAATACATCGATTACGACGGCCTCGCGCGAGTCGCGCAGCTGGTCTACAACACGGCGCAGGACATCGCGAACCTCGATCACCGGCTGGTCGTGGACAAGCCCAAGCCCGACCCGCACGCGCAGTGCGTGCAGTGAGTCGGCCCACTACCAACCGTTCCGTCTACGCAACTCGGTGATGTGGGCGGTGTGGTGGCGCGAGTGCCACGCATAGAGCGCGAGGACGACGTCGATCGACATCGGCGTCGTCCACTCGGGATGCGTGAGCAGCCGCGCAAAATCAGCGGGCTGCAGACGACGCAACAGGTACACCCAGCGCGCGTGCAGCGACTCGAGGAGCGATAGCGACTCTTCGACCATCGGACTCCTGCCGTCCTCGAGCTCCGCCCATTTCGCTTCGTCGTACGGTTTGATCGTCGGCGTGTCTTCCGTCAGCGCCAGCTTGCAGCGCACGTAGGCATTCATGTGACTGTCCGGCACATGGTGCACCACCTGCCGAACCGTCCAGCCGCCGTCGCGGTACGGTGTGTCGAGTTGCGCATCACTGAGACCGAAGACCGCGACGCGCATGTCCTGAGGTGCGCGATCCAGCACGTCGATCGCAGCGTTGCGCTCGCCCGGGGAAAGCGCGGCAGGCCGCGTGAAACGTCCGACGGGATAGCGAGGATCGATCGCGGTCATGGGGTCAGCGGCGTTCGAATGAAGCGTAATGACGCAGGCCCGCGCTCGTGAGGCGAAGGCCCGCGGCTTGAAATGCCGCTGCCCACGGACTCGTGGCTGCCGGCCCGCCGTCGATGGTCTCGACCACGATGTCCCTGGCACGTCGGGCAGCCAGATGCCGTAGGAGCAGACGGACGGACTCCGTGACCTCCGTGGAGGTTTCTCCAGGACGAACCAGGACGGCACGGCCGTGCGCGTCGGCCGTAAGCACCACGCGACCACCGCGCAACACAAGCAGAGCACGCGCGGCACGCGGCCGCGCGAACGTGTCGGACGTCGAACTGCTGTCGCCGTGTGACGGCAGGGTCCACACGTTCGCAGGATCGCTCGACGCCATGATGACGAGCGCCTGGTCGTCCGTGGCGGCGGCGCGCAGCTGTTCGACCGCCGCGGGCAGCGCGAACTGCGCGCCCGACAGGCCGGTCACGAAGTAGCCGCGGCGCACGTCGCCGCGGAGCTCCATGCGTCGCAGCTCGCGATACACCGATCGCCAGGAGATCGGCGGACGTTCCCTGCGCCACCACTCGCGCGACACGACGCCGTACCGCTCGAGCCATTGTTGCGCGACGAGTCGTGCGAGATCGACGTCGGCTTCCTCCGAAGAGCGGTCGATGGATGCGCCGCGATCCAGCACCGACCAGCGACCGGGCCATGCGGTATCGCCGCCTTCGCGATCGGGTCGCTCCCATTTCGGCAGACGGCGCACATTCACGCGACGCTGTACCACTGGCCGATCGGGCGACGGAACGAAGTCCGCCGGAAGCCAGCGCGCGGGATCGGGCTGCTCGCCGCGATCCTGGAACATCGGCCGCCAGCGCGCCACCTGTTGCAGTGCCTCCACGGTGTCGTTCGTCAGGAGGCCGGCGACCACCAGCTCGAGCAGCGCATCTCGCACACTGTTGGTGCCAAGTTTCGTCGCCTGCTGCAGCTCGAAGAAGAACAACGCGCCCCGTTGGCGCAGCGCCTCGAGCACGCTGGCCGCCCTTGGCGACAGATCCGGCGTGCTCATCGGCGCGAGCCACGCGCGCTCCGTACCGCGTCGAAGAAATCGCACGGCGCGCAGGCGCGCGAACGCACGATCACCGGGACCGTCGCTGCTGCCCTCGCCCGCCCACGTCATCTCCCCGGTGGCACCGAGTTGCGAGAGCGCGCCCCGTACGGCGTCGTCGACGCGCGCGGCGAGGTACTCGGTCTCCCACGCGAGCGGCGGCCGCGCGATACCGTACAGCTGCCGCATGACGGCGGCGACGCCGGCTGCGTCGTAGCGTGTATCGGGCGCCAGATGCTGCCAACGCAACATGAATCGCGCGAACGTGGTGAAGTCGACGGCCTCCACGTCCCGCCGCGCCGCCGCGAGCGCGCGCCGACGAGCCTGTTCCACCAGTCGACGCGTACACCAGCGCAGCGCGCTTTCGTATCCGGGCAGCGAGAAGCGCCCGCGCACCAGCGTACCACGCGCCGTCAGCTCGTCGAGGCGTTCAGCGACCCAGCTCCGCTCGAAGTCGTACCGTTCCAGGACGTCATCGACGGTCACCGGCCCGGCAAGGGCGAGAAATCGCGCGAGCACTTCACGACGTGCCGCACCCTTCGTGAGCGAGCCGACGCGGAATGGCGCGGGCACGCTGTCGGGCGCGGCCAGTCCCGGAAACGCGGACAGATACCGCGGCATCGATTCCACGAGCACCACGCGCGAAGCGGCATGGCCGGCAGCCGGTATCTCCGCGATGATCGCGCGTCCACCAGCGAGCAGCTCCGCCACCGGATCGCCCGCGGCCTCATCGCTCACGCGTTCGCGCAGCTCCTCGATCGTGAGATCGCCGGCTCGGTCGAGCAGCAGTGAGAGCTCGTCAGCCGTTCGCGCGCGACGCGAGGGCTCCGTGCCCCGACGGCGAGCCACGACCTCGGCCAGCGCGGCGCCGAGATGTCCTTCCAGCTCGCCGGGCGTGCCGAGCAGATCCTCGAGCAACGCGGTATCGAGAGAGAGGAGCGCCGCCTGCCGTTCGGCCCGCGGCGTGTCGTCCGCGTACATCCAGTCCATCACGAATCCGAACTGGAGCGACAGCGCCATCGGCGACGGCACGTCCGTGGCCACCGCACGAATCGCGATCTCGCCCCGTTCGATGCGGGTCAACACATCGCGCATGGCCGAGAGATCGAACGCATCCTGCAACACATCACGGTACGTCTCCACCAGGATCGGGAAGGACGGGAATTCCCGCACCGCCTCGAGCAGATCCTGGGATTTCAGCCGCTGCAGCCAGAGAGGCATCCGCCTGCGCGGGTTGCCGCGCGGCAGCAGCAGCGCGCGGGCCGCGTTCATTCGAAAGCGCGCGCCGAACAGGGAGGACGATCCCACTTCCTGCGTGATGCGCTGTGTCGCCTCGTCGGGCGACATGCCGTGCAGCAGTTGCATCGGCGGCGGGCCGTCGAGCTGCGGAAGGCGGAGCATGATGCCGTCGTCCGTGGTCTGCACCTGGATGTCGACGCCACCGGACGGCAATGCTTCACGGAAACGCTGCGCGAGCGCCATCGCCCATGGTGCATTGATCCGTCCGCCGAACGGGGCGTGGAGCACGATGCGGACGCTGCCCACGTCATCGCGAAAATGTTCGGCGATCAGCACGCGATCGTCGGGGACCACCCCTGTCGCCGCGCGCTGCTCGTGCGCATAGCGCGCCAATGAACGCGCCGTCGCTTCGTCGCATCCGTACGCCGTCGCCAGCGCCGCGATCGCAGCATCGTCTTCGACCGCGACCAGCTCGCGTCGCAGCTCGCCGACGCGAGTCGTGAGGTGCGGGGACCGCGCGCCGTACTCGCCGTGCCAGAAGGGCATGCGCGCCGGCACGCCGGGCGCCGGGACGACGATGACGCGGTCGTGCTCGATACTCTGGACGCGCCACGTGCTGGAGCCGAGCTGAAAGACATCACCCACGCGCGTCTCGTGCACGAACTCTTCGTCCAGCTCACCGAGTCGCGAGCGATCGGGCAGGTTCACCGTGTACAAGCCGCGATCCGGAATCGTGCCGCCGTTGACCACAGCAACCAGCCGCGACGCACGCGTCGCGGTGATGCGGTCGCTGATGCGATCCCACGTCACGCGGGCGTCGAGCTCGGCGGCGACGTCGCTGGGATATTTGCCAGCCAGCATCGCGAGAACTTCGTCGAACGCTTCGCGCGTGAGACGGTGATACGGGTAGGCGCGGCGAACGAGCGCGAACAGATCGGCGCTGGTCCAGTCCTCTATCGCCGTCGCGGCCACGATCACCTGCGCCAGAACATCCAGCGCATTCTGCACCACGCGTGTTGGTTCGACGTCGCCCTCGCGCATCGCGCGCACGATGGCAAGCATCTCCATCCCGTCGTCCCGAAACGTGGGCACGAAGACGCCGCGGCTGATGGCGGTGAGCGAATGGCCGGCGCGTCCGACGCGCTGCAAGCCCGACGCGACGCGCTTTGGGCTCTGCAGCTGGAGCACGAGGTCGACGCTGCCGATGTCGATGCCCAGCTCGAGAGCGCTCGTGCTGACGAGCGCGCGTACCTGTCCCGCTTTCAGCGATCGCTCGAGTCCGAGACGCCGCTCGCGCGACAGCGAACCGTGATAGGGCAGCGCGATCTCCTCTTGCGCCAGGTGATTCAGGCGCGCGGCCATCTTCTCGGCCTGCGCGCGATTGTTCACGAAGATCAGGGTCGTGCGGTTCTTTCGTACCTCGGTGAGCACCAATGGCGCGACTGATGGCCAGATCGTGCCACCGACACGGCCCAGGTCCTCGACCGGTGAGCGCACGCTCACCTCCATCTTCTTGACCAGGCCGCAATCCACGATCGTGACGGGTCTCGCCGGCACGTGCCTGTCGTCCCGTCGCTGCTGCATGCCGCCGAGGAAGCGCGCGATCTCGTCGAGCGGCTTCTGTGTGGCGCTCAGGCCGATGCGCTGCGGGACGTTCCGGCATTCATGTTCGAGGCGCTCGAGCGTGAGCGCGAGGTGCGCGCCGCGTTTGGTGCCGGCCAGGGCGTGGATCTCGTCGACGATGACCGCACGGACGCCGGCGAACATCCCGCGGCCCCGCACGGTCGTGAGCATGATGTGGAGCGATTCCGGCGTGGTGATGAGGACGTGCGGCGCCTTGCGGAGCATGCGCGCGCGCGCCGATGCCGGCGTATCGCCGGTGCGCACCGCGACGCGAATCTCCGGAAATTTTTCCCCTGCTGCGCCGAACCGCTGTTGCAGCTCAGCCAGCGGCACCTCGAGGTTGCGCTGGATGTCGTTGTTGAGCGCCTTGAGCGGCGACACGTACAGCAGGTACACGGAGTTCGCGAGCGGCGTGTCGAGGCCGTCGCGAATCAGGGCGTTCAGTTCCCAGAGAAAAGCCGCCAGCGTCTTGCCGGTACCGGTGGGGGCGAGAATCAGTGTGTGATCGCCCTTGGCGATCGCTGGCCACCCTTTCTGCTGCGGTGCGCTCGGCTGGCCCAGCGTCTCGCGAAACCAGTCGCGGACGATGGGATGGAAACGACGCAGCGCGCCGGCGCCGGAGGAGGACCGGCGGCTGCCGCCGGCGCTCACGCGCCGAGCGTGATGGGCTGCGACGTGGTCACGCGCACATTCCCGCCGGCCGGTAGACACGCGTCGTACTTCTTCGACGCGGCGGCGGCGACCGCGCCGGCCGCCCCGCCCGCGGCCGCGCCGATCACGGTGGACCGCGTATCCTTGCCCATGATCTGACCGAGGACCGCGCCCGCGATCGCGCCGCCAATCACCTTCTTGCGATCGGCATTCCTGTCGCGCGGAACCTCGTGGCGCTGGAGTCCGGAAACGACATCGACGCTGCCGTCCACGTTGAGCGGTTCGTCGTTGAGCACGATCGCGCGCAGGCGCAACGAAAGCTGCGCGTTCTCGGGCTTGTCCCCCGGTGTGACGGAAGCAACCTCCAGCACTACCGTAGTTCCGGCCGGAATCACTGCGCCATTCTCGCCGTGCACGTCGGACGTGAGCGTCGCGGTGAACTTGTCGCCAGGAAGGTTCGTGGTGCAGACGGCCGTCTTGGTGACGAGACCAAAGCTGGTGCCGGCGAGGATGCCTCGGGCGCGCGACGGTTGCGGCGCCGGCGCCTCGTCGGGCTGCGGTGTCGGCCGCGACGGTTCGACGCGTGTCGGCGTCGGTGTCGGCCGCGGCTGGCGGGTCGTTGCGACGCGACGGGTCGTCGGCGTTCGCTTCGGCGTGGGCGCGGCGTGGCGTGGCTCGGGCGCAGCGCCGAGAGCCGTGTCCTGAAACTGCGGTGTCGCGATCGGCTGGTTGGCCAGCGCCAGATCGCGCGTGAGATCGGAATCCGCGGCCGCGGGCTTTCGATCCGAGCACGCGACGGCCGCGAGCAGCGCGAGGACGAGAGTGTGCGGTGTGCGAGGCATACGACGCCGGGAAGAAATCTGCGTCGTGATACCCGATGTTGCGAGTTCGGTTCGGCCTACATCGTCAGCACGCGCTGCCCGGACTGCGCGGGTGCGGGCCACAGCTCGGTCTGCGGCAGCTCCTTCTCCAGACGCTGGCGAACCCGGCCGGCGATGCCCTCCGCCGCGCGCGCCGGCTCTCTGCCGAGATCGTATTCCCGCACATCAATGAAGAGCACGGGACAATGCCGGAAGGAATGGATCCAGCGCGCATATCGCTCGTGGAGTTGTTCCCAATAGCCACGCTCGGTGTCGCGCTCCTTCGGCCGACCGCGTTCAGCGATGCGCGACAGGATCGTCTCGAGCGGAGCGTGCAGATAGATCAGCAGGCGCGGAGGGCGCGCGGCCGGTGCGTGCAACAGTTCGGCATACAGCCGGCGATACAGCTGCCATTCATCCGACGTGAGATATCCCTGCTCGTGCAGACCGGCGGCGAACACTTCGGCATCCTCGTACCACGTGCGGTCCAGCACCCAGCTTCCGCCGAGTCCGCGCATGCGTCGCATGCTCGCGAACCGCGTGGCCAGGAAGTGCAACTGCAGGTGCAGCGCATAGGCATGCATGCCGTCCGCGCTCGAATAGAACGGCTCGAGCCAGGGATTTTCCTGGTCGACGCTCTCCAGGGCGAGCTGGAGTCCGAAGCGCGACGCGAGCGCGCGCGCGAGCGTCGTCTTCCCCGAACCGACCATGCCGGCGATGCCGAGCAGCATTACCCAATGGTAAGCTGGTCGGTCGCCGCGTCGTAAGAGGTAGGAAGCGTCGTGAGCGGCGACAGCGCGGGGCCGCGCAGCACGTCGCCGTCACTGGAGAATCGCGAGCCGTGACACGGACAGTCGAAGCGCTGACCGTTGGTGATGTTGGTGAGGCACCCCTGGTGCGTGCACGTCATGTCGAATGCGTCGAACGTGCCGGCGCCGGTGCGCTTCGCGGCCTGCCACGGCCCGACTCTCACGAGCACTCCAGCGGTCGCGAGAGCGGGAAATGCCGCAACGGATACGACCAGCTGACCCGACCGCCGTTCCGGCGCGAGCGTGCCGCCGATCTCTCCGTCACCGCACGCGGAGAGCAGCGCGCCGGCGGCCGACGCAGCCGCGGCGCGCACGAGAAATTCGCGGCGATTCAGGCAGCCATCACATGGCATCTATTTCTCCGGCGCCACCAGCTCGACGAACGCGCTCGACCAGTCATTCGCGTTCTCGTCCTGGCGATACAGCTCGTCGAGATTGACGAGCACGGATTCTCCGTCACGGCGAACGGCGAAACGATCGAGACCCCGCGTCGCGCGTCCTTCGATGAAGGTGCCGTCCGGACGGTATCGGGAGTGATGCTTGGGACACTGGAAGCGGTGTTCGTCTCCCTCCCAGTGGATGGCCGTGTTCTGATGCGGGCACGCCAGCGAGAATGCCCAGACACGGTTCTCCCAGCGCATGATGATGACCGATTCATCCTTGTCGATGACGGCGGTATCGCTGGACGGAATGGGATAGCGTTTGTCGGTTCGTCCGCCGATCCCCTTGACGACGACAAACGCAAACGCGCCGCCCACGAGCTCGCGCAGAAAATCGCGGCGCGAGGATCCGTGCAAGGCGCACCCAGAACAGTCGGTCGAATTCACTGCAACACCTTCATGGAAATGATCACTCATCCGGCGTTGACGAGCGCGACGCCGGCGAGCGCGATGGCAAACCACAGCACGATGCTCGCGACGGCGGTACGACGCAGGCCGCGCCACGCCACCTCCCCGTCGCCCGTCGATGTACGCAACTGGTGTTCGAGCCTCGTGATGCCGTAGCCGTTGAGGAGCAGCAACACGATCAGGCCGGCCTTCGTCCACCAGATCACGGACGTCCAGAACGTCTCGACGTCCGCCGCGAACAGGAGTACACCGCTGACGAGTGAAAGAGCGAGCCCGCTGAGAACGATGCGATGCGAGACGGCGAGCGCTCGCAACTGCGAGGTCCGCGTCGCCGGATCGGAACGGAACGCCCGCAACGTGAACCGGTCGAGCGTGACGGCGTACCCGCCGGCGAACAGCAGCGCCGCGATGTGCAGAAAGACCACCACCGTCGGCAGCACCTTGGAGTCGCTGTAGGCATGCGACCAGGGCTGCAGCAGCTTGACCAATGACTGGGGGGCGTCGAGCGACGCGGCCACCGCCATCACTTGTTGAGAACTTTCATCAGAACACCACTCACGACCGTGAGTGCCATGGAGGACAATGCGATTTCCTTGTGCAGCTGACGCTTGTCATAGCTCCGCTCGGCCTGCTCCGACAATTTCGCTCCGGCGTACGTGAAGCCCGCGTCGGCCGTGAGCATCGACAGCGCATGCATGTACCGCAGCCCGCGTCCCGCCTCGGCATGCCGCGAGTCCCAGAGGTTCCAGAGGCCAGTGACGGTATTCACCGTGAAGACACCCGCGAGCGTCGTGGCCCCGATGCGATGTCCCGTGCGCGCCCACGCAGGCGCCTGGGCACCGCTCACCCAGATCTGATTGCCCGCTACATATTGGAATGCGAAGAGCGGCACGGTCGCATAGCTCAACGTGCGATGGATGGTGAGCCGGCGGCTGTACCATTCGCTCACCTCCACCGCCTTGGGCCGGGCACGATGAGCGGGCGCGGCGGACGGGGGCGTATCACACGGAACCGCGGACAGCAGATGCGCGACGAGAATGAAAGTGCCAATCATCTTGGTACAGTGACAAACCGCAGGGAACGTCGCCAGGTCACGTCGGCGGCGCAATCGTGAGCGCTATCGATGCGCATCAGAGCGAAAGCGCCGAGAGTGCGCTGGCGCTCAGTGGCCCGGCGATGCTGGAGTGGAGCCGGGTGGTGGACGCCGTCCTGCGGGGCCTTGGCCACGCGTTGAACAATCGCGCCGCGGCGCTCTCTGCCGTCATCGAGCTGTCGAAGGACGACGACGGCGGCACCGAAGACATCCTGACGACCGAGCTCCACCGCGTGCGAGAGCTGGCCGCCGTCGTACGCACGATGGGTCGGCCGCGCGGCGGGGTCGAGGCGTTTTCGCCACGTGATGCTGCCGACGAGGCGCAGGCGGTGCTCGCGCTCCATGCCGAACAGCGCGACCGCGTCGTGCTGATCGAGAGCGCAGCGTCCACGGCGGTACGCGTGCCCAAATGGATGTACGTGCGCGCGCTGATCGCGCTGATCGCCTCGATTCCCGCGCGCGCGGGCACGCACAGTGTGCGCGTCACGGTCGACGATCGGGGCGAGTGGATCGCCGTCGTCGCGTCAGACGTGCCGGCCGTACTGGAAACCGCTTCGCCGTTCACGACGGAGGTCGTGCGCGCAATGCGGGGCGAACTCCTGCCGGATGCGTATGGTTTCCGCCTTCCCTCGCTCGCCGCCCTGCGAAAACGAGAAGGGCGGTGATCGCTCACCGCCCCGCGCACCTGCTCTGGCAGTCCGCTCGGATTTACGCGGCGTACATGGGCGCCAGCGTGGTGCGCAGCTTGGCCAGCGCCGCCGTGCGAATCTGGGAGATGCGGCAGACGGAGAGGCCGAGCACGCGCGCGATCTCCTGCAGCTTCAGGCCTTCGAAGTAGTTGAGCGCGAGCACGACGCGCTCCTGCTCCTTGAGCCGGGCAACCGCGCGCTTGAGCTCCGTCACTTCCTGTTCCTGCGCGAGCGCTTCGTCGAACGACACCTCGTTGTCGTCGGCGATCGTGTCCGCGAGGGTTGCGCCGACCGATTCGCCGCGCGCGGGTTGATCGAGCGAGCGCGGTGCAGCGGCTTCCGCGTCCAGCTCCCAGCGCAGCACCGACTCCTCGGCGACGCCGAGAACGTGCGCCACTTCAGCGTAGGTGGGCGACCGGCGGAGCCTCGACGACAGCGCGTCGCGGGCGCGCCCCAACTCGCGCGATCTGCGCCGCACATTCCGCGGGACGTGATCCAGCCGGCGCAACTCGTCGAGAATCGCACCGCGAATGCGCGGCACCGCGTAGGTGCTGAACGAGAGTCCGCGGCCGGCGTCGAACTGCTCAGCAGCGTGCAGGAGACCGAGCGTCCCGGCGCTCACGAGCTCGTCGAGCTCCGCCTCGGTGCTCAGGCGATTGGCGAGTAGTCGTGCGACGTGGTGAACGAGTCCGATGTGCTGCTCCAGCAGTGCGTCTCGCTGGCGATATGCGGCGAATGAGCGGGGCATGTAGGACTCCGGATCCGGCTTCGGATTTCCGGCACCGCGGTTGTGGGTGCCGAGGGTCCATACACAATGGCAACAGCCGCACCGCAGAGTGCGGCGCCGCAAGTCGTTGATTGTTCTGTAGTTGTCCGCGTGACCGCTACGACGGCGTGTCGGAAATTCTTGCCGACCGGAAAAAACTTCCTAGCTGTTTTGTCCGGGACTCCGCTGACGCGACAATTTGTTCCGGAGCGTGCGGTCGGAAACGCCAAGCAGCTCCGCCGCCTTTGTCTTGTTGCCGCCGGTCGCCTGCAGCGCGCGCGCGACGAGCGCCGCCTCCGCCTCGTCGATGTTCAGCGTGTTCAGGACGACCGCGTCGGCGGACGGCGACTCGGTGTCGAGCGCAGGCAACGTCAACGGCGTGCGTCGTCCGGTCACCGCGGTCCTGATCAGATCGAAGCTGGACGCGGGGAGCAGGTTGCCGCCGCTGAGAATGACGGCACGCTCCACGGCGTGCTGCAGCTCGCGAACGTTGCCCGGCCACTCGTAGCGTTGCAGCAGCGCGAGCGCATCCGGTGCGATGCCAGTGACCTCGCGGCCCACTTCGGCGGCCACGCGCTGCGCGAAGGTCAGGGCGAGCAGTGGGATGTCCTCGGGCCGCGCGCGCAGCGGCGGGATCTGCACGGGAATGACGCTGAGCCGGTAGTACAGATCCCGGCGAAATCCCGAGCGCTCGACTGCGAGCTCGATGTCGCGGTTGGTCGTTGCCACGATGCGGACATCGACGCTCACGGTCTCCGAGCCGCCCACCCGCTCGAACTCCTGCTCCTGCAGGACGCGGAGCAATTTCGCCTGGAGGTCGAGCCGCATCTCGGTGATCTCGTCGAGGAGCAGTGTCCCCCGATGCGCACGCTCGAAGGCGCCTGCGACGCGCTTGATCGCGCCGGTGAACGCGCCCTTCTCGTGGCCGAACAACGCGCTTTCCACGAGCCCCTCGGGGACCGCGGCACAATTCAGCTTGATGAACGCACGGTCGCGCCGATCGCTCTGATCGTGGATCGCGCGCGCGAGCAGCTCCTTGCCCGTACCCGACTCGCCCTGGAGCAGGACGGTCGCGCGCGTCGGCGCGGCGGAGCCGATGATCTGCAGCACCTCGCGCATGCTCGCGCTCTTCGCGACGATGGTGCGCTCCGCGCGCATCTCCATCACTTCACGGCGGAGCGCCTCGTTTTCGCGCTTCAACCGCGTGAGCTCGAGCGCCGTGGTAACCGCGTGCTCCAGCTGGTCGGCCTGGAGCGGCTTCGTGATGTAGTCGACCGCACCCGCCTTGATGGCCGCGACCGCATGTTCGATGGTCGCGTAGCCGGTGAGCATGATGACCGGGACGTCGCGACCCTGTTCGCGCAGCAACTCGATGAACTCGAGACCGGACAGCCCAGGCATCCGGAAATCCGAGATCACCAGATCCACATCCGACTCGGCAAGCGCGGCCAGCGCCTCGGGCACGTTGCCCGCGCCGATCGCCGTATGTCCCATCCGCTCCAGCGTGTCCTGGAGGATGAGGCCGATTGCGGGCTCGTCGTCCACGTAGAGGATCTGCGCCATCGCAGGGAAAAGACGTTTCCCGGTGGACGCCCGCAACTGGTTAATCGGGCCTGGAATCTGCCGATACTTGGGCGTTGACGCATGGAGCGGGAGGGCCGGTGGCCGACGTGAGTGGCGGGGGCAGCTGGGCGACGCGGCTCGATCAGGAGTCGAATGGAACGTTGCAACTGAGCGAGGAGCTCGTGGCCGTTCTGCGCCATCGCGTCGCATCGCAGTACTACGACCGGCCGCAGGTGCTCGACGTGATCGCCCGCGCGATCCTGAATTCACGCGAGCTGTACCCGGCCTAGCTCACACACGAATATTCGACGTGCCGACCGTTCTGCTGAGCGGCGCGTCCGGATTCATCGGCTCGCGTCTGCGCGCCAATCTCGTTGCCGATGGACATCGCGTCGTCGCGCTGACGGGCCGGCGCACAATCGAGGACCACGTATGGTGGGACGCCGCGACGGGCCGCATCGACGACGCCAGCCTCGCACGCGTGCAACCCGATGTCGTCGTGAATCTCGCCGGCGAAGCGATCGACCAGCGGTGGACTCGGCGGCGCCGTGAGCGGATCCGGGACAGTCGCGTGAACGGCACCGCGGCGTTGGCCCGCGCGGTGGCCCGCCTGTCATCGCGGCCCCGGTTGTTCGTGAGCGGTTCGGCAGTCGGCTACTACGGCGCCCGTCGAGGAGACGAAACGCTGACGGAAGACAGCGCACCCGGTGACGACTTTCTGGCGAAGACCGCCCGCGCGTGGGAAGCGGCGACGATCGTGGCAGCGGATGCCGGGATCCGCGTGGTGCTGCTCCGCACGGGAGTCGTCATCGGCGCGAGCGGTGGCGCGCTACGTCGCCTGATCACGCCATTTCGACTGGGCCTCGGCGGACGCCTCGGCGACGGCATGCAGTGGATGAGCTGGGTCGCCCTCGACGACGTGGTGGGCATCGTGCGCTATGCGATGCGCACCGACACGTTGCGCGGAGCCGTGAACGTCGTGGCTCCGGACCCGGTCCGAAACGCGGAATTCACTCGCATCCTGGCTCGCGTACTCTCGCGTCCCGCGATCCTGCCAGTTCCGCGCATCGCGCTCGAGATCGCTTTCGGAACGATGGCGGACAACACCATTCTCGCCAGCCAACGCGTCACCCCGAAACGACTCGCGGATGCCGGTTTCGAGTTCCGACATCCGCGACTTGAAGAAGCGCTGCGCGCCGCGCTCAGGCGATCAGGCGACTGAGCCGATCGGAGAACACACGGCTTGCCATGAGGCGGGTGCCGTCGTGGAGCAGCACCACATACTCGCCGTGGAACCACGGCTGCAGTTCGCGAATGTGGTCCACGTTGACGATGGCGGACCGATGGATGCGCACGAAGCGGTCGCCGTCGAGACGCGTCTCCATGTTCTTCATGCTTTCGCGGAACAGGTGGGCGTCTCCGCCGACGTGCAGCTTCACGTAATTGCCCGCGGCCTCGACCCACTCGATCTGGTCCGCGCGCAGGAAAAGAACCTTGCCGCCGGTCTTCACGACCACGCGCGTGTTGCGATTGCGCTGCGCGCGGAGCTCGGTGAGCACGGCTTCGAGCAACGGCCGCAGTGACACATCGCCGTTCGTGTGCTCGGGTGCGATCGTCGCCGCGTCGGCGAACGCGGGCATGCTGTCGACGAGTCGCAGCGTCTTGTCCGACGAAGGCGCAGTCTGCTCATCGTCGATCGTATGGAATTCGGGGATGCTCGTACGAGGAAGGCGCATGATCCGTATCCGGTGCGGGGAGTTTCTTTCCCTACGGAGCGTTGGACACGGAGTTTTGGTCAAAGGTTGATGTCGCGAAAAAAAATCCCGCATTCGGATGTTCGAATGCGGGACGATGTCCGCTTTTGGGACGCGAAAAGGACGCGTCAGAATCCAGGCGGTGTTCTGCGGTGGAAATCGGTTGCCTGCTGATATGCGTGTGCGAGCGCGAGTGGCTTTTCCTCGTGATACAGCGGACCGAGAAACGTGAGCGACACCGGCGTCTGCGGACGCGGCGATGGTACCGGTGGCTGCTCGCGCCGTCCCGTGTCCGCTGCAGCGCGCGACGAATCCGGGCGCGGCGGAGCGACGGGCGTCGCACTCGTGCCGGGTCCGAGCGGCGGCGCTTCACGAAAACCATTGGGAACGATCACCGCCGGATTGCCGGTGAGATTCGTCTGCTGCAGCTGGGTGCCGAACGTCGGCGACACGACGACGTCGAGATCCTTGAACAGATCCCACCATTGCCGCATGAGCAGCTGACGCGCGCGATTCGCGTTGATGTACTCGACCGCGGGAACGAACTGCGCCGAGCGGAATGTGTTCGGCCACGCGAACGGGGTCTGCTGGACCATCTCCTTGATCTTTCCGGTGAGCAGCAGCGTCTCGAACGCCGCGCCCGCCTCGGGCTGCAGGATCAAACCACTTCCCACGGGAAACTGCGGCAGCTCGATGGGAACGAGCCTCGCGCCGAGACGCTCGAGCACGGCGAGCGCGGCGTCGTCTTGCACCTTCGTCGCGTGCAGCAGGCGATCCGGGTTGGCGGGATCGTGTTCCGGCTGGTCGAACGCGGCCTTCACGTAGCCGATGCGCAGCGCCGACGGCCGCACGGTCGCGTTCCAGTTGAATGGGTAATCGCGCACGGCGAGGTCCTGACCATCGGGCCCGTAGATCGCATCGAGGACGAGTGCGCAGTCCTCCACACTGCGACAGATCGGCCCGATCTTGTCCATGCTCCACGCCAGCGCCATCGCGCCCGTGCGAGGCACGCGGCCGAACGTGGGGCGCAGTCCCGTGACACCGCAGCGCGTCGATGGCGACGAGATGGAGCCGAGTGTCTCCGTGCCGATCGAGAATCCGACGAGTCCCGCCGCGGTCGCACTCGCCGGTCCCGCCGAGGATCCGCTCGAACCCTGCTCCGTCCACCACGGGTTCCGCGTGACGCCGCCAAACCACACGTCGCCCTGCGCCAGCTCGCCGAGCGTGAGCTTTGCGACCAGGATGGCGCCGGCGCGATCGAGTCGCTGCACGACGACGGCGTCTTCGTCGATGACCTGTTCCTTGTACGGTCCAGCGCCCCACGTGGTCCGGTAGCCCTTCGCCGCGAGCAGATCCTTGGCGCCCCACGGAATCCCGTGCAGCGGACCGCGATACTGGCCGCGCGCAATCTCGGCGTCCGCCGCTTTCGCCTGTGCGCGCGCACGTTCTTCGGTGAGCGAGATGACGCAGTGAAGCTGCGGATCGAATCGCTTCAGGCGGCCCAGATACATCTCCGTCAACTCGCTCGGCTTCACCTTGCGACCGCGCACGAGCTCCGCGAGCTGCGTGACGGGAAGAAACGCCAGGTCATCGATCACCCCCGGTCGCGCCATAAGCGGTACACGCGCGCGCACCGCGGCGATCTTTCGCCGGGGAGTGAGCGCCACGCCGGGCGGCATGGGGTCGAAGACGAGTGCGGGTGCCACGGAGTTCTCCAGCGTCGTCTTGTGCAGCGCGTCGATGGACTGTTTCTGCTGCGTGAGATTGCGCACCATCATCGCGCGCTCGTCGTCGGTGAACGAGATACCTGCGATTTCTTCTGCGCAGGCGATCGTCTCCTTGGTGATGTCTGCGCCGTCGGCCACTTTCGCCCAGAGCACACCGGGCAGGAGCGTCGAGCCAAGCCCGATGGACGAGAAATAGCCGAGGAATGCGCGCCGATCGGGGAGCGCCGTCGAGGTCGTCATGGCGATGCCGGTTGGAAGGTGCACGGTCGCGACTGCTGTGAGCGACTCGCTCACGTTCACAAACATACGACGCAAATGGAACGTCGCTTGCCTTTGTGATCCGTGAAACCAACTCACTCAAACAACGGAAGCGAGCAGGACGATGCAGCGAACTCGCAAGTTGATGCTCTGGGCGATAGCGCCCGTGATCGCAGCCGCGGTGCCGGGAACGGCGTGGTATGTCGGGCGCGACAGCACCGATACAACGGCAACCGCTTCGAACCTTCACCTCGTCGCCGACCTGTCCGAGAGCCGGCTCAAGATGTATGAGGGGGATACGCTGGTATGGCAGTATCCCATCTCTCCGGGAACGCCGAAGTACCCGACGCCGCCGGGGGAATACAAGATTCGCAAGCTCGTCTGGAACCCGAGCTGGACACCGCCGCCGAATGCGGCATGGGCGAAGAAGGAGTCTGCCAAGGGACCGGGCGAGCCCGGGAATCCGATGAAAGTCGTGAAGATCTTCTTCCACGAGCCGGACTACTACATCCATGGCACCGGATACACGAGCAAGCTCGGCCAGCCCGCGTCGCATGGTTGTCTGCGCATGGACCCCGAGCACGTGGCGGAGGTTGCACGCTACGTGATGGAGCACGGCGGTCAGCCGCGGGAAGAGAGCTGGTTCTGGCGTGTGCTGCATTTCCGCAGCGAGGAGAAGCCCATCTACCTCAAGAACCCGATACCGCTCACGGTCAAAAGCTGATCGGGCGCACGGCTTCGAAAGGGTGGGCGCGCAAGCGCCCACCCTTTTTCGTTTTGTGCTCACGCGGCGATAACTTCTCATGATGCCACGCGTCGATTTTGGATCATTACCAGCGGACGGCCGCCTTTGGGTGTTCGCCAGCGACCGCCCGTTGCGCGGTGAGGATGCAGCGTTGCTCCTCGCCGAGGTGGATCAGTTCCTCGAGCGGTGGCAGGCGCACGGTGCACCGCTCCGGTGCGCCCGCGAGTGGCGCAACGAGCATTTTCTGGCCATCGGCATCGACCCGACGGCAGAGCAGGCCTCGGGCTGCTCGATCGATGGCCTGTTCCGGGAGCTGCAACGCGTGCAGGGCGCACTGAAGACGAATCTCGTGGGCGGCGGCCGCGTCTTCTTCCGCGACCGCACCGGCGCCGTTCGGACGACATCGCGGGCCGAGCTGCGCACGCTCGCGGCGCGCACCGAAGTCGATGACGCCACACCAGTGTTCGACACATCGCTGATGACTGTCGGCGAGTGGCGTACGCGCTTCGAGCAGCCCGCGCGCGCAAGCTGGGTGCGCGCGCTGCTCGCGGACGCTCAGGCCAGCCAGTCGTCGAGCCGCTGAGCGACGAAGTCGTCGTCGGCGAGGTACGGATGCGCGCGCTGCACCCGGTCGATCTCGTGGGCCTGACCCGGCGACAGCGTCTCGTGAGGATCCAGACACCAGGTACCCTCGAGCACCCCCTGCCGCCGCAGCACCTCGTGGATGCCGGGGATGCACCCCGCGAATCGATGCGCCGCGTCGAAGATCGCGGCGTTTGCGTCGGTGAGCGCGACTCCTTCACGCAGTAGCTCTGTCTCGATCGCGCCGCCTCCCCGCGCCGCCTTGCAGCGCTCGAGCAGGTCGACCGCACGACGCGTCCACACTGCCCATTGCCCGAGCAGGCCGCCGTCGATGAATCGCTGGCGCTGGACGCCGCCGCTGGTGACCGGGAACGGCGTCGTGAGATCTGCAACGATGTTGTCGTCATTGCCCGTGTAGAGGGCGATGTCGTCGCGGCCGGATTCCGCGATCGCGCGGACGACGTCGAGCGTGCGATACCGGTCGAATGGCGCGATCTTCACCGCCCAGACATTCGGAATGTCCGCGAACTCTCTCCAGAACGCGTAATCCAGCACGCGCCCGCCCACCGCCGGCTGCAGGTAGAATCCGAACAGGGGAATGACGTCGGCGACGGCGCGGCAGTGTGCGAGCAACTGCTCGGTGGTCGCGTCGCGCAGCGCGGCAAGACTCAGCAAGCCGACATCGTAGCCGTACGATCGCGCGACATCCGCTTCCGCCACAGCCTGGTCGGTCAGTCCGCAGACACCTGCGACGAGCACGAATGGGCGCGCCGTGTCTCGTCGCAACTCACGCACGGTCGTTGCGGCGAGCTCCAGCACGGGCCGCAGCAGACCATGCGTCGCATCGCGGATGGCGAATTGCGTCGTGTGCACGGCGACGGCGATGCCGCCCGCTCCCGCGTCAACGTAGTAGCGCGTCAGCGCCCGCTGGCGACGCTCGTCCAGCCGGCGTTGTGCCGTGAGTGCGAGCGGGTGCGCGGGGATCACCACGCCGCTTCTCAGAAGCTCCCGGGCGGAGACGCCGAGCGACTCGATCATCAGAACGCTCCGTCACGTGCCTCGTAATGCGTGGGCTTTCCGAGCAGGGGCCTGCCAGCGGCCACCCAGTCCGCCACCCACTCCACCATGGTCTCGACCGTGGTTTCGCTCGGGCCGAGGAGCTCCCGCATCCGTTCCGTGCGACTGAGCAGCGCGTCCGGCGCTTCCGCCCCCTCGAATGTCGGAGGAACGCCGAGCTTCGTGCCAAGCATCGTCGCGAGATCGCGCACGCGAAGTGTATGCGATCCGGTCACGTTCACGACGAGCGGCGGCACAGCCGCGAGCGGCAGCAGCTCCAGCGCCGCGCGATTCGCGTCCGCCTGCCAGATGATGTTCACGTATCCCATGGCGAGCGGGATCGGCTGACGCGCGAGAATCCGCTGCGCGAGATCGGTGAGCACGCCATACCGCAGATCGATCGCGTAGTTGAGTCGGACGATGGCCACGCGCGTGCCGGCCGTCGCCGACGCATACTCGAATACGCGTTCGCGGCCGAGGCACGACGCCGCATATTCGCCGACCGGCCCCGGCTCGGTGTCTTCCGTCGCGCCGCCCCCTGCGACAGAGGACAGCGGATACACGTTCCCGGTGGAAAAGGCGACGATGCGTGACGACGCAAACCGGCTCGCGCTGAAAAATGGCGCGATGACGTTCATCATCCACGTGCGCGCCGGCGCATCGCTCGTCCCGAACTTCTGACCGGCCATGAAGATCACGTTCGGCGCGTCCGGCAGTGCGTCGACGGCACGGCGGTCGAGCAGATCGCACGACAGCGTCGCGACCCCGTCGTGCTCGAGCGACTTCGCGAGCGCCCGATTCGAGAATCGCGATACCGCGATGACCCGCCGCCCGCCGCCCGCCGACGCGGCGCTCCGCGCGGCCATGCGCGCGAGTGTCGGTCCCATTTTGCCGCCGGCACCGAGCACGATGATGTCGCCTGGGCAGCGGCGCAGGGCGTCGACCGTGGCGGCGCGCGGGGCGGACAACCGCTCGTCGAGCTCCAGCTCCGTCCGGGGAGCCGAGCGCGCCGCGACGATCATTCCTGTTTCGGCGACGGCGCCTGTTGCTGGTCGAACGTTGCCGCGGCGTCCTGCGCGCCCTTGAAGCCGATGCGACTGTGCGTGCCGTCGCAAAAGGGCTTCTTCACCGATGCGCCACACCGGCAGAGCGTGACGGTCGTCTTGCCGGGCTTGAGCGGAGGAATCGGAATCTCAGCGCCGGTGTGGTCCACGAGGACGAAATCACCGGTGGTGATGTCGATGGCGTACGGTCCGTTTTCGCGGACCTTGATGACGAGGGGCACGGTCGGGGCTCTGACTGGTGAGGCGTAAGAATGAATGCGCCGCCGGAAGCTGATAGAATCATGCCATATCAAACGGAGCATGTCATGCCAGTGAGGAAGTCGACTGCAGTCTGGAGTGGGGGACTCAAGGACGGGAAGGGTTCGTTCAAGACCGAGAGCGGACTCGCGGGTGCCTACAGCTTCGGGTCGCGCTTCGAGAACGCGACCGGTTCCACCCCCGAGGAATTGCTCGCGGCCGCGGAGGCATCGTGTTTCACCATGGCGCTGAGCGCGGCGCTCGAGCGCAATGGAACGCCAGCCACCAAGGTCGAGACGATTGCGGCGTGTGCCATCGAGAAGGTCGCGGATGGATTCTCGATCACGAAGATGTCGCTCACCGTGAATGCATCCGTGCCAAAGGTGGACAAGCCGACGTTCGAGCGGCTGGTGCAGGAGACGAAGGTGGGTTGTCCCGTCTCGCGGGCGCTCAAGGCCGTCGACCTTCAGGTGCAGGCGACACTCGCGTAACGTGCTTCGGCTCGGCGGAAATCGCGGCAGGAGCGGCATACGTCTCGGCCTCGCCGTGCTACTCGTCGCCGCGTGCCGTGGGCGTGATCCGGACACCATCGAGGGAACAGGCACGCTCGAAGTCGTCGAGGTCGACGTGGCTCCGATGACGCCCGCCCGCGTGCTGCGCGTATGGCGCCAGGAAGGTGACACGGTGCGCGTCGGGGACACGCTCGTCTCGCTCACCCAGTCCACCGCACGCGCCGACGTCGAAGGCAGGCGCGCGCGCGTCGTCGCCGCCGAAGCGCAACTGCGCGATCTCCAGGCGGGAGCGCGTCCCGCGGAGATCGGTCGGGCCGAAGCCGAGCTGCGCGCCGCGGAGTCCGAGGCGGCACGCTCCGCTCAGGACCTTCAGCGGGTGACGGGTCTGGCGCAGACGGGTACGGTGAGTGTACAGCAGCTCGACGCCGCGAAGAATTCCGCAGCGCTGGCGGCGGCGCGACGCGATGCCGCGCGCGATGCGGTGCGTCTGCTTCAGGAGGGCACACGGCCGGAGCGGATTGCGGCTGCGCGGGCCGAGGTCGCGAATGCGCGCGCGGCGCTGAACGCCGCCGAACAGACCGCGGCCGATCTCGTCCTCGTGGCGCCCGTGAGCGGAACGGTCATGGTGCGCAGCGCGGAGCCCGGCGAGGTGGTGGGCGCCGGAATGACGGCCATGACGATTGGTGAGCTCGCGCGACCCTACGTGCGCATCTACGTGAATCAGCGCGCGTTGCCGCGCGTGCGGCTCGGGGCATCCGCGCAGGGCGTCCTCGACGGCCTGCCCGACCGGCCGTTCAGTGGCCGCGTGATCGCGATCAACAGCAAGGCGGAATTCACGCCGCGTGTCGCGCTCACCGAGGAGGAGCGTGCCGATCTCGTGTTCGGCGTGAAGGTGGCATTCGACGACTCGGCGGGCGCGCTGAAGCCGGGACTGCCGATCACCGTTCGCATCGGCGCGGCGCCCCGGCCGTGAGCAGAAGCGCCGCCCTCGCGATCGACGCGCGCGGGTTGCGCAAGGTGTTCGGCTCGCTCGTCGCCGTCGAAGGATTGACACTGGGCGTATCGCGCGGCGAGGTGTTCGGGCTGCTCGGCCCGAACGGCTCGGGAAAGACGACGACCATCCGGATGTTCTGTGGTCTGCTCGAGCCGACAGCGGGGACCGCGATTGTCGCCGGCTACGACGTGGTCCGCGACGGCGAAGCAGTCCGCCGCAGCATCGGTTACATGTCGCAGAAGTACGGTCTGTACGACGATCTCACGGTCGTGGAGAACATCCGCTTCTACAGCACCATCTATGGATTGCACGGGGACGCGCGGGAGCAGCGGATTGTCGAGCTGGTGCACGAGCTGGATCTCGACGAGCGCGTCGCGCAATTCGCCGGGACGCTGAGCGGCGGATGGAAGCAGCGGCTCGCGCTCGCATGTGCCATGGCGCATCGGCCGCCGGTGCTGTTTCTGGATGAACCGACCGCGGGCGTGGACCCGGCATCACGGCGGCGATTCTGGGAGATCATCCACGGCTTCGCGAGCGCCGGCACGACGATCCTGGTGACCACCCACTATATGGATGAGGCGGCGCGCTGCCACCGCCTCGCCTTCATGTCGCGCGGCCACCTGATCGCGCTCGGAACGCCGGACGAAGTGACGCGGCAGTTCGGGCTCGCCAACGTCGAGGACGTCTTCATCGAGCTGCAACGTCGCGATGAGATGAAAGGAGCCAGCGGAGGAAAGGTCGCGTGATGTCCTGGCTGCGCGGCTCCGGGTTCTGGCCGATGCTCCGCAAGGAGTTCATCCAGATGCGCCGCGACCGGTTGACGATCGCCATGATGGTCGGACTGCCCGCGGTGCAGCTGGCGCTGTTCGGATACGCGATCCGGACGGAAGTGCGCCACCTGCCGACCATCGTCATGGACGAGTCGCGCAGCACGGCAAGCCGCGCACTGGTGGATGCGCTCCGCAACACCGGCAACTTCGACATCGTCGCCACGGTGCAAGATCGAAGCGCGATCCGGGCCATGATCGAGAAGGGCGACGCGCGCGCTGCGCTGGTGGTGCCGCCCGATTTCGACGAGGACATCAAGCGCGGCCGGCAGCCGCAGGCGCAGGTGATCGTCGACGCGGCCGATCCACTCGCGTCGACGGCCGCGATCAATGCGGCGGCGCTGGCGGGACGCATGGGTGCGAATGCGCGCGGCGGCGTGGACATTCGCATTCGTCCCTGGTACAACCCAGCGCTCAAGAGCTCGCACTACATCGTGCCGGGGCTGGTTGGGCTGCTGCTCTCCATCACGCTGATCGTGCTCACCAGCATGGCGATCGTGCGCGAGCGCGAGCGCGGGACGCTGGAGCAGCTCGTCGTGACGCCGATCGACAAGACGAGCCTCATGCTCGGCAAAATCGTGCCGTTCGCGCTCGTGGGCTACGTCCAGATGACAGTGATTCTGCTGCTCGGCAAGCTGCTCTTCGGCATTCCGCTCGAAGGCAGCATCGCGCTGCTCTACGTGCTCAGCGCGCCGTTCATACTCGGCAGCCTGGCGCTGGGCCTGTTCGTTTCCACCATCGCGCAGACGCAGGCGCAGGCGATGCAGCTGAGCTTCTTCTTCATGCTGCCGAACATCCTGCTCTCTGGCTACATGTTCCCGCGCGAAGCGATGCCGGCGCCGGCGCAGTGGATCGGCATGGTGCTGCCGCTCACGTACTACCTGACCATCCTGCGCGGGATTCTGCTGCGCGGCGCCGACTTCATCCGCATCTGGCCGGAAACGCTCGCGCTCGTGGTGTTCACGCTCGCCGTGCTCACGCTGAGCGTGCGCCGGTTCTCGAAGACGATGGGCTAGACGGAGTAGTACTGCCGGATGCACAGCGTGACGACGCGCTGGAGCATGCGGTTCTGCTCGTCGCCCTCACGCTGTCGCATGGCCGGCAGCGCGTACCACGCCTCTTTCAGGATGAGCAGCAGCTGCTCGGCGTGGATCTGCTTGGACCGCGCTTCAGTCGCGACGGCACGCAAGGCAGTCTGGAGGGGCGCGCCGTCCTCACCATCATCGAGATAGCGCAGGAGCGCGGCGCTGAGCGCATTCAGCGACGCAGCGTCGAGCTGCGGACGCTGCGGAGAGGAGTCGCGCGCCATCATCATGAAGCGGAAGGCTCTGGCAGGAAGCAGGAAGGGACCACGTCCCTGTAGGACGCACACCGCAACTCGGCGCGGCGGAGACGAATGTTTTCCGTTCGGGAGCCCACGTCAAGTGCGTGGCAGAGGCTGCCAGCGCGATTTTCGGCTTGTTCGTGCTCTCAGGATCGTTAGGCTCCAAGCGCACGTGACCATGAACGCCGATCGACGCGCCCATCCCATCGCGATCGTGTCAGGCGATGCGCTGCTCGCCGCACTGCTCGGCGCAGCCGTCGAGCTGGCGGGATTCCGCCCGTCTTTTCCTCGCGTCGACGAATCGGAGGTCGACGCGTTGCGACGCCTCAAGCCGCGCGCCCTGCTGATCGACGTGCGGCACCCGGCGGCGTCGGACCACGCGCTCCTGGGACGCGCGACGATGATGGGTGCGCGCATCGTGCTGTTCGGCGCGCGTGCCGAAATCGAGGCGCACACCGCTAGCGCCACTGATCATCAGCTCGGAGCGCTCATCCTGCCCGACGACCTGGACACCCTCGCCGAAATCCTCAGTCAGGCAGTGGTGCGCGGCGCCACGCGCACCCAGTCCTGACGGTGGCCGCTCAGAGCAGTCCGCTGATCCAGCCGCCGTCGATCGCGATGGACTGCGCCGTGATGTAGCTCGCGCGTTCGCTGGCGAGGAATGCGACGATGGCTCCGAATTCCGGCGGCTCGCCCAGACGGCGCATCGGGATCTGTGCCTCGGTGCGTTTCTGAATCTCCTCGACGCTCACGCCCTCGCGCGCGGCCGTCGCCGCATTGAGAGTTTCCACGCGGTCGGTGCGCGTGAAGCCGGGGAGCACGTTGTTCACCGTCACGCCGTCGCGCGCCACCTCGTTGGCGAGCGTGCGCGCCCATCCCGTCACGGCCGCACGCAGGCTGTTCGAGAGCATCAGTCCGTCGACGGGCTGCTTCACCGCGATGGACGTGATGTTGATGACACGCCCCCAGCGTCGCTCGCGCATCCCGGGAAGGACGATGCGCGTCAGCTCGACGGCGCTGCGCAACGTCAGCTTCACCGCGTCGTCCCACGCCGACCACGGGTGCTTCTCGAACGGGCCGCTCGGCGGACCGCCCGCATTGTTCACGACGATGTCGACGCGTGAAAAACGCTCGAAGGCCTGCTGCGTGACACGCTCGATGTCGGTCATGCTGGACAAATCCGCTGCGACCGCATGCACGTCGGCGCCCGTGGCCTCCACGATCGCGTCGCGCGTTGCCATCAGGGCGTCTTTCCCGCGCGCGCAGATGACGACCTTCGCGCCTTCCCGGGCGAGCTCCTCCGCGCACGCGCGGCCGAGCCCTTTGCTCGCGGCGGCAACGAGCGCCACCTTGCCTTCCAGTCCGAGCTGCATCAGCGCCGCAGGTACGCGTCCGTCTTCTCGAGCCAGTCCTGTCGCGGCGGACTGAAGACGTCCACGTCGAGGGTATCGTCGAGGGCCTCGGCTTTATGCCACACGTTCGACGGTATGTGCAGCACCTCGCCCGCGCGCACGGTGACTTCCTTCTTCCCGTCGTCGCCGATCGAGAACTTCAGCGCGCCCTCGAGGATGTACGTGATCTGCTCGTTCTCGTGCTGATGCTTGGGAACGATGCATCCTTTCTTCAGGTAGACGTGGGCCAGCATGATCCGGTCGCCGGTGATGAGGCGGCGATCCAGCATTGCCGACACCTGCTCCTTCGGCATCTGCTCCCAGCGGTACCACGTGACGTCGGTCTTGGTGCTCATGTGGCGGAAGGGGTTGGTGACGTCTGTGCCACCGCCGCTCCCGTCGCGGGGGAGCGGAGAAACACAGTTCGTGAAGGAAATGCGAATTCGATACCTGCTGCGGCGAATGCCCGCATGACCGCGAGGTTGACGGCGTGCTGCGTGTCCGCGTAGAACGTGTAGTCAGCGTCGAGCAGGAAGTACACGACCTCGAAGCGCAACGCGGACTCGGCGAGGGTGAGCAGGTGACAGCGATCGAAACGCGCCTTGGGTCGTGCTTCGATGATGCGGCGCACCATGGCGGGGATGCCGCCCAGCGCGTCAGGAGGCGTCGCGTAGTCCACATCGAGCGTGAAGACGACGCGCCGGTGCTCCATGCGCTTGTAGTTGCGGATCTTGCTCTTGAGCAGATCGCTGTTCGCGACAATGACCTGCTCGCCACTCACGCTGCGGATACGCGTCGTCTTGAGCCCAACGTGTTCGACGGTCCCGGAGATGCTGTCGACGGTGATCGCGTCGCCCACGACGAACGGTTTGTCGAGAACGATCGCGAGTGCCGCGAACAGATCGCCGAGGATGTTCTGCACCGCCAGCGCGATCGCGATGCCGCCGATGCCCAGCCCCGTCACGAGCGCCGTGACGTTGATGCCGAAATTCTGCAGCGCGGTCACGACGAGGAGCGCCCACAGCGTAAACCGCAACGCATAGCCGAGCGCCGTGATCGTCGTCCGCATGCCGACGTCCTCGGTCGCGCGCTGGCGGACGTAATGCTCGGTCGCGAAGGCGATCAGCCCGTTACCCCAGACTCCGGCCTGCATCAAGACCAGCACCACCGATACGGCGCGGAAGGCAACCGCGAATCCGCCCGTGGCGTTCACGACACGCGCGGCGGCGTGCGCCGCGATCAACAGCAGGAAGAACCAGCGCGTTCGTGCGACAATTGCGACCGCGACGTCGTCGAGCTGGGTGGATGTCCGCGCAGCGAGAGCGCCGAGGCGCCGCACGAGCACTCGACGCACCACGGCGAGCAGCACGTAGGTCGCGCCGAAGACCGCGGCGGCGGCGAGCCATTGCGTCACCGTGGCACCGCGCCAGGAGTAGTGCAGCCAGTCGTCGATCAGGCGCAAAGAGGTGCGGGTTGAGAGTTGGGAGTTTGGAGATCCCGGTCCCAACTCTCAACTCTCATCTCCAAACTCTCAACTCCCGGCTCTACGCGCTGAGCACCTCGGCGTGCGAGACCTCCCCGGACACGCGGCGCGTGGGCAGTGGCTTCTCGCACATGTCACAGTTGCCGCATTCCCAGCCGTTGTCCACCGGCTCGCCGAAATACTGCAGGATGTAGCGCGTGCGGCATTGCGCCGACTGGCAGTAGGCCACCATGGCGCGAAGCTTCGCGCGATCCTGCAGCCGGCGCTGCTCGTAGTCCGTCAGGTCGGCGCTGAGGTCCACGTCCGTGAGCCGCTGATCGGTCACGCGCTCCCACGCGCCACCGCGATATTCGCGCACGAGTCCATGACGCTTGAGCAGCACGAGCACGATCTTGACCTTGCGTCGCGCGACGCCCGATTGCTGCGCGAGATCGTCGAGCAGCACGCGTTCGCCAAAGGGAACGCGCTCGAGCACGATAGCTACCCGCGCCGCCTCCTCGACGTCCGGATACTTGCCGCCAAGGAAGTACGACTGCACCCGGCTGTCCTCGACGCGGTAGAGGATCGTGCAGCGCGCCGGCGCGCCGTCGCGGCCAGCCCGGCCGGCTTCCTGATAGTACGACTCGACCGATCCGGGAAAGTGGTAGTGCACCACGAAGCGCAGGTCTGGTTTGTCGATGCCGAGGCCGAACGCGTTCGTCGCGATGATGGCGCGAAATTCGTCCGCCATGAACCGGTCCTGCGTCTCCTTCCGGTCGGCCGCATTCATCTTCCCGTGGTACAACCCGACGGCAAACTGCTGCGACAGCCGCTCGTGCAGTCGTTCCGCCTCGCGCACGGTCGCGCAGTATACGACGCCGACGCCCTCGGTCTCGGACAGGATCCGCTCGAGCTCCTGGTCCTTCATCTTCTCGTTCACCGTGCGCCGGACCTCGAACCGCAGGTTGGGTCGCGCAAACCCGGTGATCGTGACGTGCGGTTCGCGCATCCCCAGCTGTCGCACGATGTCCTGTCGCACTTCTTCCGTGGCCGTCGCCGTGAGCGCGAGAATCGGCGGCCGCCCGAGCCGCTGCACCACAGAGCCGAGGGTCAGGTAGTCGGGACGGAAGTCATGCCCCCATTGGCTCACACAGTGCGCTTCGTCGACGACGAAGAGACTGACGCGGCGCGTCAGGAGTCGCTCGAAGAATTCCCGATCCTTGAAACGCTCCGGGGTGAGATAGAGGATCTCGCCTTCTCCTTCCTCCACCTGTCGCGCGGTTTCCCGAGCCTCCGCGGTGTTCAGGTGCGAGTGCATGGCGAGCGCATCGACACCGCACGCGGAGAGTTTGTCCTGCTGATCCTTCATGAGCGCGATGAGCGGGCTCACCACGACGGTGAGCCCCTCGAGCATCAGCGCGGGCAACTGATAAATCAGCGATTTGCCGCTGCCGGTCGGCATGACGACGAGCGCGTCGTCACCGTCGAGAGCGGCGCGAATCGGCTCCCACTGTCCAGCTTGAAAATCCGCGTGTCCGAAACGATCGGACAGCACTTTGCGGGCGCGCGTTCTCGACGGTGCCGACATGTCCCCGGAAAAGGCAACAAGTGTTCCGAGGACGACACTTCGCTCAGGAGCCGATCTGCTTCGCGTCGTTCGTCTTGATCGCGATCCGGCGCGGCTGTGCGGCTTGCACCTTCGGGACGGTCAGGAAGAGCACGCCGTGCACGTATTCGGCGGAAATCTTGTCCCCGTCCACGTACTCCGGCAGCCGCACCGAGCGCTCGAAGTTGCCGATCACGCGCTCGGCCGAATACACGCGCAGCTCCGCGTCCTTGTTCAGCTCGAAGCCCATCGCCTTGGAGCCGCGCACGGTCAGCACGTTCTGCTCGAAGCTGATGTCGATGGCGGACGGATCCACGCCCGGTACCTCGAGGGCGATCAGGTACGCATCGGCCCGTTCCATCACATCGAGCGCCGGAATCCAGGCGCGCGATTCCGTGGATGGCATCGAGCCATTCAAGGCTTCGTCGATCACGCGGTTCAAGGTGAGCATGCGGTCGAGCGTCGAGTTGAACGAACGAGACGTCAGCATAGGATGTCCTCCTCTATGGTGATGTTGTCGTGACAACCCGGCGCCACATGCGGCGCCGGAACGGCGGCCTCGAGGGGCATCGTCCGTTCCCACGCATTTCGGCCATTTTGACAAATCCCGCGAGCGAGCTGGCCGGGAACTGCTGTCAATTTGAAAGTCGTTCCCTGCCACCTGGACCCGAACGCACAGTATTGGGTTAACGTGAAGGACCGAACCCAGCGCCCATGATCATCCGCCGACCCGATGACATTGCCTCGTCCGAGATCACGCCGGAGAGGGACTACCTGCGTCGCCGGGAGTTCGTTCGCGCCGCCGGACTGGCCGTCGCGGGCGCGCTCGTCGCGCCGCGTGTGCTTGCGGCATGTGCGTCCGACGACGAGCGGCAGTCCAGCGGAGACGTGACGTCCGCCGCGCGGGACGACGACAAGCCGAACACGTACGAGGAGATCACCAGCTACAACAATTATTACGAGTTCGGCACCGACAAGACCGATCCGCACGACAACGCCGGGGGATTTCATCCCGCCCCCTGGCGCGTTCGCGTCGATGGGCTGTGTCGCAAGGGCGGGGACTACGCGCTCGACGATCTCCTCAAGCCGCAGCTGGCGGTGGAGCGCGTGTACCGGCTGCGGTGTGTGGAAGCGTGGAGCATGGTCATTCCGTGGCAGGGAATTCCGCTCGCGGACATGCTGAAGCGCTTCGAGCCACAACCAGGCGCGAAGTTTGTCGCGTTCACGACGGTCTTTCGTCCGAGCGAGATGCCGGGGCAGCGTCGGCCCGTGCTGCCCTGGCCGTATGTCGAAGGACTGCGGATGGACGAGGCGATGCACCCGTTGACGCTCATGGCGACGGGTCTGTACGGGAAGCCGCTACCGAATCAGAACGGCGCGCCGATCCGTCTGGTGGTGCCCTGGAAGTACGGCTTCAAGGGGATCAAGTCGATCGTCCGCATCTCCTTCGTCGATCGGCAGCCGCCAACGACGTGGAACATCGCGGCGCCCGACGAATACGGCTTCTACGCGAACGTGAATCCCACTGTCGACCATCCGCGCTGGACGCAGGCGCGCGAACGCCGCATCGGCGAGTTCCGCCGGCGCGCAACGCTGATGTTCAACGGCTACGCGGACCAGGTGGCATCGATGTACGCCGGGATGGACCTCCGCGCCAACTACTAACCGAGCATCGTTGCGCCGGCTCGATCTGCTGAAGCTCAAGCCGGCGGTATTCGCGCTCTGCTGTGTGCCGGCGGCGCTGTTGTTGTGGAACGCGTACATCGTCGTGCGTGGCAACTCCGGGCTTACCGGTCTCGGCGCCGATCCGATCCGCGCGCTCGAGATCCGCACCGGGCTGTGGACGCTGCGCTTTCTCGCGGTCACGCTCGCGATCACGCCGCTGCGGGAGCTGTCGCGGCTAGGCGCGCTCGCGAAATATCGCCGCATGCTCGGCCTCTTCACCTTCTTCTACGCATCGCTGCATGTCAGCACGTGGGTTGGCGTCGACTGGTTCTTCGACTGGCCGGCGATGGGCGAAGAGATCGTGAAGCACAAATACATCCTGGTCGGCATGACGACCTTCCTCATTCTCCTGCCGCTCGCGCTGACGTCGACGAATGCATCCGTCCGCCGCCTCGGCGGGCGGCGCTGGGCGGCGCTGCACCGCCTGGTGTACGTCGCCGCCATCACGGGGACGGTCCACTACCTTTGGGCGGTCAAGAAAGACACGCTCTTTCCTCTCGCGTACCTCGCGACCTTCATCGTCCTGCTTGGCTACCGCGTTCTACGAGTGCTTCGCCGTCGCGGCGCCCGGACTGGAACCGCTGGTCGCGCGCGAGCTGAGTCGATTGGAGGTGCGCCCTCGCGTTGAAGCGGGCGGCGTCGCGTGGCGTGGCGACGCGCGCTCGGTGATGGCGGCGAACCTCTGGCTGCGATGTGCGAGCCGCGTTCTCGTGCGCGTCGCCAGCTTCCGCGCGACGGCCTTTCATGAGCTGGAGCGCCGGGCGAAGCACATCCCGTGGCGTGAGTTTGTCGGCGCGGGCGTGGTACCGGATTTTCGCGTGACCACGCACAAGTCGCGTCTCTACCACTCCGACGCAATCGCGCAGCGGTTGAAGACCGCGAGCGGTGGCGCGACCTCCGATGCTGCGTCGCAAGTCTTCATCGTGCGTGTGGTGCGCGACGAGTTCACCATTTCGGCGGACACATCCGGCGAGTTGCTGCACCAGCGCGGATACCGGCTGGAGACGGGAAAGGCGCCCCTCCGCGAAACTCTCGCTGCGGCCCTGCTCGAAGCCGCCGAGTGGACGGGGGATCGTGCGCTCGTCGACCCGTTCTGCGGCTCGGGGACGATTCCCATCGAAGCGGCGCTGATCGCACGACGAATTGCTCCCGGACTGCGTCGCGATTTCGCATTGTCACGTTGGCCATCGATGGACGCCTCCATATGGGAGGCGTTGTTGGACGATGCGAATGAACGCGCGCTGGCGAGCTCGCCCGTTCCCATCCGTGGATCGGATCGGGATGCAGGGGCCATCAGGGCCGCGAAGGCAAACGCGGCTCGTGCGGGTGTCGAGACCGACGTTGTCTTTGAGCAGCGCTCGGTGTCCGGCGCGAGCGCGCCGGCGCCCAGCGGGCTCATCGCGACAAATCCTCCCTACGGCGTGCGCGTCGGCGAGGCGCAGGCGCTCCGAGACCTGTACGCGCGATTCGGTCAGGTGATGCGACGCGAGTTTCCGCGCTGGGACGTGGCGATGTTCGCGTCGCGCCGAACGCTGGCGGCGCAGACGCAACTGGACCTCGAGCCGATGTTCGTGACCTCGAATGGCGGAATCCGGGTTTCGGCGCTGTCCAGCGCGGCGGGACGCTTATTGCACTAGTCGAAGTCGCAGTCAGATCGATTGCGATCGGCCGCACCGGTCTCCCTTCGGCCTACACCAGAGGCCGGCACTGTTCTTGAACAGACCTCATCCATAAAACGCCGAGTCGCGCGGTCGACTGACGCGCGCACTCGAATCTGCACGCTCGTGCGCGGCGATTCGCCGCGACACGACGCTTGTCATCTCCATTCGTGAGGAACTGACCGTGGGAGTCAGCGAAGGCCCGATGGACAAGGAGACGCCGCTCGGCGGCGGTAATGGCGGCAACGGTGGCCGCGGCAACGGCGGCAAACGGAATGGCGCACGACGCCGGCAGCCCGCGGACATATCCGCGAACGAGGCGACGGACGTGATGGACCAGGACGTACCCGCACCACGTCCCGACCGCGACCGCGGCAGCCGCATCACCAGAAACCGCACGCTGCGACAGCTGCTCGAAGGGCTGCGGTCGCTCGACAATGGGGATTTCCGCGCGCGCTTGTCGACGAATGGCGATCCGCTCATGGCGGAGATCGTCGAAGTCTTCAACAGCGTGGCGAGCCGGCACGAGCGACTCGCGGACGAGCTGCGTCGCGTGAGCTTCGCGGTCGGGCGCGAAGGCAACATGCGCGAGCGCGTCGTCTTCGCGGCGTCGGGTTCGTGGAACGTCGCCGTCGACGCGGTCAACAACATGATCACCGACCTGGTCCAGCCGACGACGGAAGTGTCGCGCGTGATCAAGGCGGTGGCCGAGGGCGATCTGTCGCAGAAAGTCGATCTCGAGATCGACGGCAAGACGGTGCAGGGCGAATTCTTCCGCATCGGCTCGACGGTAAATCGGATGGTCGATCAGCTGCGCGCGTTCTCGAGCGAAGTCACCCGCGTGGCGCGCGAAGTCGGTACGGACGGTGTGCTCGGCGGCCAGGCCAACGTCCCCGGCGTGGCGGGAACGTGGAAGGATCTCACCGACAGCGTGAACGGGCTGGCGAACAACCTCACGAGCCAGGTGCGCAACATCGCCCTGGTCACGACGGCGGTCGCCAACGGCGACCTGTCACAGAAGATCACGGTCGAAGCGAAGGGCGAAGTGCTGGACCTCAAGGACACGATCAATGGCATGGTGGACCAGCTTTCCACGTTCGCCGCGGAAGTCACGCGCGTGGCGCGCGAGGTGGGAACGGAGGGAGTGCTGGGCGGCCAGGCGGATGTGCCGGGCGTGGGTGGCACGTGGAAGGACCTGACGGACAACGTGAATTCGATGGCGTCGAACCTCACCAATCAGGTGCGCAACATCGCCGTGGTGACGACGGCCGTCGCGAACGGCGACCTGTCACAGAAGATCACGGTCGAAGCGAAGGGCGAGATCCAGGAGCTGAAGAACACGATCAACGACATGGTGGATCGCCTGCGCGTGTTCGGCGACGAAGTCACGCGCATGGCGCGCGAAGTCGGCGTGGAAGGCGTCCTTGGCGGTCAGGCGAACGTACCGGGCGTCGGCGGGACGTGGAAGGCGCTCACCGACAACGTGAACGGTCTCGCGGCCAACCTGACGAACCAGGTGCGCAACATCGCCGACGTGACCACCGCCGTCGCGAACGGCGACCTGTCACGCAAGATCACGGTCGAAGCGAAGGGCGAGGTGCTCGCGCTCAAGAACACCATCAACAAGATGGTGGATCAGCTGAACTCCTTCGCGAGTGAAGTCACGCGCGTGGCGCGCGAAGTGGGCACCGAAGGAAAGCTCGGCGGTCAGGCGCGCGTCGAAGGCGTGCTGGGCACGTGGCGCGACCTCACCGAGAACGTGAACGGCATGGCGGCGAACCTCACCGTGCAGCTGCGCGACGTGAGCGCGGTGGCTACCGCCATCGCGAACGGCGACCTGACGCGCAAGATCACCGTCGAGGCGCGCGGTGAGATCCTCCAGGTGAAGGAAGTCATCAACCGCATGGTCGATCAGCTGAATGCCTTCGCGGGTGAGGTCATCCGCGTCGCGCGCGAGGTCGGCACCGAAGGAATTCTCGGCGGCCAGGCGAACGTTCAAGGCGTCAGCGGCACCTGGAAGAGCCTGACCGACAACGTGAACCTGATGGCGAACAACCTCACCGGTCAGGTGCGCAACATCGCCGACGTGACGACCGCCGTCGCGAAGGGCGACCTGACCCGCAAGATCACGGTCGAGGCGAAGGGCGAGGTACTCGCGCTGAAGAACACGGTGAACACGATGGTGGACCAGCTCTCGTCGTTCGCGGCGGAAGTCACACGCGTCGCGCGCGAGGTGGGCACCGAAGGCATCCTCGGCGGCCAGGCGAGCGTGCAGGGCGTCAGCGGCACGTGGAAGGACCTGACCGACAACGTGAACTTCATGGCGAGCAACCTGACGAACCAGGTGCGCAACGTCGCGCTCGTGACGACAGCGGTCGCCAACGGCGATCTGTCGCAGAAGATCACGGTCGACGTCCGCGGCGAGATGCTCGAGCTCAAGGAAACCATCAACACGATGGTGGAGAAGCTCCGGACCTTCGCCGACGAAGTGACGCGCGTGGCGCGCGAGGTAGGCACCGAAGGAAAACTCGGCGGCCAGGCCGACGTGCCCGGCGTCGCGGGAACATGGAAGGGTCTCACCGACAGCGTGAACGCGATGGCGAATTCGCTCACCATGCAGGTACGGAACATCGCTGACGTGGCGACATCCGTAACGAAGGGTGACCTCACGCGACAGATCACGGTCGAGGCCCAGGGCGAGCTGGATGAGCTGA
>DATFHG010000077.1:0-5501 GCA_035248725.1 Gemmatimonadaceae bacterium | reverse complement strand
CTCAGTGGCTCGAACGTGGAGTGGAGATGCCTACCAAACAGCAGCTCGCCAGCGAAACCGAAGCGCGCGACGTCGCCGAGGCGGCGCGCGAGAGCGAATGGGGTGGCGCGAGCTTCGTGCGCGAGCTTTTCCTCGGCCGCTTTCCGCTGCACCTGATAGATCCGTATCCGGAAAGCGATCCCGAAGAGGAGCGACGTGCGGCGCCGTTCATGGAGCAGCTGCGCGAGTTCCTGACACGCGTCGATTCCGACATGATCGACCGTACGGGAGAGATTCCCGAGGAGTACGTGCAGGAGTTGCGAGACATGGGCGCATTCGGGATCAAGATCCCGACGGAGTACGGTGGCCTGGGTCTGCACTACTCCAGCTACGTGAAGGCGATGGCGATGGTCACGTCCAAGGACGGGTCGCTCACCGCGCTGCTCTCCGCGCACCAGTCCATCGGCTTGCCGCAGCCCCTCATGCTGTTCGGCAATGACGAACAGAAGAAGAAATTCTTCCCGCGACTGGCGAAGGGTGCGATCTCGGCATTCGCGCTCACCGAGGTACACGCCGGCTCGGACCCCGCGAACATGTCCACGTCGGCGACGCCGACGGAGGACGGCAACGCGTGGATCCTGAACGGTGAGAAGCTCTGGTGCACGAACGGAACGCGTGCCGAGCTGTTCGTCGTCATGGCACGCACGCCGGACGCGATGGTGAAGGGCAAGGCGCGCAAGCAGATCACCGCGTTCATCGTCGAGGCCAACTGGCCCGGCGTCGAAATCGTGCATCGCTGCCGCTTCATGGGCCTCAAGGCCATCGAGAACGGCGTCATCCGATTCACGAACGTGCGCGTCCCGAAGGAGAACATCCTCTGGGGCGAAGGCAAGGGACTCAAGCTCGCGTTGATCACGCTGAACACGGGCCGTCTCACGTTGCCTGCGAGCGCCGCGGGCGGCGCGAAGGCGCTGCTGCAGGCTACGCGGTGGTGGGCCAACGAGCGCGTCCAGTGGGGCGCGCCGATTGGCAAACATGAAGCGGTCGCGCGGAAGATCGGTCTCATGGCGGCGAACACGTTCGCCATGGAAGCCATCTCGGGACTGACGGTCGGCATGGCGGAGCGCGGCGGCTACGACATCCGTCTCGAGGCCGCGATCGCCAAGATGTACAACACCGAGCATGGCTGGCGCATCGTGGACGATGCGCTGCAGGTGCGCGGCGGCCGGGGGTACGAGACCGCGGACTCGCTGCGCGCGCGCGGCGAGGTGGCGATCCCGATCGAGCGCGCGATGCGGGACTCTCGCATCAACCTGATTTTCGAGGGATCCTCGGAGATCATGCGTCTGTTCATCGCGCGCGAGGCGGTGGACCATCACTTCAAGACCGCGTTCGCCCTCGTGGACAAGCACTCCACGAAACAGGAGAAGTGGGCGGCGTTTCTGCGCGCGGCGCGATTCTATCCGCTGTGGTATTCCACGCGGTGGGTGGGACGAGGCCAGCTGCCGACAACGTTCGCGTCGTACGGCAAGCTCGCGAAGCACATGCGGTACGCGGAACGGCACGCGCGCAAGCTCGGACGCGCGATCTTCCACGCGATGGTGCGCTTCGGACCCAAGCTCGAGCGCAAGCAGATGGTGCTGTTCCGCGCCGTCGACATCGGCGCCGAGCTCTTCGCGATGGCGGCCACCTGCTCACGCGCGCTTGCTGAGTCGCGCAATGGAAATCGGGGAGCGATCGACCTCGCGGACGTCTTCTGCCGCGAGGCGAGACTGCGCGTCCACACGCTGTTCGATCACATGTTCGGGTCCGTGGACGACCGCATCTACCGCGTCGCGCAGGACGTGCTCAAGGGCCAGCATGCGTGGCTCGAGAGCGGCATCATCGGCATGACGGATCTCGAGTCCGCCCAGCGCTGGGAAGCGGCCGTGGAAGAGACGGAGACGGTCGGCGCCTGAGAGACCCGATAAATCTGTGGACGCCCGCGTGAACGGGGGGTACTTTAGCGCTCTCCCCTCGTTCCCGTGCGGTGGATGTTGCATCGGCTGCCTCGTGTAGGTTCGCTCATTCCCCTGCGGCACGTCGTCGCGTTGGTTGGCCTCGCCGCCCTTGGCGCGTTGTCGTATTCGTGCGGCGACTCCACTACACCGCCCGCAGCGCCGTCTGCCGAGACATCCAGACTCACCCTGTCGGCGGCGTCCGTCGTGTCCGGTAGCTCCATCACGGCGACACTTCAGCTGAACGACGCGTCTGGTAACGCCCTGCACACTGCCGGCGTTCCCGTGACGTTCACGCTCGGAGCAGGCAGCGCGACGGGGACGTTCGGCGCGGTCACCGATCACGGCGACGGTTCGTACAGCACCACCTTCACGGGTGTCCTCATCGGGACGCCGCGAGTGATCGGCGCATCGATAGCGGGCGTGCCCGTGACAACGCCCCTACCCAGCGTCACGGTGACGCCGGGTCCGCCTGCGGCATCGCAATCCGTCATCACCGCGAGCGCCACGACGATCACGTCTGGAAACAGCGCGACGCTCACGGTCCAGGCAAAGGACGCGGCGGGAAATGCCCTCACCGCAGGCGGAGCGACCGTCGTGTTTTCGCTTGGCGCCTCCGGCAACAGCGCGGGCACGTTCAGCACGAGTACGGACAACGGCAACGGTACGTACACCTCGACGTTCGTCGCGACGACCGCCGGCACGGCCAGAGTCATCGCCGCGACCATCGACGGCGCCGCGATCACCTCGACACCGCCCAGCATCACCGTTACGCCGGGCGTTTTCTCGGCGGCGCAGTCGCTGCTGACGTCGTCGAGCAGCACGCTGGCGTCCGGAAGCACGGCGCTGCTCAAGCTTCGGCTGCGCGACGCGGCCGGCAACTTCCTCATGAGCGGCGGTGCGACCGTGGTATTCACACTCGGCGCCGGAACGAGCGGAGGAGCGATCGGCACGACCACCGACTCCAGCTCGGGCACCTATACCGCGCCGTTCACCGCGACGACCGTTGGTTCCGCGCGTGCGATCGGAGCGACGGTTAACGGCGTGGCGGTGACGTCGACACTTCCGACGATAACGACGATACCAGGCGCTGCGTCTACCGCGCAGAGCATCGTCGAAGTCTCCAGCGCGACCGTCGAGGAAGGATCCACCGCGCTGCTCGTGCTGCGCGCGAAGGACGCCGCGGGGAACGCGCTTGCCGCCGGTGGCCTCACCGTGACGTTCCAGCTCGGAGGCGGTACGAGTGACGGGACGGTCGGGGCGGTGACCGACAATGCGAATGGCACGTACAGCGCGACGTTTTCGGCCCTGACGGCGGGAACCGCGCGCGCGGTTGGTGCGACGATCAATGGCGACGCCGTCACCAGTCCCTCGCCGAGCATTACCGTCGTTGCGCCTGGGAGTAGCGGGGGCGGCGTGTCGCCGTCGCAATCCACCGTCACGGTCAGCTCGTCGAGCATCGCGAGCGGCACGACGACGACGGTGACGTTCCAGGCGAAGGACGCGAGCGGAACGAACATCGCTGCGGGCGGCGCCTCGGTCAGCTTTGCGCTCGGCGTCACCGGCACGAGCACCGGAACGTTCGGACCCGTGATCGACCACGGTGACGGCACGTACGCCGCTACGCTCACGGGCGTCCTGGCAGGTACCGCGCGCGCGATCGCGACCACGGTGAACGGTCAGGGCGTCACGTCGAGCCCGGCGTTCACGGTCACCCCCGGCTCGCCGTCCGAAGCCACCAGCGAGATCACCGTCGGGGCAGCGACGGTAGCATCCGGCTCCTCGACGACGATCACGCTGCATGCGAAGGACGCCGCAGGCAACACGATATCGGTGGGTGGCGCGAGCGTCACGTTTGCCCTCGGCAGCGGCACGAGTTCGGGCACGCTCGGATCGGTCACGGATAACGGCAACGGTACGTATGCCGCGACGTTCGACGGCATCACCGCGGGCAGCGCACGTGCCATCACCGCCACGGTGAACGGCGCACCCGTGAGCACGACGGCGCCCACGATCGTTGTCGTTCCCGGCGCCATCTCCGTGTCGCAATCGACCGTGAGCGTCTCGGCTCCGCGTGTGCCCACGAGTGCAGCGGTCACATTCACGTTGGCCGGGAAAGATGCACACGGGAACGCCCTGACGTCCGGCGGGTCCACCGTGGCATTCAGTGTCGGGGGCGGTGGCACGAGCGCGGGCACCATCGGCGGAACCATCGATCACGGCGACGGCACGTATACGGCGACCTTCACGGGAACCACGGCAGGCTCGCCCGTGAACGTGAACGCCACGATCGATGGCGATCCGGTGACAACGAGCCCGCCGACGGTATACGTGTACGCCCCGGGCATGTCGCTGTCTTCCACGAGCGTGATGATCAACGGCTCGGAGGGTGCCGCGGCACCGGTGCAGTACGTTGGTGTTTTCGCAGACGGCGGCGCATCCGTCGCCGGGCTGTCCTATACAATCGACTACTCGCCGAGTGCGAGTACCGGCACGTGCGCCAGCGCAAACTGGCTGCAAACACCGACATTCGATTTTACCACGGCCAATCCCGTGGCCGTGCTCACACTCAATGCGACCGCGACGGGACTCGGCGTTTACACCTGCACCGCGACCGTCACCGTTCATTCGACGACATCGGGCGTGGCGGACAAGCAGTTCACCGTGAACTATGCGGTGGCGCGCGGCTCGGTGATCTCCACCGCGGTGAACATGGTCTCCATGGGGAACGCGGGGAACGCGGCGGTGCAGGATCTGACTCCGGACGCGCGCGTGCTCATCACGAATGGCGGGCGAGGTATCGTCACCGGACTGCATGCGTCTGTCAGCAACGTGAACGGCGTCGGCGACAACGGCGATCCGTGGATCACGGATGCCGACTTGAGCTGGGATCCGGTGGTGCCCGATACCGGCGCTCGTCCCGCACCCAGCACGCTCGTGATCCACTTCAGGGTCAAGCCGTTCAATGCCGATGCGGATGTCACGGTTACAGGTAACGGGATTTCCCCGATCGTGATACCGGTAACCGTCCTCTTCAACACGCAACCGCAACTGGTCACGAATCCTCGTGGCCTGACGTTCACCGGTTTTGCCGGCGGTTCGTCGTTGTCGACATCCGTGCTCGCGTTCAATCAGAACCGCGAGATCAAGGACAGTCTGATGAACTACGGCATCAACAGCAGCGCATTTCCGTCGTGGCTGAGCGCCACCGCAACGGGGCTCCCGTCCGCGGCATTCAACGGCCGCGATACCGCAGCGACGGTGCAAGTGTCGGTCGATCCCAGTGCGCTGCTCGCGGACTCGACTTACACAGATACAGTGAGGGTTACGGCAGAGGAGTGTCTGGTCGCATTTGGGGAGTCCACGTGCGCCGCAAATGGAACGTTCCGTCAGTTTGCGCTTCCGGTCACAGTCGTCGTCGAGCGCGGCCTCGTCGTCGGCGTCGATAACGCCACCATCTTCGTGCCCGCCGGCACGAGTACCTCCTTCATCGACATACCGATCACGAATGGCGGCAGTACACCC
>DATFHG010000076.1:0-21358 GCA_035248725.1 Gemmatimonadaceae bacterium | reverse complement strand
CGCTGGTGTCCTGCGCGCCCACTGCAGTCGCGACACACAGGCCGAGAATCGCCAGAGCGATCGGCCAGCGAATAGAATTCAGTTCAGTCATGGGAGCTCTCGTGTTCACGCCGATGCACGCACGCGGCTCGGCCTTCGTCTGCGGAGTATGAATCGTCTTCTGCGTCCTCTGCTCGTTGCGAGCGTCCTCGCACTGCCCATCAAGCTGGGCGCTCAGTTCACATCGCGCGAGTACGCGGCCCGGCGTGACGCGCTCCTGGCGCGGCTGCCCGATGCCATCGTTCTTGCCCTCGGCGCTCCCGAACCCAGGGAGGACTACCTCGAGTTCTATCAGCGTCCGGACATGCTGTATCTCACCGGCGTCAAGGAACCCGATGTCGCGTTGGTCATGGTCAAGCACAATGGCCGCGTGAGCCCATGGCTCTTCGTGCTGCCCCGCGATCCCGCTGCCGAGACGTGGACAGGCGCGCGCCTCGGCACCGTCGGCGCGACGCAGCTGACCGGAATCCCCTCTCGCAATCGCGATGAGCTGGCGGGCGTACTCGACTCGCTGAGCGCGACCGGCCTGCCCCTCTTCGTCGATGGCGATGTGTCCGACGCCGACGGAGACAATGGCGTCCTCAGTGCCGACGATCAGTTCGTCGCCGCACTCCGGGCCAAGCATCAGAACGTGCGTATACAGCCGGTGAATGCGCTCGTCGCGCAGTTGCGTGGCCGGAAGTCACCCGCTGAGCTAGCCATGATTCGTCGCGCGGTCGAGATCACGACGGAGGCGCAGCGCGAGGCGATGCGCGCGATGCCGTCCGCGCACAATGAGTACGAGATCGAGGCGCTCATCGAGTACACGTTCCGTCGCAATGGCGCCGAACGGCCGTCGTTCGCGACCATCGTCGGCTCGGGACCGAACTCGACGACGTTGCACTACAACGCCGACGATCGACCCATTCAGCCGGGCGAAGTCGTCGTCATGGACATCGGTGCCTCGTACGCCGGCTACGCCGCAGACGTGACGCGCACCATCCCGTCGAACGGCACCTATTCGTCCGAGCAGCGCGCCGTGTACCAGATCGTCCGCGACGCGCAGGCTGCAGCCGAGCGCAACGCCAGACCCGGTCAGAGTGCGCGCGCGATGAATGACTCCGCGAACGCAGTGATTGCCTCGGGCCTCACGCGCCTCGGTCTCATCGAATCGCCCACCGCGACGTTCGACTACACACAGGACGGGATGACGCGCGAGCTGCCGCAGTATGTCCTGTATTACATGCACGGCCTGGGGCACGGCATCGGTCTCGAGGTGCACGACCCCGATCAGTACTATTTCGCGCCCGGGCTCATCGCCGAAGGCAGCGCATTCACCATCGAGCCCGGCATCTACGTCCGCGACAATCTGCTCGAGACCCTGCCCGACACGCCGAGGAACCGCGCGATGAGCGCGAAGATCCGCGCCGCCGTCAATCGCTATCGCAACATCGGCGTCCGCATCGAGGACGATTACATCGTCACCGACAAGGGCGTCGAGTGGATCTCACGCGCGCCTCGCGAGATGAGCGAGATCGAGGCGCTGATGCGGCGTCCGACGCCCTGACGGCTCAGAACACCTCGAACAGGCCGGCGGCGCCCATGCCGCCGCCGATGCACATCGTAACGAGCCCGATGCCACCACCGCGGCGCCCGAGCTCGTGCACGAGCTGCGTGGTGAGTTTGGAACCCGTCGCACCCAGCGGGTGCCCGAGTGCGATGGCGCCACCGTTCACGTTGACACGATCCTCGGGCATCTCGAGGTCCCGAACGACGGCGACCACCTGGGCCGCGAATGCTTCATTGAATTCGATCAGCGCGATGTCCTTCATGGCGATACCCGCGCGTTTGAGCGCTTTGGGCACGGCCTTGATGGGCGCCACGCCCATGATGTCCGGATCGATGCCCGCCGTGGCGAACGTGATGAATCGGGCGAGGGGATTCAACTTCAGCTGCTTCGCACGGTCGCTGCTCATCAGGATCAGTGCTGCTGCACCATCCGAGTACGGACTCGCGTTTCCCGCCGTGACCGTGCCGTTCACCTTGAACGCGGGCTTCAACTTCGCCAGCCCTTCCATCGACGTGTCGGGTCGCGGCAGCTCGTCACGGGTGAAGTTCGACGTGCACTCCTCTTTCGCCGCGCCCTTCCACGTCACGGTCGTGACGGGTACGGGAACGATCTGACCGTCGAAGCGTCTCGCGCTCCACGCATCGGCGGCTTTCTTCTGGCTGCCGAGCGCCCAGCGGTCCTGATCGTCGCGCGTGACTTTCCAGCGCTTGGCGACGCGCTCCGCGGTGAATCCCATGCCGATGTACGACTCGGTGAGCTCGGGCGAGAGACGCGTGTGATAGCCCGACATCGGCACCTGACTCATCATCTCCACGCCGCCTGCCATCGTGATCTCGGCGTTGCCGACCATGATCTCCTGGGCAGCCAATGCCACGGTCTGCAGGCCCGATGAGCAGAAGCGATTGATCGTCGCCGACGGCACTTCGACGGGGATGCCGGCACGCAAGGACGACAGCCTCGACACGTTGAGTCCCTGCGACGCCTCCGGCATCGCGCATCCCCAGAAGATGTCGTCGACCTGCGACGCGTCGATGCCCGCGGCCTCGATCGCGCCGCGCATCACGCACGCGGACAAATCCGTGGGATGAACGCTCGCCAGCGCCCCGTCCCGCTTCCCCTTCCCGACCGCGGACCGCACCGCGGACACGATCACTGCTTCCTTCATGGTCAGTTCCTCAACGGTTTGCCCGTCTTCAGCATGTGCGCGATGCGCTCCTGCGTCTCCTTCGTGCCAAGAAGCTTCAGGAATGCTTCGCGTTCCAGGTCGAGAATGTCCTGTTCCGTCACCACACGACGTGGCCCGTCGCCACCGCACAGCACATACGCGATCTCGTTGGCGAGCGTGACTTCGAAGTCCGTGATCTGACCGGCTTCGTGCATCGCCCACGTCGCGTACTTCAGGTTGCCCATGCCTTCCGCGCCAAGTGCCGTGATGCGCATGGGCACCGGCGCCACATATCCCGCGGCCAGATCGAGCACGCGATGCTTGGCGTCCGCGATCAGGTAGTCGCGATTCATCGAAATGCGATCGCGATCGCGCAGAAAGCCCAGCTTTCGCGCGTCCAATGCGCTGCCGCTCGTCGCCGCCATCGCGATGAGCTTGAACGCGCGCTTCAACGCCTCGAAGGCGTCGGCTTCTTCGTACGGCTCCAATGCGCTCGTGAAGCGGAAGAGGAGCTCCTTTGTTCCGCCTCCCGCCGGGAGCAACCCCACACCGACCTCGACGAGCCCCATGTACAGCTCCGCGTGCGCCTGCACCGCGTCGGCATGCAGGGAGAATTCACAGCCACCGCCCAGCGTCAGCCCGAACGGCGCTGCCACGACGGGGAAGGGCGCGAAGCGCAGGGCCATCGAACACTGCTGAAACTGCGCGACGGCCGCGTCCATCTGCTTCCAGTCTCCTTGCTGTGCAAGGCCCGCGACCATGCCGAGATCGGCGCCGGCGGTGAACGTGCGCGGGTCGTCATTGCCGATCACGAGGCCGAGCATGCCGTCGCGCGCGACGCGATCCAGCGCGCGGCGCAAGCCGTCGATGACGCCTTCGCCGAGCGTGTTCATCTTGCTGTGGAACTCCAGACAGGCGACGCCGTCGCCCAGATCCACGAGACTGGCGTCGGACGAATCGTCGAGCACCCGCTTCTTCGCGTGCAGCGCCGGCAGCGCAACCACACCGGGGCGCTCTTCCACGGGTCCGTACGTCCCGTCGAGCTGCAACACCTTCGCGCCGCCGTCGGCATAAAACGCGCCCTTGGCTTTCTGAAGAAGTGGCGGCTCCGCGAGCTTGAGCCTCGCGAAGCCCCTGCGCAGGAAGTCGAGTCCCATCATGTCCATCTGCTTGAACGGGCCGGCCTCCCATGCATACCCCCATTCCATCGCTTGATCGACGCTCGGCAGGTCGTACGCGATGTCCGGCGTCCGTAGCAGCACGAAGTGCGACAGCCGCAGCAGGTACGTCCGCGCGAACTCCCCGTATGTGCCCTCGAGATCGCGCACGCGCGCGAATCGCTGGTCGAGCGGCAGCTTTCCGAGCTCGGCAAGCTCACGGGATTCCACTTTCTTCTGCGGCGCGTACTCCAGCGAGGTGCGGTCCAGCGTGTGGATGTCCTTCCCGACACGCTTGTAGAAACCGGCGCCACTCTTCTCGCCTAGCTGTCCTTTCGCAATCAGACCCTTCACCCAGTCCGGCAGCTCGAAGTCCTCTCCCGTCGCGTGGGTCAGCTCCCGCGCCACATGATCGAGAACGTCGAGCCCCGTGAGATCGGCGGTGCGGAAGGTCGCCGACTTCGCGCGACCCAGCACCGGCCCGGTAAGCGCGTCCACCTCGTCGACGCTCAACTTGAACTCGTCGAGCATGCGGAGCGCCAGCACCATGCCGTACACGCCGAGCCGGTTCGCGACGAATCCCGGGACATCCTTGGCGCGGATCGTTCCTTTGCCGAGCACGCGCTCGCTGAACGATCGCGCCTCGCCGAGCGTCTCCGCCGACGTCTCCGGAGCCGCGATGATCTCGAGCAGATGCAGGTACCGGGGCGGGTTGAAGAAATGCATTCCAACGAAGCGCTTGCGGAACGCGTCACCGCGGCCGTCGACGAGCAGCTTCATCGGGATGCCCGAGGTGTTCGATGCGACGATCGTCTCGGGGTTGATCACCTGCTCCAGCCGCACGTAGAGCTCGCGTTTGGGTTCCGGCTGCTCGATGATGGCCTCGATGATCAGGTCACAGTCGCGCAGCAGTGCGATGTCGTCGCGCGTGTTGCCCGTGGTGATGAGCGACGCCCGGTCCGGATCCATGAACGCCGGCGGCCGCGCTTTCAGCTGTCGCTCCACGCCCTTCTTTGCCGGTGCGGACGCATCTCCATCCTTGGCGGGGATATCGAGGAGCACGACCGGCATGCCGGCGGACGCAGCCAGCGCGCCGATGCCCGCTCCCATGGTGCCCGCACCGACGATCCCCAGACGACGAATGCGCATGTCAGTTCTCTGGTATGCCGAACGGATCGCCCGGCGGCGCCATCAGCGCCGGCGACAGCGCGGGCACTTCCCGCTTGTCGATCCAGCGCCCGATGTCGTCCGCGATGGCCATCCAGTGAGCGCGCGTCTCGACGCTGCCGCCCGCCACGCCGGCGCGCGCACGCGCCGTCGCTCGCAGCGTCGGGAGTTTGAAGCTCACCATCCCACGCACCTCTGGTGCCGCGGCGGAATCCGCCGCGAGGAGGATCAGCCGGTCCGTGAGGGCGCGTTGCGCAACATGTTGCAACGCCGCGAGCTTGGCGGACGTCGGCTCGCGCCGGTTCCATGTCGCGGCCACCAGCGTGTCGATCAGGGCGGATAACGTGAGTTGAGGGCCCGGCCGATTGGCGAACTGCACCAGCCGCGCGGTGCGTTCCCGCTGCAGCACCATGTCCACGATCATCTGCGCCAGCGTCCGCGCCGCCCCGAGCTCGTCGAACGCGGGACGCGTGCGCGCGCCGAACAGTTCCACCTGTGGCGTGACGGCGGTCGCGTTCGGCGCCATCAGGGACAGCACGGTGTCCGGGATCGCGAGCTCGTCGGGCTGGAGCGCGCCCGTGAGCAGACGCAGAGCCTCGAGTTGTTGATCGCGCCCGATTGGCCGCGTCGCCTGCTGCGCGTCGCCGCTCACCGCGTTGCTGTATTCCATGCCGCCGATCGTCTTCGACAACGAGTTCAGCGCGAAACGGTGCATGAAATACACGGGCGCGAACCGCTCCTGCAGCAGCACCACTGGCTGACCCGGCCGGATGTTGCGCAGCCCGAATCGCCGGATCGCCACACGCCGGACGTTCATCTCGTGACGCAGGAATTCCGCGGCCGTCGCCGCGTCATCCCACAGGTTCGTGCGCGGATCGGACGCATAGTCCGGCCGCGCGTCGGCGTCGGACAGGTACAGATATCCGCGACGCAGCCCCTCGGCGACGATCGCATCGAGGGAATCCCGCTCCGACTCCGGCGGAAAGATGCCGTATCCCCAACGGATGACCCAGACGTCGTACGCGCCCGGACCGCTCGCGTACGCCGAGGAAATGTCGATGTTGCCCGCCGCATCCAGTCGCACCCGCGGCGGCGGATAGTCCATCACCGACGCGCGTTCGTATGTGGATGCGATGTAGTTGTGCTGAAGTCCCAGCGTATGACCGATCTCGTGTGACGCCACCTGGCGCACGCGGGCAAGCACGAAATGTGTGTCCGCCGCCGCCGGCTGCGCGCCCATGAGGCCCGCGTAGAGGTTGTAATCGGTTCGGGCGCGGTGCGAGTCGAGGCGCGCCATCCCCTTCAGGATCTCACCGGTCCGCGGATCCTCGAGCGCGCCCCCCACGGACCACCCACGCTCGTTGCGATTCTCCCACTGCACCACGTTGTAGCGCGCATCCATGGGATCCACGCCCTCCGGGAGCAGCTCGGCCCGGAACCCGCCTTTCAAGCCTGCCTGATCGAACGCCTGCTCCCAGAACTTCGCGCCTTCCAGGGTCGCGGTACGCAGCGGCTCCGGGATGCCCCGATCGATGTAGTACACGATCGAATTCTTGATCGGCGACGACGGATCCCGCGGATTCACGCGCTCGAGGCGATGCCGCGAGATCCATCGCACCTGCAGCGGCTCCTGAATCGGCCGCGCGTAATCCTGGAACGTGATGCCGAAGTATCCGACGCGCGGATCCCACGCGCGCGGCCGGTACCCCGCATCGGGCAGACGATTCAGCGTCAGATGTTGCCGCAGCGTGAACGCGCGCGGATCGGGGACGACGCCGGACAGGATGAACCCGGGACGACCGCTCGCCAGCGCGTATGTCAGCGACACATCGATCTCGGTGTTGTCCGGAAACGCCTTGGTGTATGTCCGGTTCACACCCGAGCGATCACGCGCGAGCGTGTACGTGCCTTGTTGTGCTCGCGCGATCGTGCCAATGACGTCGGTCCAGTCCCGGACGACCAGATCGGTCGCATCCACGAGCAGCCGGCCCTGCTCCTCGGCCACCAGGGGCAGCGCCGCCATCGTGCTGGGCGGGAACGCTTCGAGCACGCTGCGCTGATGCGCGGCGTTGTCGACGGCACTGCTCCGGTACTTCAGGTTCTCCAGCACCGCGAGCACGCGCTCCCCGTCCCGATCGAAGCGAATCACATGAGAGGCGTCGCTCGCACCCCGATCGATGCCGATGGGATTCGAGCCGAGCCCCGTTGCCTGCGTCACGAGGAGTAGCGCGCGCGTCGAGTCCTTCGGAAGTTCCAGGAGCAGTTTGCCGCTGCGTTGGTCCAGATACAGCGGCAAAAAGCCATCCTGACGCTCGAATCCGGTAGTTTTCGACGCGATTGGACCGGGCGATCCCTGGGCAGACAATGGCACGGCGGCGCGAAGCAGGAGCGCACAAGCGACCAGCACGTGCGCGCGATGTGTGTTCGGTGTGTTCATGTTCTTACGGTAGCACGGCGAGGTGTGGCTTGCGAACTCAGTTCTGGTGTGCGATTGCGCTCGTGGGTACGGCGGCGTGTGCGAGCACGCCCGCCAGTGGTCCGCTGACGGAGGGGTGGACGACCACACCCCGCATCACGGCGGTCGACACCGCACATCCACCGTCAAGTGCATGGATCCAGCTCGACCAGCCCTCGTATGCCGTGCTGCTCCTGGTCGTGCCGTCGCACAGCGCGACGGTGTTGTACCCGGCCGACTCGAGCGTGGACAATCACCTGTCTGCCGGCGCGCATCAGGTCACGTTCCGCGTTCCGGGAGCCCTGGCCCTGAGTGACACCATCCGCGCGCCGCGCGGGCGGGACACCACGATCGTGTATCCCGGTGGCGTCGATCCCAATCGCCGCACGGCGCGGTCCAGCGGACCGATGACGGTGCAGCCGCCCGCGTTTCTGCTCCTGGTCACCTCGCCGCATCCGCTCGTGTTCTCGCGTATCGTGCAGAAGACCGCCGGCGTATCCATCCCGTCGATGGAGATGGAAGCGTTGAATGCCGTCGCGAAGACCGTGAAGAACACGATCGTCACCGAACCGCGGGAGTGGTCCGGCTACTATCAGCAGGTGGACGTCAACCCGCGCCGCTAGCGATCCGTCGTGCCGCGCAGGATGCCGGTGCGGATGCGAACCGCTTTCGGCGAGGCGTTCGGATCCGCCGAGATCGTGACCTCGCCTTCGCCGAAGCGCATCCCACCGGTCAACGTGAGTGTCTCCTCACCGCGACGCACACGCAGCGTGAGCTTCTGGCCTTCCTGCGCGTCGGCGAACGCCGCGCGGAACTTTGGTCCGAAGCTCTGGTCTTCGACAGAGATGTCGTTGACCGCCAGCAGGTAGTCGCCGGCGCGTGCACCCGCGGCAGCCGCCGCGCCATTCGGGTCGAGCTGCTCGATCAGCACACCGCGCTGGTCCTGGATCGTCGACACCCCCAATCGCGGCACCCGCGTCGTCTGGACGCGCAGGCCGGCAAGCGGCAGCACGTCGTTCCACGGATACGGCTCGCGCCCGTCGACGTACTTCTGCTGGAAATCGTCGAACGACTTTCCGCCGGCGGCACGACTGATCGCGCCCCACCAGTCGGTCGGCGTGAAGCCCCTGCCCTGCTTGTACGCGGTCGTGTACAGCTCGCGCATCACGTTGTCGAGTGATCGCCGGTTGTCGCTCGCGTCCCGAACGAGCACGTCGAGCAGGAACCCCGCGAGAGAACCCTTCGGGTAGTAGATGTAGCCCGTGCCGTCCACCGGATGCACCCAGGTGTTGAGGGACGCGTCCTCGAGCGCGACGGGGGGAACGCCATTGACCTCGTTGATCTTGCCGGCCGTCAGGGCATAGAAGCCGCTGTCGTTGACGATGCCGCCGCGAACTTCCGCGAGATCGGCGTAGTAATCGGTGATGCCTTCGCTCACCCACAACCACGCGGTGGGTTGTGGCGCGTCGTAATGGTAGGGCCACAGGTCGGATGGACGCAGGCGCTTCACGTTCCACGCGTGGAAGATCTCGTGCGCGTAGAGCGATGGCTGAAACTCGCTGGAGACGTATAACGGCGAGAGCACGTCGACGTGGGAGCTTTGATGTTCCAGCCCGCTCGCGCCCTGGTATGTCGAGTCGATGATCTCGAATACCGTGTAACTGTCCCACGGCGTCTCGCCGAATACCGCCACTTCGGTCGGCACCGCCTTCTTCAGCTGATCCCATACCTGGAAGCGTGCCACACCCCGCACCGCCCCGGACGGATACGACGCAAAGCGCATCCACTTTCCGGCGATGGTTGCGCTGTCCACGTCGAACTCGCCGACGAAGAACGGCATGTCCACCAGGTCGTGGTAAGTGGAGGCGGTGAACGTCGCACCGCGCTCGGACCCCGTCGACGCGACCCTCGGCATCGACGTCGTCACCTTCCATCCGGATGCCGTGACCACGGTGACGCGCGCCGTGAAGTTCAGCGGCCGGCCTTCCGGATACATGAAGACGTTCGTTCCGTTGAACAGCAGGAAATCCGGACGGGCCCACGACATGGCGTTGTCCAGCGAGTCGGCGCGGTAATCGAATTCCACGGTGACCGGAGACGTGGCGACCGCGACGCGCCGGATACGCCATGTGTCGTAATCGAGCTTGTCCCACCGCAGAGGCTTCCCGTTCACCGATGCGGAAAAATTCTCCACCCACCGAGCGAAATTGCTGATTTCGTATGCGCCGGGCGTCCACGCCGGCAGGGACAACAGGATCGGATCCGTGCCTGCCGCCGTGAAGGTGGTCACCACGTGCATCAGGCGCTCTCCCGCGCTCGCCGGGGTGAACGTCACCTCGTATCGGATGTCGCTGACGGGCGCGGAAATCGCGCTGGGTGTGGAGGCGGGCGTTTGCGCGTCGGCGACGCGCGCGAACGTCAGGAACAGAGCGAACGGCAAGATGCGGTGCATTGCGACGTCTCCGGCGCGGCGATCGGCGTGAGGTGGTGTTGAAAGCTAGCGGTCCGCGTCCGGCTTGCCCTTCGCGTCAGCCGCCGTCATTGTGCGAGTGATCTGGTGGACCGCGCTCGGCGCGGACGAGGAGCTCCCATGGATGGATTGACGTCGGCATTGATCGCATGGCGGGCGCTGCTGCTGCTCGGTCTGATCGCATTGCCATGCGAGAGTCAGGAGACGTCCCTCGCGCGCGTGAGCGGGACCGTTCGCGATAGCAGCGGGCACCCGATCGCGCTCGCGCGTCTCGTGTCTGCCAGTACGCTCGCGGTCACCGATTCGGCCGGACGCTTTTCGCTCGGCGGTCTCTCCGGCGGCGCGGCCGCCGTCACGATCCGCCGCCTGGGTTACGCGCCGCTGGACACGACGGTCTCGCTCGCCGTGGGCCGCACGGAATCCCTCCACGTAGTGCTCGCCCTGTTGCCACACGATCTCCCGGGCATCACCATCGACCAGGACGAGATCCTGCGAACACGACTGCCCGATTATTATCGCCACCGCGCGACGGGCAACGGATTCTTTTTCGACCGGCGCGACATCGAGTCCCGGAACGTGCAGTATATCACGGACCTGCTGCGCAACGTGCCCGGGCTGCGGCTCGGCCAGGATCGGTCCGGACGCGCGACCGTCCGCAACGCGCGCTCGGTCGGCGCGTGTCCACCGGACGTCTGGGTGGACGGCATTCGCGCCGAAGGGTTCAGCATCGACGATATCGGCGTTCACGACGTCGAGGCACTCGAGGTGTATCGCGGCCCGTCGGGATTGCCGCCTGAGCTGAACGACCGACTCGGGCACCCCGCCTGTGGTTCCATCGTGATCTGGACGCGTTTGCCGTAAGTCTTTCTTTTTGGCGGATGCGATTCTCATCTGCAGTCGCCATCTGCCTGCTGTGCGCGTCACCGACAGGCATCGAGGCCCAGTCGCCCGCACCCGCGGCAACGCCCGCGGACCTCATCGTCACCAACGCCCGCATCTATACAGTCGACGAAGGACGGCCGGTCGCGGAGGCCATGGCGATTCGCGGCAGTCGGGTGCTGTTCGTCGGCTCGGAGCGTGGCGCTCTCGCTTTGCGCGGCGCGCAGACGACGCTGCTCGACGCCGGCGGCGCGACGGTCATCCCCGGAATCGCGGACGCCCACGCGCATCTGCTCGGACTCGGATTCACGCTCAGCGAGGTCGACCTCGTCGGCACGACGTCCTACGAGGAGGTGATTGCCCGCGTGGCCGCGCGCGCGCGCGAGGTTCCGGCCGGCACGTGGATCCTCGGCCACGGGTGGGACCAGAACGATTGGCCGGACACGCGACTTCCCATCCACGACGCGCTCTCCCGCGCGGTTCCCAACCATCCGGTGTCACTGTCGCGCATCGATGGACATGCCGTCCTCGCAAACGCGGCTGCCATGCGGCTCGCGAACGTCACGGCGTCGACACGCGACCCCGCCGGCGGTCGGCTGGAACGCGGCGCCGGCGGAGCTCCGACCGGCGTCTTCGTCGACAATGCGATGGACATCATCGAGTCGCGCATCCCCGCTCCGACCCACGATCAGATCCGGAACGCCACGCTCGCGGCCATTCACGAAGCCAACCGGTTCGGCCTCACCAGCATCCACGACGCCGGGGTCGCGCCGGAGGTGATCGACGTGTACGAGGAGCTCGCGCGTGCCGGCCAGCAGACGCTCCGCAACTACGTCATGGTCCGCGGCGACGACTCCACGCTCGCGAAATACTTTCGGCGCGGCCCGCAGAGCGCGCTGTACGATGGCCACCTGTGGATCCGCGCCATCAAGCTCATCGCCGATGGCGCGATGGGATCGCGCGGCGCTGCGTTACTGGATCCCTACAGCGACGATCCGAACAACCGGGGACTGCTCCTCGAACCACCGGGACGCATTCAGGATGTGGCGGTGCGCGCCCTCCGCAACGGATTCCAGCTCAACGTGCACGCCATCGGCGACCGGGCCAACCGACTCGTCCTCGATGCCTTCGAGGCCGCGCTCAAGCAGGTGCCGACCGCGGATCATCGTTTCCGCGTCGAGCACGTGCAGTTGCTCAATTATGCGGATGTGCCCCGCTTCGCGGAGCTCGATGTTATCCCTTCGATGCAGACGTCCCACGCCACCAGCGACATGTACTGGACGCCGACACGCATCGGATACGGTCGCACGCTCGGTTCTTACGCCTGGCGCTCTCTGCTCAATACCGGTGTCGTCATCGCGAACGGAACCGATTTCCCGGTGGAGGAGGTGAATCCGCTGCGCACCTTCCACTCCGCGGTCACCAGGCAGGATGAGCATAACTGGCCTGCCGGCGGCTGGTTCCCCGACCAGCGCATGACGCGCGAGGAAGCGCTGAAGTCGATGACCATCTGGGCCGCGTATGCGGCGTTCCAGGAACACGACCTCGGATCTCTGACGCCTGGCAAGTACGCCGATTTCGTCATTCTGGACCGCGACATCATGCGCATAGCGCCGGAAGACATCCTCGGTACGCAGGTCGTCGCGACGTACATCGGTGGCCGCGCGGTCTACCAGAAAAGCAAATGACCGCCGCGCGGTGCGCGGCGGTCATGCTTTTGGTCGAGCTTCTGCGATCAGTTAGTAGAGACTGATGCAGATGTCCTTGTCGCCGGACCGGACGTAGTAGCCACTGCGGCAATCGTCCAGCAGGCCGGTGATCGGATCGACGGACGTTCCGGTCGACACCGTCCCAGTGACGCTGATCGTGCCGCTGCTCGTCACCGCGGCAGTCCCGGAATTCGTCGTACGCATCGGGCGCGGTGCCGTCGCATCACTACACGCGGCCAGCAGCATTACTGCGCCACCAAGAAAGAGAGCCTTTTTCCAGGACATGTCGCCTCCGACGGCGGGGGTCGTTTTGTTGTCGTTTTGCAGCATCATTATTTAAGTCGCGTCGGGTAAATAATCAAACGGCAAGTATATTGGCCGCACCTGGTCCACGGAGCAGTAGCGTGAGTCACATAGCATCAGGGTCCGCGCACACAACCGTTTCTTCCTCAAGCGTACCCTGGATCACCCCGGAAAACCTCCCGCGGCTGAGGTCTATCTTGTTGGGAATCACGCTCTTCGTGGCTCTCCTGGTGTGGATTTGTTTCACACTCGGCCTGGTCCCCCGCGGTACACATTTGGTTACGAAGCTCCGTGTCCTTGGCGTCATGACCTGGCTCTACGCCCTGGTGCAGATTGTGGACCTGCGATTCTGGCATAGCCGGTTTGTCCAGCGCCGGCGCGCGGCGTCCCGAATTCCAGAGGTCGTCGAGGGCTGGCTTCTGGGCCAGATGATGGCCTGGTTCGGCATCGTGTACTACGGGCTCACGGACGACGCGCGCTGGTTCGTCGCCGGCCTCATGCTGTTTCTCATGAGTTTCATCGTCTTCCCCATCACCGCGAATCGATAGATGCTGAGCTCTGCGGCCATCGCGTTCCTCAAACGACTTCTGGACGCGCCCGGCCCTTCGGGTTTCGAGACGTTGGCGGGTAGATCGTGGCGGTCCGAAGCACAGACGTTCGCGGACAAGGTTCGCGTCGACGTCGCCGGAAACTGTATGGCGGAAGTGAATCCGAACGGCAGTCCGACGATCCTCATCGACGGTCACATCGATGAAATCGGGGTCATCGTTCAGTACGTCGATGACGACGGCTTTCTCTACATCTCGCCGATCGGCGGCTGGGATGCGCAGGTCCTCGTTGGTCAACGCATCCGCTTCATCACGGCTACCGGCGATGTCATCGGTGTCGTCGGTCGCAAGGCGCCGCACCTGATGAAGGAGAACGATCGTGACAACGCGGTAAAGTTCGTCGATCTCTGGATCGACATCGGTGCCAAGAACCGCGCCGAGGCCGAAGCCCGCATCAGCATCGGCGACCCGGGCGTCATCGATTCCCGTACGCATGACTTCCCTGGCAATCGCATCGTCTCGCGCTCCATCGATGATCGCATCGGCGCGTTCGCGGCGCTCGAGGCGTTACGCCGGTATGCCGAGAAGCCGGGGACCGCGCGTGTCGTCGCGGCCGCCACGACGCAGGAGGAGATCGCGTGGCACGGTGGCGGGGCGCTCGTTGCCGCCAATGCGGTCCGGCCGCGCATGGCGATCGTCGTCGACGTCACGCACGCCACCGATCATCCGACCATGGAGAAAAAGGAGATCGGCGACCATCGGCTCGGTGGCGGACCGGTGTTGGCCCGCGGCGCGCTGCTATCGCCGGTCGTCTTCGAACTGCTGCGCGCCGCCGCACGGGCGCGCAACGTCCCGTTCTCCGTTCACGCCATCGGCCGCGACACGGCAACCAACGCCGACGCGATCCACATTGCTCAGGAAGGCGTGGCGACGGCACTCGTGTCGATCCCGAATCGCTACATGCACTCGCCGAACGAGATGGTGAGTCTCGACGACGTGGACCACACCGCGGACCTGATCGCGGAAGTGTGTCGTATGGTGGATCAGAAGACCGATTTCACGGCGCGGTGACCTGCCGGGTCGCCTGCGCCAGCGCGCGGGTCGCGGTGTCACGAACCTCACGATCCTTGTCCTTCGCAAGATCCCGCAGCGCCACGAGCGCGGCCGGCGTCCGCGCTTCGCCGAGCGCCTGCACCGCGGCCACTCGCGCCGCGGCGGCCTTCTTCCGGAAGAATCGTCCGTCCCGTTCGGCGATGCGCACAAGCTCCTGAACGGCGTCCGCCGTCGCCACCCGACCGAACGCTGCGATCACCGCAAGCTGCACGTCGGCGTCGTTCTCATCTTCCACAACGCGCAGCAGCGTCGGCGCGGGTGTGCCGAGTCTGAGCAGGGCGTTCGTCGTCGCGCGACGCACGCGATCGTCCTCGTGCCGCACCAGCGCGATGAGATCGGCTTGCGCCGAGGTGGCGCCCAGCTCACCCAACAGTTCGGCAGCATTGCGCACGACGAACCACCGTGCATCGCCGAGCATGCGTCGCAACGCGGTGACCGCGTCGGTGAGCGCGCCCAGGACGTCGAGCAACGCGCGGCGGTCCTCCTCGGTCGTGGCGTGCGCGATCTGCTCGATCACGGCGTCCGCGCCATCTTCGCCTGCGCCCTCGAGGATCTCGCAGCAGAACTGTCTGGCGTCACGTCGCCGCACGATCAGGGTCGCGACGGAACGCAGCACGGCCGGTTTCGCCAGGCGTCGGACGGCAAGGATATAGGCGCGCTTGCGATCTCCGGGAGTCAGCGCCGCGTCGCGCGCCATGACTCCGTGCAGCAACTCCGCGACGGTGTCCGCTTGTCCGCTGCGCACGCAGCGCTCGCCGAGCAAGACCAGCTCATCGAGCGCGTGCGTCGTCGCCTCCATGGAAGTGGCCGAATCCAGGGCCGCGAACACGGCGGTCGGCGCGGATCCCGTCGGCGCGCTCGCCGGCTGCGTCACGGACGAGATGGCCTGGGCGTTCAACGCCGCGAGCTTTGCCAATGCGTGGGCACCGCCATCTCCTGTCATCGCCCGCGACGCAAGAATGCGTGCAACGCCGAGCAGATCGGCCGGCGACGAGCTCGCACCGATGGCGACGGAGAGGAGCGAGTGGGCCACCATCTGGCTGACGACGTCGGTCACACCCGTCCACGCAGGAGGAACGAGCGCTCCGTTCACCTCGAGGCGCGTCTCCGTCACGGTCATCACGACTGCGGTGCCCTCGTTGAGCGTCACCAGCGCGCGCAACGTCGTCTTCTGTTCGTCGATGTTCGGCGCGTCGTGCATCAGCAGCGAGACGAGCCGGACGAAATGGCGCGCGAAGGTCGCGGAATGATCCATGGTGGCGTCGCGCTGGCGACGCACGAGCGGCGAAGACGAATGTGCGAGGAGGGAATCAGAACGTAAAAATGGTGCTCCGCGCCCGCCAGAATGGTCCGTTAGCTTGAGCGCCATGCGCCGTATTTGGTTCATCGCCGTCGTGGCGTGCGTGTCCGGCTGCGCCCGCGTGACCGTCGGCCCGGGGACGGCCGCAGCTCCCGATTCCACCCGCCTGCGCGCCGATATTGCGTTTCTCGCGAGCGATGCGCTCGAGGGCAGGGGCACCGGTACACCGGGAAACGACACGGCGGCCGAATTCCTCGCGCGGCGGTACCGCGACCTCGGACTCCGGCCCATTGCGCCCGCGTATCTCCAGCCGTTCAGCGTCCGATCGGCGATGCTCGCGCATCAGATCGGCGCCGCAACGGCTTCGCCGCGAACCCAGAACGTCGTCGCGTTGCTACCCGGTCGGGATCCCGTGCTGCGAGGGGAGGTCATTGTCGTCGGTGCGCACTACGATCACCTCGGGCGCAGCACGTTCGGCGCACTCGATCCGCAGGCGGGTGACGTCATTCGCAACGGCGCCGACGATAACGCATCAGGGACCGCCGCCGTTCTGGAGCTGGCGCGCCTGCTGACGCACCGCCCGCTTCGCCGGTCGGTGCTGTTCGCGAACTTCAGCGCGGAAGAGCTCGGCCTCCTCGGATCGGAGTATTTCGTCGAGCACGCGCCCGTGCCGCTCGACAGCGTCGTCAGCATGCTGAACTTCGACATGGTGGGCCGCCTGCGCGGCGACACGGTGCTCGTGTACGGCGTCGCAACGGCGCGTGAGCTGGCGACGCTGGTCGACACCGCCAACGCAACGCTTGGCCTCACGGTGCGCGGCATCGGCGACGGGTTCGGGCCCTCGGATCAGAGCTCGTTCTTCGCGCGCGGCATTCCCGTGCTGCATTTCTTCACCAATCTGCACGACGACTACCATCGCGCCACGGATGACGTGGAACGCATCAACGCGGCTGGCGAGGCACGCGTGGTCGAACTCGCCGAGCGCGTGATGCGCGCGATCGACGCACGGGATGCGAGACTGACCTTCGTGCGCGCGTCGGCGCCGCCGCCGGTCATGGGTGGATCACCGGGCTCGAACGTGTATCTGGGCTCGATTCCCGACATGAGCGGCGGTGACGTCCCGGGACTGCGGCTCACGGGCGTGCGCGCCGGCAGTCCCGCGGACTCGGCGGGTCTGAGGGCTGGCGACGTCGTCGTCGAGTTCGACGGTCGCGCGGTCACCGACCTGCAGAGTTATTCCGACGCGCTCTATGCGCATCGACCCGGCGACACGGTCGACATCGTCGTACTCCGAAATGGCAATCGTGTTCGGCTCCCTGCGAAGCTCGGCAAGCGCAGCTGATGGCGCCGCACGAGATTCCGCCGCCAGCCTCCTCGGGAATGACGCAACGAACGGCCGTGCCGCTGTACTGGTGCGCCTATGGGCCTCCGGCCTCGGAGGCAGCGCGGATTCTCGTCCTGCACGGCGGCCCCGGCGCCCATCACGATTACCTGCTGCCCCAGATGCTGTCCCTCGCGACGGCGGCCGGCGGACGCCAGCTCGTCTTCTACGATCAGCGCGGCGGCGGCCGCTCCAAGACGAGCGATCAGACGCCTATCACGTGGCAAACGCAGGCGACGGATGTCGGCGATGTCGTGCGCGAATTCGATCTGGGCGACTCCGTGATTGCTGGCTATTCGTGGGGAGGCCTCCTGGCGATGCTGTACGCCGCAGACAGGGCGCGCCGCGGAGACGCACCGCCGCGTGCGCTGGTCCTGATCGATCCGGCGCCCGTCTCGCGTCGTTTCCGCGCCGAATTCGAGGCCGAGTTCAGCCAGCGCCAGGCGAGCCCCGAGATTCGGCGAATGCGGGAGGAGCTCGCCGCATCGGGCCTGCGCGACCGCGACCCAGCGGCATACCGCCAGCGGAATTTCGAGATCAGCGTCGCGGGCTACTTCGCGGATCCGCGATTGTCTGCGGATCTCACGCCCTTCCGGGTGATGGCGCGCGTTCAGCAGTCGGTGTGGGACAGCCTCGGCGACTTCGATCTCGTCGCGGACGGTCGGCTGGCTGCTATTCGAACGCCGACCTTGATCGTCCATGGACGGCAGGACCCCATTCCCTTGGCCTCCTCGCAGGAGGCCGCCCGGGTCATGGGCGCGAATCTCGTCGTGCTGGACGATTGCGGTCACGTGCCATATGTAGAACAGCCCCGCGGGCTGTTCGCCGCGATTGACGACTTCCTGGGCCGCGTGTCGTAGTCCTCCACCCGCGTCTTCCATGGCGCTGCACGACATCATCCAGCCGCATGTCGCCACGATCGAGCATGACGGCCGCAAGCTCGACGTGACGTGTCGCATCGCCTTCGACGGCGTGGAATACGTCGGCCGTCTCTGGTTCGCCGACGTCAACCTCGATGATTCGGGCATGCCCGACCGTGGCGCCTTGCCAGGACGCAGCCGCGACGAGGTGATCGCACTTGCCGAGCGGCTCACCGCGCCGGAGCTCGCGCTTCGGTACCGTCGCGCGCTGGCGGAGCGGCGGCGGTATCTCGAGCTGCGCCGCACGACTGAAGAAATCCTCACGCGCATCCGGTACCTGAACCAGGTGGCGATCTCCATGCGCGCCGGCTTGCTCGATCGCGAAGGCGCCGCGCAGGAGCTGGACCTCACCGAGCGGCAATTGCACGACCTCGTCGAGCAACTGCGCCACACCGCTGGAGTGGAAGCCGACGTCTAGCGCCGGTCGCGCGCGACGCTTGCGTAATTTGCGGGCCTATGGATTCACGCTCGGCCGCCTACGCGCTGTCGCAGATCGCGTCGTTTCTCGAGCTGGCCGGAGAAAACCGCTTCAAGGCCCGCGCGTACCGGCAAGCCGCGCGCAGCCTGCTCGCATTGGGCGCGGACGACCTCGCTCCGCTGCTCCGCGCCGGTGAGCTCGAGCGCGTGCGCGGTCTCGGCAAGGCGACGATCGCCGTCGTTCGCGATCTCGTGGAGACCGGCGAGTCACGGTATCTCGAGCAGCTGCGATCCCAGACGCCCGAGGGTCTCATCGAGTTGATGGATGTCCCCGGACTCGGCATCGAGAAGATTCACAAGCTGTACGCCGAGCTCGGAATCCAGTCCCTGCGCGAGCTGGAGGACGCTGCACGGAGTGGCCGCCTGACGAAGATGAAAGGCATGGGGGCGAAGACCGCGCAGAAGCTGCTCGGCGCGATCGACTTCATGCGCAGCGCCAGCACGCTCGTGCTGTACCCGCACCTGATCGTCGAGGCCAACGCGCTCGTCACGTCGGTCCGCTCGCATCCCGATGTGGTGCGCGCAGAGCTCGCAGGGTCGCTGCGCCGTCGTCGCGAGGTCGTCGCCGATGTCGACATCGTCGCGGCATGCGCCACCGATCCCGTCGGCGTCGCGCAGTCGTTCACGAGGTTCGCCGGCGTTCGGAGCGCCGACGGCGCAGGCGCGACGGTCGCCATCAGGTACGTCGATGGCACCCGGCTCGATCTTTATTGTGTTTCTCCCGACGAGTTCGGCCTGGCCTACTTCCGCGCGACGGGAAGCGCAGCCCACGTGGAGCGTGTGCTTGCGCTGCTCGGGACACGTGCAACCGCCATACGTGGCCTCGAGGAAGGCGCGGTGTACACCGCAGCGGGGCTGGACTGGATTCCACCGGAGCTGCGCGAAGATCAGGGTGAGGTGGATGCGGCCGCGCGCGGCGCACTGCCGCAACTCGTCGCGCTCACGGATCTTCGCGGCGTGCTGCACTGCCACTCCACGTACTCGGATGGAAAATCCACGATCGCCGAGATGGCCGCGGCGGCGCGCGATCTCGGATGGACGTACGTCGGCATCTCAGACCACTCGCAGGCCGCGTTCTACGCGTCGGGTGTGCAACGCGAGCAGATGCTCGAGCAGCACGCCGAGATCGATGCACTCAATACATCGCTCGACGGCATTCGCGTGCTCAAGGGCGTCGAGGCCGACATCCTCGCCGACGGCCGCCTCGATTATGATCCCGAGCTCCTCGATCGTTTCGATTATGTGATCGCATCCATACATTCGCGCTTCAAGATGGACGGCGCCGCGATGACCGAACGGGTCCTCCGCGCGATGGACGATCCGCACATGACCGTGCTCGCGCATCCCACGGGGCGACTGCTGTTGTCGCGGGAACCGTACGCGCTCGACGTCGACGCGGTGTTGCAGAAGGCGGCGGAAGCGGGCGTGGCCATCGAGGTGAACGCGGACCCGCATCGGCTGGACCTTGACTGGCGGTATCTCAAGCGCGCCAAGGAGCTCGGCGTCACGATCGAGATCGGCCCGGATGCGCATTCGCGCCGCGGTCTCGCGTGGACGGAGTTGGGAGTCGCCATGGCCCGCAAAGGCTGGATGGAAGCCGGCGACGTTCTCAATGCCCGCTCGGGCGATGACGTGGTCGCCTTTGCGCGGGCGAGACGGCAATGAGCCCGAAACGGAAGGCGGCCATGCGGCGCACCCGCCGGCGCGCTCCGGTCCGCGAGCGCGCACCGGAGATCTACGAGCGTCTGGCGGCGGAATATCCTGACGCGAAGTGCGCGTTGGACCACCGGAATCCCTACGAGCTGCTCGTGGCCACCATTCTCAGCGCGCAGTGTACCGACAAGCGCGTGAACATGGTGACACCGGCCCTCTTCGCGAAGTACCCCGACGCGCATGCGATGTCGGTCGCCAATCCCGAGGAGCTCGAGACGATGATCAAGAGCACCGGATTCTTTCGGAACAAGACCAAGAGCCTGCTCGGCATGTCGGCGCGAGTCGCAGAAAACCATGCCGGCGAGATCCCCGATTCCATGGACGCCCTCGTAAAATTGCCGGGGGTGGGACGCAAGACGGCCAACGTGGTGCTCGGGAATGCCTTTGACCGCAACGAGGGCGTAGTCGTCGATACCCACGTCGGGCGGTTGAGCCAGCGTCTGGCGCTCAGCCGCGAGACGGATCCCGTGAAGATCGAGCAGGACCTGATGACGCTGTTTCCTCGCGAGCGCTGGACGATGCTTTCCCATCTGCTCATTTCGCACGGTCGTGCCGTGTGCGAGGCGCGGACGCCGCGATGCGAGGCGTGCGTCGTCAGCCACCTCTGTCCCTCCTCCCGAGTCTAATCGTGAACTTTGTGAAGCTGTGCGGCGTCGGCGCTGTCGCCGCCCTGGTAGCCTGTCATCGCGATCCCGGCCTCGAAGTCGTGAATGCCAAGCCGATGTCGCCGACCGGGGTCAAGTTCGGCGATTGTGCGGAAGCGCGAAAACGCGCCGCGGACAAGCCGGACCTCGACGTGGACCGCCTGCCCGCTCCAGTCGCGCAGCGGCCCGCGCCGTTCACGCGCATGCCGGCCGCCGTGCGCAGCGAAGTGGCGAAGAAGGGCGCGGTCGTCAAACTGGATGTCCTGATCGATACGCTCGGCCGAGCCAACATGAAGACGTTCAAGGTCGTGGAGAGCTCGCACCCGTGGTTCGCCGCCAACATGCGCAGCACCTTGCCCCGCTGGAGAT
>DATFHG010000075.1:0-2479 GCA_035248725.1 Gemmatimonadaceae bacterium | reverse complement strand
CGAGCGCACGCTCCACACCGCGTCGCGAACGCTCGGAGACGTCATCAGGGCTGCGATCGGCCGGCGGTAGAGGCCGTGTCCTCGATCGCATAGAGCGCGAGCGCCGCAGCGCCACTGGCGAGCTGTATGGTTCGCTCGAAGGCGAATCCGAGCTTTGCCAGGAGCGTTTGCGAGATCTGATTTTCCTGCGAGACAATGGCGACTATACGCGTCAACCCGTGCGCGCGGCGTTCATGCTCGATCGTCGCCGCGGCGGCCTCGAACGCATATCCGCGCGACCGAAAAGCGGGGAGGAGCGCGAAGCCAAGATCCACGTCCTCGAGCGTGTCGCGCTTGAGAATGCCGCAGATGCCGATCGGCTCTCCGCTGTCGCGGAGCGTGACGCAGTACAACCCGAACCCGCGTTCCGTGTACATCGCCATCGGTCCACGCTCGATGTACGCGCGCGCGTCATCCTCGGTGCGCACGCCGCGGTCGCCGATGTAGCGCAACCAGTCGCGGTCGTTTACGAGCTCATGGATGAAGTGCGCGTCGTCGGGCGTGAGATGCCGCAGGACGAGATGCTCGGTTCGAAGCACTTCCACGGATGGATGCGCGTGATTCAGGTTTTGGGATACGGCGTCATGTCGAAGCAGATCGACAATTTGACGATGGCGCCGTCGCGCACGACGAAGAACTCGGCAACGTAGCTCTCGAAGGGCTCGCTGGCGGTGGGCGTGCGCACTGCGTATCGAGTGAGGGTGCTCGCGCGGTCATCGTCGACGACGACGTCACGCACGTCGAACGTGGCAACGCTGCCGTAGAAGCGCCCGGTGGCCGCGAGAAACGCGCTCCTGCCCTCGACGCGGTTCGGCGGATTCGTGAGCCGCTCGAAGACGACATCATCCGCGAGGAGCGCGTCCAGCGCGCCGCGCCGGGAGAGTGTGTCGAAATAGCGTTCGATCGTTTCTCTGGTCGTCATCGGATGCGAGAGCAAGAATCCGTCAGTGGGAGCGCGGGCGCGTCGTCATGTTACGGTTTGTCCACCTGCACGACGCATACCGAGCCCGGAGAATTGTCGATGTGGATCATTCGCTCCGCCGCGCCGTCTGTCGCGGTGCTGACGCTCGTCCTTGCCGCGCCGAGCTTCGCGCAATCCGCGGTGCTCACGCTGCCCGACGTGAGTCAGCACGCGCGAACGACGCAGCGCGTCGGCCTCACCGATCTCACCATCGATTACAGCCGGCCGCTCGTCGCGGGACGCAAGATATTCGGCGGGCTTCAGCCATACGGTGAAGTGTGGCGTGCGGGCGCGAACAGGAACACCACGTTCGAGACGACGGACACGGTGTCCGTCGAGGGCCACGTGCTCCCACGCGGCATCTACGGGGTGCATATGATCCCGGGACCCTCGTCATGGACGGTGATCTTCTCGCGCAATTTCACGTCGTGGGGGAGCTTCACCTACGATTCCACGGAAGACGCGCTGCGCGTCACCGTTCAGCCGCGATCCATTCCGCATCAGGAAGTGCTGACGTACAGCTTCGACGATCCCACGCCGACCTCCGTCATCCTCACGATGCGGTGGGACGACGTCGCCGTCCCCCTGACCATCGCCGTCGACGTGCCCCGACTCGTCGCCCGGAGCCTGCGCAATCAGCTGCGCGGGCGGGCGATCACCGAGTGGCAGGCGTACGCTGAAGTCGCCAACTACCTCATGGCGAACTCCCTGAGCGCGCAGGAAGCATTGGCGGATGCGGAGCAATCGATTCAGCTCGAGGACCGCTTCGAGAACGAGATCACGAAGGCGCGCGCGCTGCGATTGCTTGGACGCGCCGCGGACGCCGATGCCGCCCAGACGCGGGCGATCGCGCTGGGCGATCAGCCGAAGGTGTACGCGTTCGCGCGCGGACTCCAGCGCGTCGGGGACCAGCAGGCGGCGATGGAGATCTTTCGCAGCGACATGCGCAAGCATCCGGGAACCTGGATGTCGCATCTCGAGGCCGCGCGCATTGCCGTCGCCGGGCACGACTTCGACACCGCGGCGTCCGAGCTCACGCTCGGCATCGCGAGCGCGCCGGCAGGGATCAAGACGTCCATCCAGCAGTTGCTCGCGGAAGTGCACGACCGTGTCGACATCAACCGGTGACGTTAACGAGCTCGTAATTCTGCCATAATCCGCGGCATGCGCCGGCGTCATAATATTGGGCGGCATGAAGACGTTCAGCCTCGCCGCAGCGCGACCGGAGTCGCCCGTCGTGCAGTGGGTGCGACGGGTGCTGATCGCCGTGGCATGCGTGCACATGGTCTTCTTCTGCTGGAGCATCGTTCGCCGCCTGCGGCAGGTGATGCGCATCGAGCTCGACGCGTCGTCGCTGGTGCTGGCGCCCGGCGCGACGGTGTCGTACGACGTGATCACGTCGGGCGAGGTACGTAATCGCATCCGGCTCGAGCTCGTGCAGGGATCGCACACCGAGGTACTGCAGGAGCAGCTCACCGC
>DATFHG010000074.1:0-17230 GCA_035248725.1 Gemmatimonadaceae bacterium | reverse complement strand
CATCTCCGCGCCCACGAACCCGCACTCGGGACACTTCTCGTTGACCGGCTTGTTCCACGCGACGAAATCGCACGTCTCGTTCGAGCACGCATAGAACGCGGTGCCGCGCTTCCGGGAGCGCCGCTCCACCAGCTCGCCGCCATCCTTGGGACAGAAGACGCCGGTGGGCATGGACTTCGTGCCGCGACACTTCGGGAACGTGGAGCAGCCGAGGAACTGGCCGCTACGACCCTGGCGGATGACCATCGGCGCACCGCAGAGATGGCACGGGATGTCGGTCATCACGGGCTTGGCCTTCTCACCCTTGATGGGCCGCGTGTACTTGCACTTCTTGGGATGGTTCTCGCACGCGAGGAACGGCCCGAAGAAGCCACCGCGCGGCTCGAGCTTGCCGCCGCATTCCGGGCAGCGCAACGCATCGATCCCCGAGAGATCGTACGCCACGGCGATGAGCGCGGGGGCGTCCACCTTGGCGACGCGCTTTGCGAACGGGCCGTAGAAGTCCTTCAGCACCTTCTCCCAGTCGACGTCGCCTTCCTCGATCTTGTCGAGCTCCTCCTCCATCTCCGACGTGAAGCCCACGTTGAAGACGTCCGGGAACTGCTTCACCATGACACGCTCGACGGTTTCGCCGAGCTCCGTGGGGAAGAAGCGCTTGTTGGTGAGCTCCACATACCGGCGATCCACGAGCACCGAGATGATCGACGCATACGTGGACGGCCGGCCGATCCCGAGGCGCTCGAGCTCCTTCACCAGCGACGCCTCGGAATAGCGCGGCGGCGGCTCGGTGAAGTGCTGCGACGGGGTGATGCCCTTACAGGGGACACTCTCTCCCTTCTCGATGAGCGGGAGCGGCTGTTCGTCCTCGAGCGCCTTGTGTTCACCCTCCTCGTGTGCTTCCCGATAGAGGGCAAGGAAACCCTGGAATTTCACGACGCTGCCGGTCGCGCGGAACAGATAGCTGCGCCGACCGATGTCGGGCTGTGCGCCGGCGGCAATGTCGAAGTCGAGCGTGGTCGTGTCGAAAACGGCGGGCGCCATCTGTGACGCCATGAAGCGCTGCCACACCAGCTGATAAAGCTTGAACTGGTCCGGCGTGAGATGCTTGCGGATCTCGTCCGGCCGGCGCGTGGGATCGCTGGGACGAATTGCTTCGTGCGCGTCCTGCGTGTTGGCCTTCTTGGAGTCGCCGTACAGGCGAATGCCGTCCGCCAGGAATTCGGCGCCGAACAGCGTGCGCAGATAATCCCGGGCAGCGCCGGCCGCACTCTCCGCGACGCGGGTGGAGTCGGTACGCATGTAGGTGATGAGACCCACCGCGCCTTCGGACCCGAGCTCGACGCCTTCGTAAAGGTCCTGCGCCACGCGCATGGTGCGCTTGGAACCGAAACCCAGCTTCTTGGCGGCTTCCTGCTGCAACGTGGACGTCGTGAACGGCGCCGCGGGATTCTTGCGGCGTTCGCGGCGGCGGACGTCCGTGACCTCGAAGCTCTTGCGCCCCTTCAGGTCGTTCAGGATGCGATCGGCCGCGTCCTTGTTCCCGATCTCCGCTTTCTTGCCGTCGATGTGGTGCAGCTTCGCGGTGAACTGCTGTCCCTGCTTCTCGAGCAGGGCCTCGATGGTCCAGTACTCCGTGGGCTTGAAAACACGGATCTCGCGCTCGCGCTCGACGATGAGACGCAGCGCGACGGTCTGCACGCGACCAGCGGAGATTCCCTTCTTCACCGTCTTCCACAGCACCGGGCTCGCCTTGTAGCCCACCAGGCGATCGAGCACGCGTCGCGCCTGCTGTGCCTCGACCTTGCGGGAATCGATGGAGCCCGCCTTCTGGATCGCGGACTGCACCGCATCCTTCGTGATCTCATGGAAGAGCACGCGGCGGATCGGTACCGAGGCGGCCACGGTGTCAGGGTCTTCCGCAACCTTCTTGCGCCCCTTCTTGGGACGAATCTGCTCGGCGACGTGCTGCGCGATCGCTTCGCCTTCCCGGTCAGGGTCGGTGGCGATGTAGACGGCCTTCGCCGTCTTCGCCGCGCTCTTGAGCTCCGCGATGGTCTTTTCCTTCCCGGGAATCGGGACGAGGTCCGGCTTGAATCCCTTCTCGACATCGATGCCGAGCTTTTTCTCGGGCAGGTCCATGATGTGGCCAACGGTCGCCTTCACCCGATAGCCGCGGCCCAGGTATTTGCCGATCGTCTTGGCTTTCGCCGGCGATTCGACGATGACCAGGGACGAGCCTCCGGCGCTGTCGGCGCCGTTGTCGACCTCGGTGACGACCTTCTTCTTCGCTCGCTTGCCCGCCGTTTTTCGTACGGCCATGTCAGTGTACCGTTTCGGAGCCTTCCGCGGCCGGCGCAGCGATACCCGCGCCTTCGACCAGCGCCCGCAGATCGTCCAGCGCGATGCGTCCGTCGATCTGGACCAGCGCGCGTTCGATCAGTTGTTCGAGCTCGGACGGCGTCACCGTGCCGGAACGTGAAAGGGCCAGTAACTGCCCCCACGCCTCAGGCGCGAAACGGCCGCGCTCGTGCGGACCCAGAATGCGGAAGCTCATATGTGCATGATGAAGGGGAGCGCTGCATGACCATCACCGAATGGCTCCCCGCCGGTCCTAAAGTGACACCCACTACCTTAGATAGGTCACCGGAGGTACCAAGCTAGTGGCGACGTCAATGGGTGTCCGCATCATCGCGACAGCAAACACCCAGTCTGTCACTTGCCGACGCCGACTTTCTTGATGATCTCCTGTGTAACCTGTTCTGGGTTATAGAGTTCCGTGCTGATTTCCAGATCGGCCGCCTGATACGCAAGCTTTCTCGCCTCGAAGAGCTTGTTCAACTCACCAAGAGGATCGGGCTTGTTCAGGAGGGGACGAGCGCCGGCGGCGCCACCCAGTCGTTTGAGGGCGGTCTCGGGGCGAGCACGCAGGTAAACCAGCATCGCTGGCGGCCTGAGCATCGACACCGCCTCCGTGTCCGTGATCCAGCCGCCGCCCGGCGACAGCACCATGTTGCCCAGGTCCTTGAGCTCCATCGTGAGCTTCCGTTCGAGCTCTCGAAATGCCGGCTCGCCGCGCTCGCCGAAGATCTGAGGGATGGTCATGGCTTCGCGCCGCTCGATCTCGGCGTCGAAGTCGAGGAACGTGCGCGAGAGCTTCTGGCCAAGCAGCGCGCCCACCGTGCTCTTGCCGGCTCCAGGCAGGCCGACGAGCACGATGTGCGGCTTACTGGGATCCAGCGCCGAGACGGTCTGCGAGGTGCGAAAGGAAGCCGTCATAGTTGTGTCGAGTTTCGCGCATCGAGTCGCCGCCAAACTTCTCCAACATGGCTTCCGCGACCACGATCGCGAGCATCGCCTCCGCGATCACTCCCATCGCCGGAACGGCCGTCACATCGCTGCGCTCGGCCGTCGCCTGCGCCCGTTCGCCCGTGGCCACGTCCACGGTGGCGAGCGGTTTCATGAGCGTGCTGATCGGCTTCATCGCCACCCGCACGGTGAGGGGTTCTCCGGTGGTCATTCCCCCTTCGAGCCCACCGGCCCGGTTGGTTCTCCGCCGTACGCCGCCTGTGATTGTCCGCTCCGGTGCCGGCTCGATCTCGTCGTGGACCTGTGCGCCGGTGGTGCGCGCCGCGTCGAACCCCATGCCGATCTCCACGCCCTTCACGGCGGGAATCGACAACATCGCGCGCCCGATGCGGCCGTCGAGCTTGCGATCCCACGCCGTGTGAGACCCGAGTCCGACGGGCAGCCCCGTCGCGACAACCTCGGCGATGCCGCCGAGCGTATTGCCTTCGCGCTTGATGGTGTCGATGCGCGCGATCATCTCGCGCTCCGCGTCGGCATCCAGCGTGCGGAGCTGCGACGCATCCGACGCCGCGTTGATGTCGTCCGGAAACGCGTCGGGGCGCCGGGCCGCGATCTCGCCCAGCTGGACGATGTGGCTGCCGATCCGCACGCCGAACTCGGCCAGGAAACGCCGGCAGACGGCGCCGACGGCAACGCGCATGGTCGTCTCGCGGGCCGATGCGCGCTCGAGGATGTCGCGAGCGTCGTCGCGATCGTACTTGAGCAGACCCGTGAGATCGGCGTGACCGGGGCGTACGCGAGTGACTTTGCGTTTGCGTTCGGGATCCTCGGCCCGCGGCGCCGGGTCCATGATCTCGACCCAGTTCTTCCAGTCGCGGTTGTGCACCAGCATGGCGATCGGCGCACCGATGGTCTCACCGGCGCGCACGCCGGCGAGAAATTCCACGGCGTCGCGCTCGATCTGCATGCGGCGTCCACGGCCGTATCCCTGCTGGCGCCGAGCCAGCTGTTCGTCGACGTCGGCGGCGAGGAGCGCCAGGCCCGCGGGAATGCCCTCGAGCACGGCGACGAGCGCCTGGCCGTGAGATTCCCCAGCGGTGGTGAAGCGCAGCATGTATGTCGTCCGTGGTGCGAGGTGCTGCAAAAGAAAAGCGGGAAGCGGACGGCGAATTTCGCCATTCCGCTTCCCGCTGTCACGTGGACTGCTCCTTACGGCACCGGCGAGACGTCGCAGCGCGAAGCGCTGCAGCGCACGTCGATGACGACGAGACCTTCCGTGGAGACACCATAGAGCTTGAGCACGACCTCCGGCGGATCGCTGGGGAAGCGACGCGTGACGCGGAGGGGACCATACAGCTTGGTCTTGATCGGCAGCGTACCGGCCGACAGGTAGTGCGCGATATCCATCACCTGGATGGTCGCGTCGTCCGAGGCCACGAAGCCGAGTCGCTCCAGCGGATTCGCGGTCGTGGTGCCCCGCGCCGCGGGATGGAAGGCGATGCCCGCACCAGTATTGAACGTGTCGAACAAGCCCTGGAGACGAAGGTGGAAGGGCACGTCCACGCTGGCGAAGTACGACGACGCGCCGTGCGCGCCGACCGTGACGCCGGTGCTGTCGAGCGCGAGGCCGAACACGTGCTCGGACGCGTTGTTCGTGAGGTCGACCTGCGAGAAGATCGGTGAGAAGAAGCCCGGCGACGCCATGAACACGTCACCCGCGCCGGCCGTGTTGCCCGAACCGAAGGCGATCCAGTTCCGGTCGCCGCTGACGGCGACGAACGTGGTGTCCGTCATGCCGATGGTGGACACGTCCACGCGCGGAATGACCTGCATGTCGCTGTTCACCTTCGCCTGGATGCCGGCGAGTGCGGCACCCACGCCGTTCACCGTCCGGACGGAATCCGACGGATTGAGCGTGCCCGGCGTGTGATCCCACACCACGAGCGTGTCCGGCAGGCCGCTGGACGCGATCGCGGGACGCACGTAGATGGAATCGACGTCCATCACCAGCGAGGTGACGAGACCAACCTTCTGCTTGAAGTTCACGATCGTGTGCAGATCCGGGAACGGCTGCGACGGATCGAAGTAATGGACGATGCCCTTCGGCGCTTCCGTCGTGGGCCGCGTCGAGAAGAAGATCGTGCCGTCGGCGATCTGTCCGACGTATTGCGGGCGGTTGGAGAAGAGGAGCGGGTCGCCGACCGCGATGTTGATCTTGTTGCTGTTGACGTCGATGACCTCGGTGACCTCGAACAGTGGCGCGGTGCGCGTGCGCACGCGATGCGCGAGGTCCTCGCTCATGGCCGCGGGATTGGTGGATCCGATGAAGACCTTGGACACGTTGGTGCCGCCGGAGTTGCCGACGAGCAGCGAGTCCGGGTTGTTCGTGCGCGCCAGGCCCCAGGGCTGCGAACCGACAGCAACACCCGGCGCGTAGAAGGCGCGCGAACCCACCTGCCAGACTTCGAGGCGGTTGAAGGACAGGTTCGACAGGAAGACGTTGCCACGGCTTTCGTCCGCGGCAATGTCGCCGACGATGCCGTTGCGCGGCAGCGCGTACGTGAGCCCGAAGACCACGAGCGCGGTATCCTGGAACGCCAGTGACGGATCCGTCTGAACGCCCGCCGTGCCGACCTTCACCGAGTAGCCGGTGAGCGGCGGCGTGCTGGCATCCACGGCGAACGTGGAGATCTGGACGTGGCGTCCCTGCAGCGTGTCCGACAGCGGCGCCAGCGGAATGTTCTTGCGAACGTTCGAGGTGACCGGAGACACCGGGAACTGCGCCTGCTTGAGGATGGTACCGGCGCTGTCGCGAATGATGTAACCGACGGCGGTGATCCCATCACCCGTCGCGATGACGGTGATGCTGTCATCCAGCTCGAGGCGTGATTGCAGCTCGGTCGTGACCTTGGGCGCGGTCGTGCCCTGTGCGCGCACGACGACGACTACCGGAGGCGCGGAGCCGGGATTGCGGTTCACGTCCACGGCGGCCGCGGTGATCGTGATTTTCCCGTTGATGGGCGCCAGCGCCGGGACCATGATGTTCGTGTCGACCACCACGTCGCGTTGCTGTCCCGAGTACGTGACGACGATCGTGGTGTCGAGGCGCGCGGCCGCGGGCCACGTCGGCTCGCCCTTGATGTGGATGGTGTCGCTGCGCACGCCGTCCGGATGCGTCACATGGAGGCGCACGTTCATCGGCACGCCGACCGGGACGGTGTCCGTGGCGCCAGGCGCTTCGATGACGACCTTCGGGCCCGTCACGATGTTCACGCGACGGAACGCCGTGTCGATGTTGCCCGCGGCGTCAGACAGGATCGCCATGATCACGAGGCTGTCGATCGCGGTGTCGACCGGCAGCGACGGCTGCAGGTAGCGCCGGATGACCGTGTCGGTCAGCCCGGTGCGGAAGACACCGCTGGTGGGCGCCGTGATCGGCGTATAGCGGAACGTCGTCACGAGCGTACCGAGATTCGCGTTGCCCTTGTAACGGATGCCCTGAACGGTGAGGGCGTTGAGCTGGCGATCGTCGATGATGCGCGTGACGACGAGAATGGAGTCACCAACGTTGAACAGCTGGCCGGTGGTGCTCGGCGTGTCGATGCGCGCGAATGGATGCGTGGTATCCGGCAGCGACGGATTCGGCGGCGTCACGGGACCGGTGCCCGTGGATCCGCCACTGATGCCATTACCGAAGCGCGGCGCCGCGGGCGGCGCGTCGCAGGACATCACGACTGCGACGCCGACGGCGGCGATCGCCAGACGAACGAAAGGATTGCGCATGTACTTCGACTCCTACGGGGACCGCCGCGGTTCCATCGCCATGTCACCTTCGTCGACGATGTGCGGCGTGATCAGGATGAGCAGATCCCGCTTGGTCTCCTGCCGATTGGTGACGCCGAACAGGCGCCCGATCAGCGGCAGATCGACCAGCAGCGGAATACCGGACTTGGTGACACGAACACTGGTTTGGGTGAGACCGCCCATCACCGCCGTTTCACCGTCGGCGACGAGCAGCTCGTTGTCGATGCTTTGCGTGGGGAAGACCGCGCCGACATCTCCGCCCTGGAATTGCACGTCGGAGTTCTCGGCGTGAACCTCCATCTGAATCTGCCGGTTGTTGGTGATGAAGGGGGTGACCTCCAGCACAATACCGGTCTGGCGCATCGTCACAGTCACCTGCGGGAATGCGCCGTTGGCGTTGCCGCCCGTTCCCTGCTCGATGGTGCGCACCGGCACCTGCGTGCCCGCCGACAGAATCGCCTTGCGGTAATTCAGCGTGGTAACGCTCGGTTCGGCCTGCACATCCAGCAGCGACACTTCCTGCAACGCATCGAGGAACGTCGTGAAGTCGAAGGCGCCGAGCGCCGCCGAGTACACGAGACGCAACGCGGCATTGGGGACGTCCTGCGCGGCATTCGCGATCGCCGAGAGCGTGTTGCCGCCGAGGAAGATCACGGTACCCGATTCCGCCTGGCCGCTGCTGTCCACGCGAGTGACCACATCATTGAAGTGCTGCGAGCCGGTGCCAAGGTCGTATTTCAGACCGAGGCCCTCGAGCTGCGTGCGATCGACGAGGATGATCTTCGCCTTGATGTTCACCTGCGGCTGGCGGACGTCGAGGCTCTGCGCGTACGCGATCAGATCCGGCAGCGCGGTCGGCACGTCGGTGATCGACACCGTGTTGCCGAGCGAGTCGGCCGTGACGGCGCCACGGATCGGGCAGAGCTGCGGCGTCGCCTGAGCGCCGCCGGACACGATCACCGTCGACGCGGGGTTTTGCGGCGTCGCGCCTGCGGCCGGAGCGGTCGGCGTGCCGGGCGTGCCACCGGCGTTGCTGAGGAGACTGCAATCGCGCGACAGGCGGCCCTGCAGGGCAGCCGCGACGGCGCGAGCATCCACATAGTTGAGACGAACGGTGCGCGTCGTGAGTGCCTCGAACCGCGGCCGTGTGGCCAGCGCCTCGAGCGTGTTCACGATGATGATGCCGTTCTGATCTTCGACGGCGCCGAAGCCATTGGCCCGGAGAATGGCGTCCATCGCCACATCCCACGGCTTGTCGACGATCTCGGCCGTGACCGTCGCTTCGACGCCCTTCGCCGGAATGATCGTCCGACCCGAGAAGGCGGCGAAAGCGGCGAGCACGTCACGGATGTCCGCCTTCTCCCAGGCGATCGTGATGTGCGGCTGAGTCGGGGGACCCTGCGTGGCCGGCTGCGTGGCCGGCTGCAAGGCCGGCCCCGTCGGCGGATTGGTCGGCGCGTTGCCGGCGTTCAGCTGCGTGGTGGACGACATCACGGGCAGCGGCGGCGGCGTGTCGACGGACACGCTGGCGCGGACGAGTGAGATGGGCGCGGACGCCTGCCGCGGCTCCGCCGCGGAAACCTGCCGCGCCTGCGGTGCGGACGACTGTTGTGCGACCGTCACGGCGCCGCCGTTGCCGACGCGCCAGGCCGCGAAATCACCCCCGCCGTCCACGGACACGCGGATTTCGCCGGGGCCTTTCGTGACCTTGTAGGTCTTCGGTCCCGCCAGCGTGAGCACGACGCGCACGACGTTCGGCTGGTTCTGCGCGTAGCGCACGTCCAGAACGCCGCCACGCTGCACGCGATCGTATCCGTGCTTCTTCACGCCGAGTGTGGCGCCGGTGATGTCGACGACGATCCGCTCCGGATCGTGCAGCACGAAGTCACGCACGCTGACGTCGCCGTTCACGCCGATCACGACGTGGGCGCGTCCGCTGGTGGGCTCGACGCTCAAGGAGGTCACAGCGCCGTCGTCCGTGCGTGGCGCCGTCGCGGCCGCCAGGAGGACGGCGCTCGCCACACACGCGACCACGCGCGTCGCGCGCGTCGTCGCATGAGGCACATCCGTCCGGAATCGCATCATTTCGCCCTCGCTTTGGTGGTATCGCCGAGAACCAGTGAGTCCTGGCGATTGAGGCCAAACTCCTCGATCGTGAAAATCACCGTCTTGGGTTTGATCTCGGATACGCGCATCCGTCCGAGGGTCATTCCCGTGGTGACGCGATACTGCGTATTGGTGGTGACGTCCCGCATGACAGCGACCGGCCGCCGTCCCGTCTGGTCGAACAACACGACCACGAGCTTGAGGTCGGCGACGGTGGGACGCAGTTCGGTGCTGGTAAGCAACGAGAAGAAGGGGTCGCGGCGTCCGCCGGCGTCGTACGCGAACACCTCGCGCATGATCACCGGGGGCGCTTTGGACGGCCCTGTTTCGGGGGCGACGACCAGCGCCGGTCGGCGCTGCGGAGCGGCGCCCGTGCCCGTGCCTGCCTGCTTGGTGGCGGCGCTCGGCGCCTGTTTCGTCGCGGGAGGCGCGCTCTGTTTCGTGGCAGTCGCAGGCTGCTTCGTCGCAGGAGCTTTCGTTCCCTGCGCCGAGGCCGCGGCCCCCGCGAAGACAATGCAGCCGGCGAGAAGGAGTGCGCGCACGGTCAGCGTCCTTTGGTAGCGGTGGACGCCGCGCCAGCCGCTGCCGGCGGCGGCGCACTCGTCTTGGCCACGTACGTCTGGATCTCGAACGACGCGTCCAGGATGGCTTCCTTCGGGCGCACCCGCATGGTCTTGGTATCGCGCGCCGTGGGCAGCAGCGAGAGGTTCATCGGCGCGATGATGCGCGTGAGGGACCCGACGTTGCTGAGGAAGCGACCGATGCGGTGATACGGCCCGCTCACGGACATCTTGTAGCGATACGTGTCGAACACGTCGCCGTTGATGACGCCCAGCGGCGAGATGTCACCGATGTCGAGGCCCGCCTCGCGCGCCGCCGTGGACACCTGATCGATGAGCGTCGGCACTTCGTTGGCGACGGGGACGAGCTGGCGCATCACGCCGAGCATGCGGCCGTACTCGTCGGCTTCCGCGCGGAGCTTGGCCGCGGTGCCGCTCGCGACGGACCGCTGCGAGATCTCGTTCTGCGCGACCAGAGTGTCGACGCGTGCCTGGAGCGTGGTGAGCTGCTCGTTCTTTGGCGACCACAGATACATGTAGTAGGCGCCCGCCAGCCCGAGGGCGAGGACGCACACGACGACCATGATCTGATCGCGCTGATTCGAGGGAAGGAGTGCCATGGCTTATCTCGACGTCAGCGTCAGGGGAGCCCGGCGCAGCAGGGCGGTGTCCGGGCGCGTGTACGTGGCGTCCAGTGTGAACTGCGTGACTTCCTTGCCCCCCTCGAGCTGGATCTCCGATTTCTGGAGCGTCACGCCGCCAATGAAGGGAGAATCCTCGAGGCTGCGCATGAACCGCGTGAAGGCCTGGATGTCTACCGTGCGACCGACGATGCGGAGATGCACCGTGTCGCGCGGAATGACGGGCTCGGCGCGCTTCTTCCGGGACGGCTTGGTGGGATCCTCCGCCGGCGGCGCCTTCATGGCGGCCGGCGGGTTGAGTCCCTGAGCCGTGCCCGAGTAATTGAGCGCGCGCAACCACGTGTAGATCGGCAGGGCGCGGCTCACCTCGTCCATGACGTGCGGCCAGATGAAGCGATCCTCGTCGATGGCGCGGATGATGTTGAGCTGGATGAGCGCACTGTCGCGGCGCGCCTGGGCGCGACCGCGATCCTTCAGCACGGCGGCGTAGCGCGTGGAGTCTTCCACGGCTTTCGCCTCGGCGGTGCGGATGTTGGCTTCGCGATTCCGCTGCGACAGGAACAGCAGCGCGATCGCGGTGAAGGCGATGATGCTGGACAGCACGGCCGCGCCCAGGAACTTGTCCTTGACGCGCGCGGAGATCGCGGCACCGATCGCGGCGAAGTTGATGGATGGTCCACCGCCGCCACCACGCTTGGCTTTCTTGGCGCCGGGGAGGAGGTTGATCTCGATCATGCGACCTGCCGCAGTGCGAGACCGATCGGCAGCATGAGCAACGGCGACACTTCGTCGGTGACGAGCCCCTCGAGGGCGTCATCCTCGATCGTGAGCGCCGCGAGCGGGTTCGCCTGTTCCACGGTGATGTTCAATCGCGCGGCGAGCGCTTCAGTGAGCCCCGGTATGCGCGCGCCGCCGCCACAGGTGTACATGGCCCGCACGCTGGCGCCGCCCCGCGAGTTCGACGCGAGAAACGCGACCGCGCGTTCGACGCCGGTCGCGATGTCGGCGCCGCGCGATTCGATCACGGCGTCGAGATGCGGCGAGCGGTCGAAGCCCTGCAGCAGCTTGTCGGCGTCCTCGATGCTGACGCCGCGCTCGCGCTGCAGGCCTTCGCGAAAGTGTCGCGTGCCGAGCGTCAGGTCGCGGGTCAGAACGGGGACGCCGTCGTCGAGAATATTGATGTTCGTGACGTCGTGGCCGACGTTCACGAGCGCCACGACGCCCTGCATCGCGTCGGGATGATTGAGCTCGAAGGCGTTGTGCAGCGCGAACGCGTCGACGTCCACGATCGCGGGCTCGAGGCCGGCATCCGTGAGGACGCGCACCTTGGATTCCACGAGCTCGCGCTTCGCGGCGACGAGCAGCACACGCATCTCCAGGCCGTCGCCGTCGGGATCGAGGATCTGGAAGTCCAACTCCACCGACTCCATGTCGAATGGCACGTGCTGCTCGGCTTCCCAGCGCATGAGCTCACGCGCCTGCTGTTCCTTGACGCGCTCGATCTGAATCGGCTTGATGATCACGTCGCGACCGCCCACGGCGGTGACGACCTGTTTGCTCTTGACGCCGGCGTCACTCAGGGCGGCCTGAATGGCTTCCGCGACGACAGCGGGATCCATGACCTCACCTTCGACGATGGCATCCGGCTGCAGCGGCTGGATGGCCACCTTCGTGAGAATCGGGTCGCGCTTGGAGTGATCGATGACCGCGACCTTGATCAGGCCGGAGCCGATGTCGAGGCCGACGGTAGAGCGTTTCCGACCGAAAAGAGCCATGACGGTGAGAAGGATTGTGACACGCCGCCCGAGGAGGACTGCTTTAGGCGACAGTTGTCACGAGGCTTTAACTGATGCGGGTTACCAAACGTCCAGTCCTGCACTTAGGCGGTCCGTGGGGGCACCGTGCAAGAAAGGACGGCGCGACGTCGCGCTCGGTCACTCACGGGTCTTACGACTCACGCAACCACTGGTAACATCGGCAGTTGGGGGGCACGCAAAATTTGCCAGGGTGGATTCGCCACCTTGGGTCGCCCATTGAGCCCCCCAGCCTCAAGGCAGCTCACTCCAACTCCGCTCTGAAACCGGGCTCAGCGCACCGTTTGTGATGGCCACGAGGAGGTGCACGCGACGGGAAAGCCGCGGTCGAACGCTTCGGCGCGCCTCGGCGACCAGCCAGTACGTCAACGGCGCGAGTCGCGTGGCCCACGTGTCGAGCTCGATGTCACCGCGGTGCTCGCTGGCGAGCAGGACCGTCTCTCCAACCGCTTGATCGGTGCGGCCGACGCTGTCCCATGCGGCGATGGCAGACGTGATGGCGTCGTCGGCCGGCGTTTCGAGCGTGGCCCCGGTCTCGACGACCCGCGCGGTTGCCGCCATCTGTCGCGCGACGAACGCGCCACTCACGGCCAGCGCACTCGTCATGGCCAGGACGAAGAGCATCATGGGCAGCGCGGCGCCGGGTTTCATCGGGCGTTCCGGAGCGCCACGGTGGCGCTGACGCTGTCCGCAAAGCGCTCGCCCGCGATCGTGGCGATGCCCGCGATGCGCGCGGGGCGCAGGGACGTCGCCCGCGCGACGACGCGGATCGCGGCGATCTGTCGCAAGTCCGCAACGGGGTCGAGGGGCGCTCCGTCGACGCCGAGATACTCGAAGCGAAAGCCGGACAGCGCGGCTACGTCGCTCGCCGCGTCGAGCGGACCGGCAACGGGCTGAATCGTGTTGAAGCGCTGCGCCGTCGCGTTCCAGTCGCGCACCCCGAGGTACCAGCGACCGTCTGACGCCCGGTACAGGCTGAAGCGCATCGGTCGAACGAATCGCAACACGCTGCCCTGAGGGATGGTCACCGGCTCACGAATGGTCAGTGACCAGGCGCCATCGGTATCCCGGAACGACAGGCAGCCGCCAGCATACTCGGGGGCGGTGGCCACGTGCAGCGTGAGCCAGACGTCGTCGGGGGAATCGTTCAGGAGCGCGAACGCGATGTCGTCGGGCTGCGGCGACTCGACGAAGCTGCTCAGCGCATTCCCGGCGGTGCGCGGCATCGGGATGACGAGGCGCCCGACGCTACCGGCGCACACGACGGCGGTGCCGAGCGGGACGCGCGCCTCGAGCGCTGAATCCTGAGCGACCAGTATGTCGCCGCCGGCGGACGAGACGCCCGCGACCGTGGCGCGCACGATATCCGTGGCTTCACGCAGCTGGCGCTCGACGGCCGCCATCTCTCCCGCGCCGCGGAAAAACCGCATCTCGCCGAGTGCGGCGTGCACCGCGAGACCGACGATCATGGCGGTCACCGAGAGCGACACGAGCATCTCGACCAGCGTCCACCCGCGCTTCATGGCGGCGGTGGCGGACAGAACGCCCACGTTCGCAGAACGATGGCCCGGTCGCGATTCCCGTGCACGGCGTAGACGACGCTGTCGACCAGCTCGCGTCGTCCCGCGGCGGCAACGGAGCGGCGCCGATGCTCGATGTAGGCATTCGGGTGCGCGACCTCTTCGACGCCGACGGCGTCGGCACAGGCGGTGACCAGCATGAGCTGCACGCCGTTTCTGGCCAGCGACGTCGCGCGCGTGCGCCGGGCCGCATCCGCGAGATCGCGCGCGGCGACCGCGGTGGACGCGGCCAGGGCGAGCATGGCAATCTGGAAGAGCGCGAGCGCGACGAGCGCTTCGACGAGACTGAATCCGTGTCGCATGGGCGCACGGTAGAGGCGCGCCGCGCCCGCGCGTCATCGTTCTATTCCAGCCCGTACTCCTTGATCTTGTACAGCAGCGCGCGGTGCGAGAGATCGAGAAGGCGCGCGGCGCGCGTCCGGTTGCCATTGGTCTGCTGCAGCGCCTTGCCGATGAGGTCGCGCTCGAGCGCTTCCGTGCGGCGCTTGACCGACAGATCGATGTCGTCGTTCTCGGATGGCGCCGACAACGGGCCCGGCGACTGGATGGCCGCGGGCAGGTGCTCCACGTCGACGTGCGCTCCGTCCGCGAGCACCATCGACCGCTCGATCACGTTCTCGAGCTCGCGGACGTTGCCCGGCCACGCGTACTCCATGAGCAGGCGCATGGCCGGCGGCGTGACGCCGCGGATGCCGAGCTGCAGACGGGTGTTGAACACGCTGATGAAATGGCGCACGAGGTCGGGGATGTCCTCGCGGCGCTCGTGCAACGCCGGCAGCTGTATGCGCACGACGTTCACGCGGTAGAACAGGTCGGCGCGGAACCGGCCCGCGCGCACTTCGTCGTCGAGATCGCGCGACGTCGCCGCGACCACGCGCACATCGATGGGGCGCGCGGTGTTGTCGCCGACGCGACGAATCTCGCCCTCCTGCAGCGCGCGCAGGAGCTTCACCTGGAGGGGCACGGGCAGCTCGCCGATCTCGTCGAGGAACAGCGTGCCGCCGTTCGCTTCCTCGAACAGACCGCTGCGGCTGTCTACCGCGCCCGTGAATGCGCCGCGCGCGTGTCCGAAGAGCTCACTCTCGAGTAACTGCTCCGGAATGGCACCGCAGTTGATGGCGACGAAGGGCGCCGACGCGCGCGGACCGGCGTCATGAATGAGTCGTGCGAACAGTTCCTTTCCCGTCCCGCTCGCGCCCGTGACCAGCACCGTGCTGGGGTGTTTCGCCACCTTGCGGGCCACGGCGACCGCCTGCGCGAGCGCCGCACTCTTGCCGACGATGCCGTGCGGCGCGCGCAGTGCCTCGAGCTCTTCGTGCAGCCGGCGCACCTGCTCGCGCAGCCCCTCGCGCTCGATCGCCTTGCGCACGACGAGCAACACCTGATCGGCGCGAAAGGGCTTGGGGAGAAAGTCGTGCGCGCCGCGCTTGATGGCGTCGAGTGCGGCGTCGTCATCGCCATACGCGCTCATCATGATCACGAGCGCTCGGCCGGCCGTGCCGCGATATCGATCGAGGAAACCGAGACCGCCAAGTCCCGGCATGCGCACGTCGCACAGCACGAGATCCGCGTCCTGCTCCGCCAGCATCGCCAGCGCCGATTCCGCGTCCGACGCCGCGCGCGTGTCGTGTCCTTCGGCGCCGAGGATCAGCGTGAGCGTGTGGCGCAGACCCAGCTCATCGTCGACGACGAGAATGTTCATGAGACAGCGACCGGTTGCACGGCGGCGAGGCGGGGACGGGATGCGCGCGCGTCCGAGACGAGCGGCAGGAGGATGCGGAATGCGGCGCCGCCCTCACGGGACGACGAGACGTAGATGGTACCGCCGAAGTTCTCGATGGCACGCGCGACGATCGCCAGACCGAGCCCCGTGCCCTTCCCGGGCGGTTTGGTCGTGAAGAACGGCTCGAACACGTGTTCCGCGTCGGCGGCGGGGATGCCAGGACCGGAATCCGTGATCACGACGGTCGCGATGCTTCCTTCGCTCACCGACTCCAGCCATCGCAGCACGCGGGCACTCGGCGGGTTGGGGACGCGCGCGCCAGGATCGCTGGCTCGACGCGCGCCCGCGCGCAGCTCGTCGCGCGTGGTGCGCCGCACCACGATGGACATCTCGCCCCGTCCATCCATCGCGTCCACGGCGTTGAGCAGAAGATTGACGAACGCCTGCTCGAGCTCGTGCCGCTCGCCCGCCGCGCAGACGAGCGTGTCCGCCGGGGTGTGGAGGCGCACGCGTACGCGCTTCAGGACGCCCTGCGTGGTGAGCAGCTCCACGACGGCCCGCGCGGTGTCGGCGACGTCCACGACACTCGACGCGTTGTGCCGCGGGCGCGCGTAATCCAGGAGCCCTCGGACGATGCGATCGATCCGCGCGCTCTCGCGGTCCACGCCCGCCAGCGCGTCCGTCGCCTGCGGCGTGCCCGAGGCTGCGGTGCGCAGCAGATGCGTGTACCCGTTGATGGCGCCCAGCGGATTCCCGATCTCGTGGGCGATACCGGCTGCCAGTCGTCCCACGCTTGCCATCTTCTCGACGCGCACGAGATGCGCACGCTCCTCGAGCAGACGGTCGGTCATGCGATTGACGGAATCGGCGAGGTTGGCCATCTCGCGCGTGTCACCGGCGGGCAGGCGGCGCGCGAGGTCCCCCGCGGCGATCGCCTCGGCGGCCGCCGTTGCCGCGCGAATGGGCCGCAGCATCACGCGGTCCAGCTGGTACGCGAGGTAGCCCACGAGGACGACGAGGTCCGCGCTCACCAGCACCGCGATGTAGAGTGCGCCGTGCTCGCCGAAGACGTCGTACAGGAGATAGACGCTGAGCACCGCCAGCAACAGCGCCGCCGCGGCCAGCAGGCCGATGTTGAGGAGCAGCTCAGTACGGAGGGAGAGGCGGGACATGAGAGACGGGCGACGGGCGACGGGCGACAGCGACGGGGGGAGGGAGGCGGGAGGCGGGAGAATGACGGAACGGGCGGCACAAAAGAAACCGGGTCGGGCTTTCGCCCGACCCGGCCACCGAAAGTCTCTGTGCGACTCTCAGCTCATAACTCCCAACTCGCGACTACTTACAGGCCGGCTCGCCTTCGCCCGCCGTACCAACCGTCGGATTGGTCGTGTTCACGCCAATACCGCACTCCGAACCACTGAGCTGCGTGTGGCTGTTCGTGGCAACCCAGGCACCCGGGTACGTGACAACGGTCGGGGAGGTCACACCCGTCGAGGCCTTGAAGCCGAGCGACGTCAGGTTCGTGGTGTAGCGCGCAGAGTCAGAGAACAGCGACTCCTCGGCGCTGACCAGGTTACGCAGGTCCGACTTCATGGCCGTGATGTACGCCTTCGACTTCGTGTTCGCGAACTTCGGGATCGCGATCGCCGCGAGAATGCCGATGATGACGATTACGATCAGCAGCTCGATCAGCGTG
>DATFHG010000073.1:0-3100 GCA_035248725.1 Gemmatimonadaceae bacterium | reverse complement strand
GGGTCGGTCAGGCCGCCGGATGACGCGGCCGCGGTCGTGCCGCCGACTGGCGGGGACTGCGACGCCATCGCGGCAGTGGACGCGCCGGCGGCAGAGGTGGTGTCCGCGTATTTGTCGCCCTTGGAGCAGGCGGCGAGGGCGGAGAGCGTGAGAGCGAGGGCAACGGGTGAGCGGTGCATGTGTTTCTCCGAGTTGTGTTCGTGGCGGCGAAGGCCGACGGACGCGTCTGCATCAAGAGTGATGCCGCCGGCACCACAATATGTACAGAGAATTCTTGCCTAATGGTGAGCGCGCATTTAGCTTCGACCCATGAGCGTCGCACTGAGCCGGGAGCTGGGAGGCGGGAGGGGGGAGGACAAGAGCAGATCCCTCGCTGCGCTCGGGATGACAGAATTCGAGTCCCTGGTGCGGCGGCAGCTCGAGCTGCTGGGCGAGGACACCGACCGCGAGGGGCTCGAGCGCACACCGGCCCGCGTCGCGAAAGCGCTACGCTGGCTGACGCGCGGCTATGCCATGAATGCGGGCGACGTCCTGCGTCGCGCGCGCATGACGGCGCGCAACCACAACATGATCATGGTGCGCGACGTGGAGCTCTACTCGCTGTGCGAGCACCACATGTTGCCGTTCTTCGGCCGGGTGCACGTGGGGTACCTCGCCGGCCGGCACGCCGCGTCACCGTCGGCGATCGCGCGCGTGGTGGAGGTCTTCGCACGGCGATTACAGGTCCAGGAGCGCCTCACCGAACAGATCGCGTCGGCGATCCAGGACGCGCTCGAGCCGCGCGGCGTCGGCGTGGTGATCGAGGCGGTACACCTCTGCATGATGATGCGCGGCGTGGAGAAGCAGAACTCGTCCACGATCACCAGCGCGCTGCTCGGCGACTTTCGCAGCTGCGCCATGACGCGCGCGGAATTCCTGCGGCTCGCGCACCATCGCGGCGCGAGCGAGCTCAGATAAAGGGCGACCGCACCTTCCATAGAAAGCGGGCGCTGCTAGACTGCTGTGCGTGATCCGTCAACTCGCCGCGCTCGCTCTCGGTTTCTCAATAGTCACCCTCAATGTGTCGAGGGCGGACCTTACATGCGCCACACACCACAAGAATCACACGCGCACATACGCGTCGCACGCGATGCACGAGCACGGCATTCGCGGTCATGCGCACGCAGAAGCGCCGAGCGACGGTGACTGCGAAATTCCCGCGCGGGCTGATTGCTGCTCGGCGCTCGTCACCTGTTCTGTAACGCTTGCCGTCAACACTAGCGCCACACTCTCGGCGGCCGCACCGGCGCACGACGTGATCGTGCCGTCACGTGCCTTGGTGCCGCTCTCCCGGGTTACCGGTCCCGAGCCGCCTCCACCCAGGGCGTAGCCCACCCACAACTGATGGAATAAGCGCCACGCACGTTCGTGCGTGACGTGGACGCGCCGCGTGTCAGCGCGCGCGCAGGGCATTCACCTTGGGGACCACTGGATGTATCGCATCAAGACGTTCGCGAGCGTCGTTCTCGCGTCAGCGCTCGCCTTTGCCACAGCGAATAGCCAGCAGGACACCACGCATCACATGATGCCGGGCATGAAGATGCCTGGGTCGCCCATGGCTCACGGCGACACGATGCCGACGGCCATGATGATGGCGGGACCGCTGGGTATCTCGATGGAACGAATGGGGTCCGGCACGACCTGGACCCCCGACGACGTCATCCTGCCGTCGCGACACTTCATGGCCGGCGCCTGGAGCGTCATGCTGCACGGTTTTCTTTTCGGCCAATACATCAGGCAGCAAGGCCCGCGCGGCGACGATCAGTTCGGAAGCCTGAACTGGGCCATGCTCATGGCGGATCGACAAGTGGGCGGCGGACGCCTTCAGTTCCGTTTCATGCCCAGTCTCGACGCCGCGACCGTCGGCAAATGCGGCTACCCGCTCCTGCTTCAATCCGGCGAGGAGTGTAACGGCGCCGCGCTGCACGATCGCCAACACCCACACGACCTCTTCATGGAGCTGGCGGCGGCGTACGACCATGAGATCACGAAGAACACCGCCTTCCTTATATACGCCGCGCCGGCAGGCGAGCCCGCGCTCGGCCCGGTCGCATTCATGCACCGGCCCTCCGCCATGGACAACGCGCTCGCGCCGATCGGGCACCACTGGCAGGACGCCACGCACATCAGCTTTGGCGTGGTCACGACGGGCATCTATACGCGCACCGTTCGTCTCGAGGCCTCCGCTTTCAACGGCATCGAGCCGGACGAGAACCGCTGGAACTTCGATCCGATACAACTCAACTCGTACTCCACGCGACTCACCGTCAACCCGAATCGCAACTGGAGCTTTACGGCGGGCTACGGAGCCATCCTGGAACCCGAGCCGGCGAATCCGAAAGCGCTGCTGCATCGCCTGGTCGGCTCCGCGGTGCACGGCATGAAGCTCGGCACGGACGGTCAGTGGGCGACGTCGCTCGTGATCGGAGCGAACAAGAAGCAGGCGTGGACGAGGAGCGTTCTCCTGGAATCCGAAGCACTGCTCGATCATCACAACACGGTGTTCGGCCGCGCCGAAGTGGTCCAGAAGACGGCCGGCGATCTGGTGCTGACGAGCTTCCCGGACGATCGCGTATTCAACGTCGGCAACGCGACGCTGGGCTACATCTTCGACTTCGCGCGCGGACGGGACGTCACCTTGGGCCTTGGCGCCAGCGGGACGCTGAGCTTCGTCCCGGGTGCGCTGAACAGCGACTACGGCTCACGCACGCCGATCGGAGCGATGGTGTTCCTCCGCCTGCGACCCTATCACACTGTCCATTCGCAGGCGATGACAGGGATGACGCAGCACCATGAGCACTGACCGGCGCTTCTCTCCGCCCTGGCGACGCAGTGCGGTTGCTGTATTACTGGCAATCGTGCCGAGGGCGGCGTACGCACACGAACACCTGAAGGGCAGTGATCCTGCAGCCGGCGCTCAGCTGTGTACTCGTCGCTACGCCGGCGTTTGGAGGACATGCCGTCGGCGCGAGGTCATCGACGCTGGCTGTCGTCGCAGATTCTCTTCACGTCGCCGGTGCCGCCGGATGGCTCGGGACGCTGGCCGTCCTGACGTACGCCG
>DATFHG010000072.1:0-6433 GCA_035248725.1 Gemmatimonadaceae bacterium | reverse complement strand
CTGGTTGAAGCCGACGCTCGCGTTCACCATCGCCCCGATGCCGTTGTTGAGGCGGGCTTCCGCCACGTGGCGGCGCGCGTTGATGGCGTCGAGGTCCAGCTGGCTGGCGGCCGCGCGATGCTGCAGCGCCTGGGCGACGGCGAGCGCGGTGTCGGGCTCGAACTCCGGGATGTCCGACGGCACGGCGACGTCCAGCGGCGCGGAGCGATCGAGGTTGAGCACGAGACGCAGCGCGTCCTGCGCGCGGTCGAACTCCAGCCTCGCGTTCTCCGCGGACTGGCGCGCGCGCAGCAGCGCCAGCTCGCTCTGCAGCAGGTCGTTCTCGCCGATCTTGCCCACCTCGAGACGTCCCTTGTTCAGCGTGTAGAGCGTGTCGTTGATGGCGGCGTTCGCGATCGCGTTGTCGAGCTGCTTCTTGGCGATGTAGAAATCGAAGAAGGAGTTCGTTGCCTGGAGTGCCACGCCCTCGCGCGCCTCGAGGTACTGGCGCTCCGAGACTTCGAGCTGCGCGTCCTGCACGCGGTCGTCCCAGCGGATGGTGTTGGGACGCATGAGCGGCTGTTCCAGGGAGAAACGCACCGGCGTTGACGTCCACGTCAACCCGCCCTGTGTGCCAGCGCCCGTGAGCTGATAGCGCTGGAGCGACGAGGCGACGGACAAGTTGCCGCCGGTGAAGGGGAGCTTCTGCGAGATGGTCATCCCCGCGTTCGCCGTCGTCTGCTGCACCGGCGTGAACAGCGTCGAGCCGTCGGGCTGGATGACGGGCGTGATGGAACGCTGATACTCGGGCGCCGTCGCGTTCAGCGACAGCTGCGGCAGCAGCCGAGCATTGAAGGCGCGGTCGTGGGCGCGGGCGGCGTCTCGCGTGGCAACCGCCGCGCGCGCCTGGTAGCCCTGCTTCTGCGCCAGATCCACCGCCTGCTTGAGCGTGATCTGCTGCGCCCCGGCCGCATGAGCGAGAAGCAACACTGCGACGCAGGCGGACCGGCTCGCGAAGCGAGCCGCCGAGAACGGACCGGGCGCGCGCAGCGCGACCGCCGAGAACGTCATTCGTACCTCAGACATACGACCGGATCCTGCCTCGCGGCCCTGTAGGCCGGCACAATGCCAAACAACACACCAACGGACAACGACACACCGAATGCGACGAACACACTCAGATACGAGATGATCGTCTTGATCCCAGCGAACTCCTGGATGCCGAGACTCAGGCCGCCACCCACGAGGATCCCCGCGACGCCGCCGGCTACCGAGATCAGCACCGCTTCGCTGAGGAACTGGAAGAGGATGTCCTTCTGCGTGGCGCCCATCGCCCGGCGCACGCCGATCTCGCGGATGCGCTCGAGCACCGACGCCAGCATGATGTTCATGATCCCGATGCCGCCGACGATCAGCGAGATCGACGCGATGGCGCCGAGCACCACGTTGAAGATGTTCTTGGTGCGCTGCTCCTGACGCAGCAGCGCTTCGGGCACCGTCACCTCGAAGTCGATCATCGAGTTGTGCCGCCGCTGCAGCATGCGCTGCAGCACGTTCGCCACGCCGGGCACATACTTCGAATCGCTCACGCGCACGATGATGCGATCCAGCTGATTGCGGTTCAGCTTCTCCTGCCGGGTGGTCTCGTCCTGCTGCTGCTGGTTGTCGCCCGGTCCGAAGTCCTGGCGCGACGCCGCCTCGATGTCCTGCTGCGTCACCTGCGCGCGGTTGCGGTAGCGCGTGAGCATGGTGTGGATCGGCACGTAGACGTCCATGTTCGCGTCGCGAATGCCGAGCTTCTGCGCGTTCTCCTTCGCCACCTTGCGGTCGTGCAGCACGCCGACGACGGTGAGCCACGTCTCGCCCACCTTGATCGGCTTGTCGATCGGGTCTTCGGTGGTGAAGAAGCGCGACCGCACGCCGCTGCCGATGATGGCCACGGGGCGTCCCGCCGCCACCTGCCGCTCGGTGAACCATTCGCCGCGGGCGATCTCGAGGTTGTTCAGGCGGAAGTACGTGGTGTCCACGCCCACGAGCTTTCCGGAGCGGCGGCGGCCCTCGCGCGTGATGTTCGTGTTCAGGACCACCTCGCCGCTCGTGGTCTCCACATTGGGTACCACCGTGCGGATCGCCTCGACGTCGGCGTAGCTCAGCCCCGGCGAGAACTTCTTCACCTGCTTCTCGTCCTTCTCGTCGTCCTTGGCCGCGCCTTCCTTCTGCTCGATGATCGGCGTAACGATGATGTTATTGGAGCCCAGCAGCTTCATCTGCTCCAGGATCTCCTGCTCGGCGCCCTTGCCGATGGCCAGCATCGCGATGACGGATGCCACGCCGAAGAGGATGCCGAGCGACGTGAGCCCCGCGCGCAGCTTGTTGTGCGCCACCGCCTCGACGGCGGTGCGCATGCTGAACACGACGTGCGCGATGACCTGCCCGCGCAGCTGCGCGAGCGTCTCCCGCGTCAGCTTCACTGCTTCGGCTTTCCCTGCAGCGTCGCGGCTTGCACGGTGTCGCCCTGGAGTGGCCGCGGCGTGAGACGCGGGCCGGTGAGGTGCGCGATCTTCATCGTCTCATGCTCCGCGGGGGGCGTGAGCATGACCTTGTCGTTGGCCGCGAGGCCCTGCAGCACCACGACCTCGTCGTCGCTCATCGTGCCGGTTTCCACTTCCTGCTTGGTCACGCGGCTGCCGTCGCGCTTGTAGACGACGCTGGTGCCGCTGTCGGCGCTGATGGCCTCGATGGGCACGTACAGCGCGTTCGCCACCGTCGCCGTGAGGATCTTGTTCGACGTCGTCATCCCGGGGCGCAACGTCGTGTCCGGATTCGACAGCAGCACGTGGACCTCGAACACCTTCGCGTCGGTGTTGGGCCGCTGCTCGCCGACGTTCGCCACCTGCGTCACGGTGCCCGTGAAGCGCTTGCTGGGGTCCGAGTCGAGGGTGATGTCCACCTTCTGTCCGATCGCGATCTTCCGGATGTCGATCTCGTTCACGTACGTCTGCGACTCCATCGCCGAGAGGTCCGGCAGCGTGGCGACCGTCGGCTCCCACGCGCCGATCTGCGATCCGACCGTGCGCTTCTTGCCGTTCCATTCCTTCTCGTAGATCACCATGCCGGAACCGGGCGCGCGGATCGTGAAGCCCTGCATCACGTCCTGCACGACCTTCACCTGGTTGGCGTAGCGGTCCCGCTCCGCGCCCACCTCGCGCATCTTCGCCTTCGCCTGCTCGGTCTTGGTGACGTAATCCTTCTTCGCCTGCGCGAGCGCGCGGTCGGCCTTCTCGTAGTCGATCTCCGCCTGTCGCTTGACGGTGGGCGCCTCGTAGACCGCCTGCTCCTTGGCGAGTCGCTTCTCCTCGAGGCCGAGCTCCATCGTCTTGATGTCTTCGCGCGCCTTGGAGAGGTTGAGCGTGGAGTCCAGCTCCGCCTGCTCGTACTGCGCCTGCGCCTTGGTGAGCGACGTGGCGACTTCCGTGAGACGCGCGGCGATGCCCGACCGATCCAGCTCGGCGACGATGTCGCCGGCCTTCACGACCGTGCCTTCCGGCACGAGTGAGGAAATCTTCATCTGCCACTGCTGCGCGGCCTGCGCGTTCGGCGGGGCCGTGATGCGGACGAACCGCACGGCGCGCAGCTCACCGGACGTGGTGACGGTGACCTTGAAGTCGCCCTTCTTCACCTTCGAGACGATCGACGTGTCTTCCGCGGCGGGCGAGCGGGCCATCACCCACGCGCTGGGGACGAGCACGAGAATCAGGACGCCGGCGGCTATCGTCCAGCGATTGCGAAGGAAGCGCATGGCGGAGGAGGGAAGCAAGACAGACATATGACACCCGCCGGGGTGGAAACGTTGACTACCATAGAGTGCCCGGGCGGTCGTGGGATGGCAACGGGGTTAATCGATTCCTAACGGGCCTACCAGAAGACTCTTTGCCACCCCGTGAGTTTCCGATTTCCGCGCATGAGCAGGTAGATGATGAGGCCGCTCGCGGTGAGGATCACGAGCGCGAGCCCCCAGAACATCCCGACCACCAGACCGCCGTCCCCGAATGCCTCGCCGGAATGCAGTCGATTGATGAACGGCTTGTCCTCGTACGACTCGGTCTTGATCAGGGCGCCGGTGCGCGCGTCCACCACGAAGGTGCGGTCCTCGCCACCCGTGGGCTTGCCCGTGTAGACGGTGACGGTCGGCCGCGGTCCCTTGAACTGCAGCAGGATCTTGTCGACGGGCGGGGGTGCGCTGCCCGAGTTCGCGGCGACCGTGGTGAGCGCGCGGGTGATCGCGGGCGCCCACGCATCGGCCGGCGAGCTTGCCGTCACCGGGCTCACGAGCTTTCGCGTCGCCTCCCGCAGCGCCTCGTCCGCCCCGAAGAATTCCGTGAAGCCGACGATGATGCCCGTGGACGCTGCCCAGAGCAGGAAGATGAAGGCGGGGAAGCCGATCCACCGGTGCCACCGGCGCCAGAAGCCAACGTCCATGAGAGTGGCGAGTTGCGAGTTGGGAGTTAAGGTTCGTCGCGCATGGCAACGAGGCGACCGATCGCGGCCCGAATAATAGCCGGAGCGGTCATTGCCGCGATCGCGATCGTCATCGTCGCGCAGGGTTTTCTCCCCCCGGACGACGCGCTGCGCCACGCGGCGAAGGCCGTGTCGGGCCGGCCGTGGACGGACATCCTGATCCTTCGTCCGGGGACGATCGACAGCAGCCCGGGATGGCATGCGCTGTTGCGTGGTGTCCACCTGTTAACGGGCGCCGGCGCAGCGGCGTTGGTGCGGTTCGAGGTGGTCGCGCTGTTCATCGCGGTCTCCCTGCCCGCGCTGCTGCTCATGCGCCGGGTGGAGGCGTGGATCGGCGCGCTGCTGCTCGTGGGGTTGTACGAGCCGCTCCTGGTCGCGCGACTGGTGGTGGGACGTCCACTGCTGGTGTCCATGACCGCGGTGGTGACGATCTGCCTGGTGTGGCGCCGACTCGCCGACGAGCGCATCGACCGCCGCAGCGTGGCCGTCGTCGCGGCGCTGATCGCCGCCGCCACGTGGATCCACGGCAGCTGGTACCTGTTCGGGCTGCCGATCCTGGCGTTCGTGCTCGCGCGCCAACCGCGCGCGGCGCTTCGCCTGACGTACGCGACCACGATCGGCGTCCTGCTGGGAGCGCTGCTGAGCGGGATGCCGGTCGCATTTCTGTGGCAGAGCGTGCGACACGCGGCGCTGGCGCTCGGGGACACACAGGCCATCGAGCTGGTGCGCGAGTTCCGGCCGTATCCGGGGAACACGATGCTCGTGCTCGCAATCGGCGTGATCGTGATCGCGCGCCGCTGGTGGCTCGGCATCTCCGCGCGCGAGCTGCTGCGCGATCCTGTGTTCATGCTCGCCGCGCTCGGAACTGTGCTCGGGTTCCGCGTGGCGCGCTTCTATATGGATTGGGGGCTGCCGGCGGTCGTGGCGTGGACGGCGCTGGAGCTCGAGCGCTTGGTGGTCGCCGGTCGTGGGTCACAGGTCGCGGGACCCGCAATCCACGACGCACGACCCATGACCCGCGACCTGCTTGGGACCGTTGTGCTCCATGCTTCCACGTTCGCCCTCTTCGCCCTCGACTTCGGCCACCGCTGGAGCCAGCCGCCGACCGATCCGGCGTACACGGCGATGATCACCCCCGCGCACCGGGCAGCGCTCCCTGATTCGGGCGGCACTCTGTACGCCGACGACATGCGCGCGTTCTACAACCTGTTTTTCCTGGAGCCCGCCGCGCCGCGTCGTTACATGCTCGGCTACGAGCCCGGGCTGATGCCCGCCCAAGATCTCGCCGTCTATCGCAACGCCCTGCTGACGCGGAACATCTCGGCGTTCGAACCGTGGGCGCGCAAGCTGAAGCCTGCAGACCGGCTGGTCCTGCATTACTCGGGCGGAGTACCTGGCCTGGGCCTCCAATGGCTTTACGTGGGATACGGCGTGTGGTCGGGCCGCAGCCCGCGCTAGGACGGTGCAGCGCGGGGATTACTGCTGACGCAGAATACGCAGAGAACGCAGAATGACGCAGCACTGCCTAAGGGCGGAAAACAAGGATTGTTGGTCCCCGCCGTTACGATCTTCTGCGTCCATCTGCGTATTCTGCGTACTCTGCGTCTGGGGTTTGCCCGACGCAGGTCTGTCCCAATACGACGACAGTACGGCGTCTGCGTCCTGAGACGCGCGTGATTCAGGTCACTCCGCACAGAATTGTAACAGGCGGCGCCATCACGACTTAGAGCCGTTGGCACGCCTGGCCCGCAGGCCGCATATGAGGAGGCGCGCGGTACGTCTCCAACAAGGATCCTCTATGCGTTGCCGAGGTGGCGTAGCGAAGGCGCTGGTCGCACTCGTCCCGCTCATGTTCAGCTGGGGCTGCGGTAACAAGCATTATCTCGCGCAGTACAACTTCTCCAATCGCGCCCTCGCGCTCGTCTTCATCGAGGCG
>DATFHG010000071.1:0-58752 GCA_035248725.1 Gemmatimonadaceae bacterium | reverse complement strand
GGGCAACGATCAGGTGCGTTTCGAGCTGACGTACGCCAGCTTCGCGCCCGACCTTGAAGTCATCGCCCCATGGCGCCTGTGGAATATCCGCAGCCGCGAGGACGCGCTGGCCTACGCGGCTGCCCACGGAGTGCCCGTTGCCGCCACGCGCGAGAAGATCTATTCGCGGGACGCCAATATCTGGCACCTCTCGCACGAAGGCGGTGTGCTCGAGGACCCAGCCGCGGCGCCGCCGGATGACCTCTTTGTTCTGACGAAGACACCGCAACAGGCGCCGGACGTACCCGAGCTCGTGACCATCGAGTTCGAGGGCGGCACGCCGATCGCCGTGAACGGCGACGAGCTCGGCCCCGTGCAGCTGCTCACCGTTCTGAATGAAATCGGCGGCAGGAACGGCGTCGGCGTCATCGACCTCGTCGAAGATCGGCTCGTGGGCATGAAGTCGCGGGGCGTGTACGAGACGCCGGGTGGCTCCCTGCTCTATTCCGCGCATTCGGAACTCGAGCAGCTGGTGCTCGATCGCCGTACGCTCGCGGCGAAGGATCTCATCGCGCCGCGGTATGCGGACCTCGTGTATGAGGGTCGCTGGTGGACCACCGAGCGCGAAGCCTACGATGCATTCGTGAACGTCACGCAGGAGCGCGTGTCGGGCACCGTTTCGCTCAAGCTGTACAAAGGCAGCATCGCGGTCGCCGGCCGCTCCAGCATCAACGCGCTGTATGACGAGCGGTTCGTCACGTTCGGCGAGGACGATGTGTACGAGCAGAGCGATGCCGCAGGCTTCATCCGTCTGTTCGGTCTGTCACAGCGCGTGCGCGCACTGAAGGACATGGAGCTCGCCGCGCAGAGCATCGAGCAGCCTGTGCCCGCCGAGGCGGCCACGGATATCGCGGAGGAAGCCACAGGCCCGAAGCTCGCCGTCGCATGACCACGGCGGCGCTCTCTACCGCTTCGGCGAAGGCTCACAAGCTGTGGGGCGGGCGCTTCGGCGAAGGCCCGGCACCGGAATTCGACGCACTGAATAACTCCATCGGCGTCGACTTCCGGCTGTGGCCCTATGACATCCAGGCGTCGAAAGCCTGGGCCGTTGCGCTCTGGGGCGCCGGCGTGCTGACGCTCGAGGAAAGCAAGACGATCGAAAACGGACTCGACGCGGTCGCCGAGCGACTCGAGGAAGGTGAGCGACCGGCAGCGGGCGACGAAGACGTCCATACCATGATCGATCGACTGCTGCACCTCGAGATCGGGGACGTCGCGTCCAAGCTGCACACGGGCCGCAGTCGCAACGACCAGGTGTCGACGGCAACCAGGCTATGGTCGATGGACGCGGCGCATCGCATCGACGCGGCGGTGCGCCAACTGCAGCAGCTCATCGTGGACCGAGCGGCCGAGTTGACCGAAGTCGTCATGCCCGGCTACACACACTTGCAGCGCGCGATCCCCGTGTCCGCAGCGCATTGGCTGCTTGCGCACTTCTGGCCGCTCGATCGTGATCGCCAGCGTTTGCGCTCCGCGTATCATGCGGCGGCCGCATTGCCGCTCGGCTCAGGCGCCGTGGCCGGTTGCGCGTATCCGATCTCTCGCACGCTACTTCAAGGAACATTGGGCTTCGAGACCGTCACACAGAACTCGATCGATGCGGTGAGCGATCGGGATTTCGTGGCGGAGCTGCTCTTCAGCTGCGCGTTGATCGGCGCTCATTTATCCCGTTTTGCGGAAGATCTGATCATCTACGGATCCAGCGAGTTCGGGTTCGTGCAATTCGGCGATACGTTCACGTCCGGGTCGAGCATGATGCCGCAGAAGCGCAATCCAGATGCGCTGGAGCTGGCGCGCGGGTCCGCGGCGCGTTTGCTCGGAGATCACGTCACGCTGCTCGCCACGATCAAGGGGTTGCCGTCGAGCTACAACAAGGACCTCCAGGACGACAAGCGCGCGTTATTCGACGCCGTCGACACGCTCCTTTTGGTGTTGCCCGCGTTCGGAGGCGCGGTCGCCGAGTCGTCCTTCCGTGCCGATCGAATGGCGGCGGCGGTGTCGAGCGCCATGATGGCCACCGATCTCGCGGACTATCTCGTGCGTCGCGGCGCGACGTTCCGGGAGGCTCACGCCGCGGTGGGTGGACTCATCCGCCGCAGCGAAACGGCGAAGTGCGAGCTGCACCAGCTCCCGCGCAGTGCGTTCGTGGACGCGCATTCGCTGTTCGGCGACGATGTTGCCGACGCACTGGGTGCCACGCATTCGCTGGAGCAACGTGAGGTCGAAGGTGGCACCGGCCCCCGTGCCGTGAAGGCCCAGCTCGACGCCGCCCGCCACGCCATCCGCATATAGCGAAACCGCAGGAGCGCGCGGGCGGCGAAGGTTGAGTGTCCCTATCGCGTCCGGGGCGTAATCGACAGGGCCAGCTGATACTGCCAGAAATCGGCTGGCGACCGCCGCGGTGTGAGCAGCAGAGAGCCATCAGGCTGGTCGACGATGTCGCCGCGACGCAGATAATTCCGCGTGCCGTTGTGGACATATCGCGCGCCGACGTCGATCGCGAGCCTTGCGGTGCGAATCGCCAGCGGAAACTGAACCCCGCCGCCGGCGACGGTCGCGATGCCCGCATCGTGGTAATTCGTCGACCGCGCGATGCTCCCGCCGTTGTTGTCATCGCCCACGGATGACTCCGTGAAGAAGTACGACACGCCGGCCAGTCCGAAGGCGTATGGCCGCAGCGGACCACTCGGCGCCATGAGCTCCGGTCCCGCCGTAAGGAGCGCGATGTTGTTGGACGTGTTCATGTCCACGAGCACGCGATTGATGGTCGAGCTGAACGGCACGCGTTTGCGCTCGTTGCCGTAGTTGAGCGCCGCGCCATCGATGCGCATGCCGAGGGCGGCGAGGTGGCGCAGATGATATCGGGCCGTGCCGCCCACGCCCCATGCACGATCGATTTGCGTTGCGAACTCGCCAACCGGTGCGGCGAATTGCGCGCCAATGTCGAACGACCATCGGCCGGCCATGTCCCCCGACGATTGGGCGGTGGCCCTGGAGGCCGCCGCGAGCGCGAGCAGGGAAGCGACGAGCAGCGAAGAGCGCGACATGTTTTCGACCTCCCGAATCTTGTATACAAATGGAGATTACTCCAAGTAGCATTCGTCGATCGCCGCCGTCAAGCGCAAAAAAAAAGGCCGCGCGTTTCGCGCGGCCTTTTCGGTCCTGCGTGCGTGTGTTTAGAACTTCACGCCGAAATTGATCGGCACCAGCATCGTGGAGCTGCCTTCGGTGGTGATGTAGTGCAGGCGCGCTTCGATGAACGTTCCGAAACCGGTCAAGGGGATGTTCAACCCTGCGCCGATGTTGAACCCGAATTTGGTCGATGAACCTGCGCCGTCGATGTCCGATCCCATGTTGTACAGGCCGAGACCGCCGATGAGATATCCCATCGGGATTGGCATGAGGGGGCCCGAGACGACCGCGTTCACAGTACCCGCAAGCACGCGGGCGTTATTGCCATCGAGAATGCCCTTGAACGGCAACTGACTCCACATCCCCTCGATGCGCGCACCAACAGGAGCGAGCGGCGGCTTGATGCCGAGCCCTGCGGTGAGGTTGTAACCCATGTTCATTCCATCCGCGGCGTCGCCGATCGGCAACGTCGCGCCAGCAGCGACACTAAATGACGTTTGCGCGTAGGCAGCGGAAGCGGCAACGAGAGACGCCGCCAGCACGAGCGCGGCGCGGGACATCAAGCGCATGGTGTTCCTCCGAAATGAGTTCGAGGCAGGACAGCTGACGGTGCGTACGTCGCTCAGTAGACAATCGGCCGAACTTTTGGCAACCAGATCCATATCCGGACAGCCAAGGCGGCGATCCGACCGTTGACAGTAGCGTGGCCGATTCGAATTATTACCCTTGCTGGCGAGGATAATTACTCTCCTGCATACGCCAAGGCGATTTTATTCCTCATATTTGAGGATCATTAATGCCAAGATGGTATGACGTTAGAACTGCGGCACTTGTGACGCATGCGTCCGTCAAGTGGATCGATAACCTGCTCTCGCGTTACCGGCTTCCGGGAGTCGAACAAGGCCGGCAGGGAATCTCGCGGCGCATTTCTGAGGACGGTCTACTGTGCATCGAGCTGACGCGGTTGCTCAATCGCCGGCTTCGCGTTCCGCTCGTCCAGGCAACTCGTATTGTCATCGGCATGTTCGCAGACGCCGCGGATGGGTCCACGTGCATCGCAATCGCAGATGGCGTCGAGCTGATGATCGAATTCGATCGCGTTCGACATGGGCTGCATAACCGCATCGTCCTGGCAATGGAGTCATCGACGCACGTGCGGCGAGGACGTCCGCTGCGCAACTCGTCTCCCTGAAAATGAAAAAGCGCCGAGCTTTCACTCGGCGCCTGTGAGAATCGCGACTCGAATCAGCGAGCCGTACGCGCGACGTTTTCCGCAGCGGGACCCTTGGCGCCCTGCACGAGGTCGAACTCGACAGCCTCGCCTTCCGCAAGCGTCTTGAAGCCGTTGCCCTGAATGGCGCTGTAATGCACGAAGCAATCTCTGTCGCCACTGTCAGGGGTGATGAACCCGAAACCCTTCGCGTCGTTGAACCACTTCACCTTACCCGTGGTGCGCATACCTGCTCCTGATGAGTACCGAGCGGTGCATCAAGCTGATGCCTCTGCTCCTGTGAACGCACGCGAACACCGCGCTCGCGTGGAAAACGCGCTGCGAAACTATTGGTGCACTGCAACTCGGTCAATGGTGCTCACGGCTCATGGACGGGCCGAACGCCGGTAACGAAGTACTGCGTGTCGCCGAAGCAGCTCGACGGTACGCCATGATGCTCGTCGTAGATGAGTGCGACCTTGTTGCCCATGCTTTGGCGAATGAGCGCCGCGATCGAATCATCGCGGACGGAAAAATCCCACTTCTCCTGTGGCTGGCCGGGGACGGTGACCATCGCGAGCTCTCCCTCCCACGTCTTACACACCCATCCCTTGTGCGAGAACTTCTGCACGTACCCCGTGCGATCGCCACTCGAATAGGTGTACGACAGCGTGATCCACCCCCAGAGCGCGATGATGAGTGCCGGAACCGCGATCAGCGCCGCGAACGCGATCAGCGACCACTTGAGCCACCGGCGGCGGCGCGGTGGCGGTGAGGGCGTGTCGATGATGCCGGGCTCCGGCGGTTCTTTGATGTGATCGCTCATCGGTGCGGGGAGGGGGGAGGGGGCGTTCCAAACTACGTCGAGGTGGCGATACCCGGTATCTTGCATGCACTCATGACGTTCGCTGCCAGACGAGAAACAGTCACGACGTGGGTGGGCGCGGTGCCTATCGGCTCCGCGTTCCCGATCGTGGTGCAGTCGATGACGAACACCGACACCGCCGACGCGCTGGCAACCGCCGATCAGGTTCGCGCGCTCGCGGCAGCGGGCTCGCAGATCGTCCGCATCACGGTGAACAATGAAGAGGCGGCGGCGGCGGTACCGGAAATCGTTCAGCGCGTGCGCGACAGCGGGCCGCCCGTCCCGATCGTCGGCGATTTCCACTACAACGGGCATCTGCTGCTCACGAAGTTCCCTGATTGCGCCGCCGCGCTCGAGAAATACCGCATCAATCCCGGCAACGTCGGCGGCAAGCGACGCGATGAGAATTTTCGAACGATCGTCCATGTGGCGGCGGACCACGGCAAGCCGGTGCGCATCGGCGTGAACTGGGGATCTCTCGACCAGGACCTCCTCACCGACATGATGAACGCGAACGCGGCGGCCACGGTGCCGCGCGACGCGAAGGACGTGTACATCGAAGCCATGCTGGCCAGCGCGCTGCGTTCCGCATCGCTCGCCGAGGACGTGGGACTCGGTCACGACCGCATCATCATTTCCGCAAAGGTGTCCGATGTTCAGGACCTCGTAGAGGTCTACCAGCGGCTCGGGTCACGCTGCGACTATCCGCTCCATCTCGGCCTGACCGAAGCTGGGATGGGCACCAAAGGGGTGGTCGCCAGCACCGGCGCCATGGCCATCCTGCTCGCCCAGGGGATCGGCGATACCATTCGCGTGTCACTGACGCCGCGGCCGGGAGCCGAGCGCGCCGAGGAGGTCCGGGTCGCGCAGCAAATCCTGCAGTCGCTCGGCTTGCGGAACTTCGAGCCGCAGGTGACCGCGTGCCCCGGCTGTGGACGCACCACGTCCACGTTTTTCCAGCACATGGCAGAGGAAATCCAGTCGTACATCCGCGCGCGCATGCCTGAATGGAAAGCACGGCATCCTGGCGTGGAAGCGATGCGTGTGGCCGTCATGGGGTGTGTCGTGAACGGACCCGGCGAGTCGCGTCATGCAAACATCGGCATCTCGCTTCCGGGGACCTTCGAAGAGCCCAAGGCACCCGTCTATATGGATGGAGCGCTGCTCACCACGCTGAAGGGGGACGGCCTCGTGAAGGAATTCCTCGAGATTCTGGAGGGGTATGTGGCGCGCACATACGCTGGCTCCGCGGAGCCGCCACTGACCGCCGTCACGCACTGACCGACGACGCCGTCAGCTCGACTCCAGCTCGAGCACCGTTCGCTCGAGCTCCTGCATGATCGGTGCATCGAAACGCAATTCGCGCAGACGCTCGTACACCGACCGGTACCACCGGATGGTGCCGTCCTTTCCTGCCTTGAACCGCGCCCACACGCTGTCCGGCTGGATCGTGCGTTTGAGGTCGGATAGGATCGAGTTCGCATTGTGCAGCTTGTCGGCGGCGCACACCCACCTGGCTCGTTCGCTCGCAGACTCCAGTCGCCGCAGGTAGTCCTGACGCCGTTCGTCCGAGGTGAACTCTTCGCCGTCCTCGTCGTGTTTGCGATGCGTGACCGACAGAACGGTCTCCAGTACGTCCGCACCGAACTTGCTCGCGATGCGCTGCTCGAGCATCTCGGCGGTGTAGTTCTTCGAAACGCAATCCTCGATCACGTCGTGAAGGATCGCAGCGACGACGGTGCTTTCGTCGCAACCGTATCGCGTGAGAATGATCGCGACGTTGGCCGGATGCGTCAGGTAGGGAAGTCGCGTTCCCTTGCGAACCTGCTGATCGTGATGTTTCGCCGCGAATGCAAGCGCGTGATTGATGCGGTCCGAGTAGCCGGTGATGTGGGTGCGCGACGGCATGGCGATGCGTCAAAGGTATTCGCCCGATGCAGCGCGGTCACCTCGCCTGCGATGCTGCCAATTCCGGCTGTCGTTCGCCCGTGTCCTCGCGCCGCGTACGACCGGCGTGCGTGTTGCGGGCGATCGCCGGCGGCTCTGCGTTCCAGAGCACGACGCCGCGGATGCGTCCGCCCGCAGCGCGGATAGCGTCCAGCAACTCCCGAAGCGCCCGCAGGGCGGTCGCGCCGGGCCGGACGCAGACGACGATCTCGGGCGACGCGAGCGCGGACGGAAGTCCCGCACGGGCCTGCGCGGGCGTGAGAACCGCGAAGATGGCGTCGTAATATCGAGCGAGTCTCGCGTTATCGGCAGCCATGCGTGTGCGCAAAGCGTCGGCGGACGACGCTCCATTGCCGGCGGGCACGAGATCGACGGTCTTATCCCGCCCCACACGTGCGCCCGTGGTCGCATCCGGCCACGTCACCGATTCGTTCACGATCTCGTGCATGCCGGGCGAGGATCGAGCGCCGAGCGCTGACGCGACCATCGATGCCGGATCCATATCGAGCAGCAGCGTGTTGCGGGCTTCGTCTGCGGCAACGGCGGCGAGATTACATGCGACGACGGCTGTAACCGCAGGATCGTCGCCGGTAACGCTGGTGGTGAGCAGGCTGGGATGCTCGGTGGAAAGGCCGAGATACGCGAGCTGGTACGCCTCCGCACCCGGGTCGAGGTACGTCGGCGCGGCACGATCAGCCTGACGGCGGCCGCGCTCGAGCGACGGCATCCACATCTCGACGGTCGACAGCACACGAACGCCCATGAGCCGTTCCAGCTCCGCGGCATCGCCGACTCGCGGCCGGCGCAACTCCCCGAAAAACGCCGCGGCGAATCCGATCGCTGCACTGAGAACGAACGCGGATGCCAGCAGGGCGAGGGGCGGCGCCACCTGCGACGCGCGCTCACGCGCCGCGGCTTCTTCTCGATCCAGCGCCGCGGACGTCACTCGTCGCGCGGCGAGTGAGTCATTCGCCTGCTGCAGCACCAATCGTGCGGAGTCGCGCTGCGCTACAAAGGGGAGCGTGTCGATTGCCGGCGCCGACGGTGTGGGCACGACCGGCGTTGGCGTTTCGCCGAGCTGCGAACGCAGCGCGTTCTGTCGGGTCACGGCGATGCTCTGGATGGCGCGGCCGATCTCGTTCGCGCGAGTCGTCAACGCGACGAAGATCGGGTCGACGCCGCCCACCGCACCGAATCCCTCGCGTTCCCGTTCGATCTCTGCGAGGGAATCCACGAGCGCGCGCACGCGTGCGTCCCCGCGCAGCTCCGGCAGATCGGCAATGGCTTTGTATGACGCCGGCAACGGTGCCTGCTCGGCGCGCTGCAGTGCGCGATCGAGGGTGGTGACGCGAGCCTGCAGCGAGTCGCGCGCGACCGTGTCGATGGTCGCCGCCGAATCCGCAACCGGCGCCGCGGGCGTGAGCGCAGCAAGACGGGCTCGCGCTGCCGCGAGCAGGGAATCCGCGTGGACCATAGTCCCGCGGGCCTCCGCTGCACTGGCGATGACCGATAAGGTGTCGGGACGCGGCGCACTGCGAATCACGGGCGCGGGATGCGAGCGCGGCACCACGACCATCGACACGATCGCCGTGATGAAGGTGGCGATGCTGATGGCACCGATGAACGTCGGACGTTGCAGGGCGTTCCGGGCGCGGTTGGTCAGCCAGATCTGCCGCGGAATGGCTCGCCGGGGATCGGTGGCGAACGCCGTCGCCGGAGTGGTTGAGCGCGCTGTGTCAGGCACGTGGGCCGAAAATGCAAAAGGCGGGCGCGAATGCGCCCGCCTTTTGTCGGAAGCAGGAATGCTATTGAACCGTGACGGAGCCCTTCATGCCCGTCGCAATGTGCGGCGTGCAGATATAGTCGTACTTGCCAGCCGGCACGTTGGCGAACGACACCTCGTACTTCTCGTTCGGGTTGAGCAGCATGGGGCTGGACAGATCCGAGATCTGATTCGGCATGTTGGACGAGAGCTGATTCTTCGCCGCGCCGGTGACGTTCTGGAACGCCACGTTGTGGGGACCGCCGGAGACCATCGTCCAGCGGATACCGTCGCCGGCCTTGATCGTGATGTCGGCGGGTTCGAAGCGATAACCCTTTTCGTCGCCCAGCATCTTCACTTCATGCCAGGTGCCGGTGACCGGCGCCGCCGTCCCCGTCGCCGCGCCGCCGGCCGGTGCGCCGGCTGCGGCGCCCGACGTCGTACCAGTTGCGGGCTGTCCCGTCGCTGCACCCGTCGTGTCCGATTGCTTGTCACCGCCGCCGCATGCGCTGAGCGCGGCAATAGCCGCGACGAGCACCAGTCCGTTGAACCGCATTGCTTGGAGCCTCCAGTGAGTGCCAGGTGTTTCCATTGACCTGCGTGGATGTGCCGCTGCGATTGTGAATTTATTCACAAAGGGTCACATCGCAACGCGCGTCCAACGCGAGCAATCGTCGCGCCACACGACGTTGTCTCGACCTCGTGGCGACGCTGGCCCGCGATGTGTTTGTTTCTGCAGCCATGTCATCCATCGCATCACCCGCACACTCGACTGACGTCGGCGCAGCGCTCTCGCGCGCGCTCGGCGCGGATCGCGTTCAACGTTCGGTTCCGCTCGCCCAATTCACGACGTTCAAGATCGGAGGTCCCGCCGATTGGTTTTTCGAAGCACGGTCATCCGACGAGTTGGCGGATGCCGTTCTCTCGGCTCGATCGCTGGGCGTTCCACATTTCGTGCTCGGGCTCGGCGCGAACATCCTGATCGGCGACCGAGGCTTTCGCGGGCTGGTGATTCGGAACGTCGCCGCGCATTACGAGTTTTTCGAGGACGGACGACTGCGCAGCGAAAGCGGAGCCATCGTAAAGGACTTGATCGGCGAGGCCGTGCGAAGAGGCTGGTCTGGTCTCGAGCACTATGTCGGTATTCCGAGCACGGTCGGCGGGGCGATCTGGCAAAACCTCCACTTTCTGTCGCCGGCGCCGGAACGCGAGCGCACCATGTTCATCGCCGAGCTCTTCGAATCGTGCGAGATCCTCAGCGAAGAGAACGAGCGCAAGACCGTCGGAGCGGATTACGTCAAGTTCGGGTACGACGACTCGGTCTTTCACCATCGCAAAGACATCGTGCTCGCGGCTACGTTGCGTCTGAAGAGGGGCGATGTCGCGGCGATGCATCGAGTAATGCAGGAGAACCTCAGCTGGCGGGGCGGCAAGCATCCGTGGCTCGATTGGCATCCGAGTGCTGGTTCGGTGTTCAAGAAGATCGAAGGAGTCGGCGCCGGGCGTCTCATCGACCAGCTTGGACTGAAGGGCTATCGGATTGGCGACGCGCAGATCTCGCACATCCACGCCAACATCCTGGTCAACCTGGGCCACGCGAAAGCTTCTGATGTGCGAGCATTGATTGCGTTGGCACAGCAGAAGGTGCAGGAGCGGTTCAACCAGCACTTGGAACCAGAAATCGGATTTATTGGCGAATTTTAGTGTCTCCTGTCGTTAGGCTGGCTCGATGTTGCTGCGTCATTGCCACACCTTCCATCGTTCTTCCGCGAGTCCCACGGTTAGGTCGGGCGGCTGACCAAGCTTTCGAACAAGCGGAAGTCGGAGCAGCAGCGGATCTGCGAGCAGCTTGTCCAACCAACGGCCGTCCGACATCTGCGAATGTCGCAATCCGAGCTCGTCGAATCGGCGAGACTCGCGGTCGAGAACTCCGTCGATGCCAAAACGTTGGATGAAACGCTGCAGCTCGCCCGGCGCGGGCGCACGCTCGAGCAGGTCGACGAAGTGGGTTTTGACGCGACGTTCGGAGAAGAAGCGCAGTGCCTTGCGAGTGTCAGCGCTCTTCCGGACACCGAAGATCTGGACTTCCATCGGATCGGCTTGCGTGTGAAGAAGAAACCCGGCGCCTATAAGTTCGGCGCGCCATGGTGGCTGAGGAATCCCCACGCGCAGACGATGTGGGGCAGGTTCTTCAAGCGGGTGCGCAAAGTCCAGACTCGTCGCGAGATGGTGCGCGCCACAGATGGTGACGAGCTGGAGCTGCATCACCTCGATGCCGCCGCGGGCGTACCGCGCGTTCTCCTGTTGCACGGCCTGGAAGGCTCGCGCGACTCGCATTACGTCGACGGCATGCTGGCCCATGCCGCCGATCGCGGCTGGGGTGCCACGTTGCTGGTCTTCCGCGGTTGCGGCAGCGCGCCGAACCTGGCTGCGCGGTTCTATCACTCGGGCGAGACGAGCGACGTCGACTTCGTCTTCACGCTCCTCGCCGACCGATGGCCCCACACCCGGTGGTTCGGCGTCGGCGTGTCGCTCGGCGGGAATGTGCTGCTCAAATGGCTCGGCGAGCGCGGTTCGTTGCCGCGACTCGCTGGTGCGGTCGCGATCTCCACGCCGTTTGATCTCGACGCCGGCGCCCGTCACATCTCGCACGGATTCGCGCGGCTCTATGATCGGAACTTCGTGCGTTCGCTGCGACGCAAGGCGCTCGCAAAGCTCGAGCGTCGTCCAGGGTTGTTCGACGAGTCCAGACTACGAGGCGTCGCGAGCATCTACGACTTCGATGACACAGTGACCGCGCCGGTCCACGGATTCGAGAGCGCCGCCGACTACTACGCGAAATCCAGCTCGTTGGGCTTCCTCCGCGATATCCGCGTCCCAACACTCCTGCTGTCGGCGTATGACGATCCGTTTTTGCCACCGCGTGTCCTCGACCAGGTGGAGGCAGCCATCAGCGGAAATCCCTCTGTCGTCAGCGAGTTCCACTCGAGCGGTGGACACGTGGGATTTGTCAGCGGCCGGCCGTGGCGTCCCTTCTATTACGCGGAGTGGCGCGCCTTCCGATTTTTCGACGACATCATAGAGCGCGAGTCCCGGTGAGGTTACGATTGAATCATCACCCGAGTGGAACGCATCCCATGTCCCATCGCGTCGCCGCAGCCGTCGTCTTGTCTTGTGGACTCGTAGCCTGCCGTGCCGGATCCGCTACTCTGAGCCCCGCGGTCGCTGTTCCGGCGGGCGCGACGACGGTATCGCAACGCCTCGCCGCGTCGCCCCGGCACGGCGAGTGGGTCATGATCCCCACCGGCGGCGACAGCGTGCGCGCATACGTCGTCTATCCAGAGCGCGCCACGAAAGCTCCCGTCGTCCTGGTCGTGCACGAAATTTTCGGCCTCAGCACCTGGATTCGGGGCGTAGCGGATCAGCTCGCGGCGGCCGGATACATCGCAATCGCGCCCGATCTGCTGACTGGGAAGGCACCACTCGAGAGTGACACCATGTCGGCGAGCGTCGCGACCGCCGCAATCCGAACGCTCCGGCCCGAGGACGTGCAGCGGCAACTCGAAGCGGTAGGACGTTACGGCATGTCCTTACCGGCCGCGGTGGGCCGTTATGGTATCGTCGGATTTTGCTGGGGCGGAGGCATCTCGTTCGCACATGCGGTACGCTCTCCAACGGGGCTCGAGGCGGCGGTCGTGTATTACGGTGCCTCGCCGGATACCGCCGAACTGGCGCGCGTGCGCGTGCCGGTGCTCGGACTGTATGCTGGCGATGATGCGCGAATCAATGCACGCGTGCCCGCGACCGACTCCGTCATGAAGCGGTTCGGCAAGTCCTACGAGGTGCATTACTTCGCCGGTGCGGGTCATGGCTTTCTCAGAGCTCAGGAAGGTCGGAAGGCGAATCGCGATGCCGCGGAACGCGCGTGGCCGCTCACGCTGGCGTTCTTCCGCAGTCACCTCGAGCGTTGACGCCCATGAGCTCTCTTGGAGCTGTCGCGTTCGGCATCGGCCTGCTTCTCGGAATTCGCGTGATGTTCTTCGGCGTTCAGCGTCGACTCGACGAGGAGCACGTCCTCCTTCGCCGCTGGCCACTGACGCTGGCCGCATTCTTCATGGTGACGGGAGTCGTGCTGTACGTTGGCGCGTCGCGAAGTGAGGCCGGCGTGCAGCTCCTCGCGACCGCTCTGCTTGCTGGCGCGATCGCGGGCTGGGGCGCGTGGGCACTCGTTCGTCACTCGGCGACCGCGCCATCCACCGATCCCGAGGATGATCCGGAATTTCGCTTCCAGGGTCAGGTCGCTCGAGTCGTGGAGGGCATCGTGCCCCGTGGGGGCCAACCTCCCGCCGGACGTATCGCGTTCGAATTCGACGGGCGACGGTACGAATTTCGCGCCCAATGGACGCCTGGCGACTGGAGACCGGAGCAGGGTCGCGCCGACGCCGAAGTCGTGATCGAGCGGGTCACCGACGATCTCGCGTTCGTCGAACCCTGGGCCGCGATCGAGGAGCGCCTGTAGTTCAGGCGACAGGTGGTGTCATGTGGGATGCGGTGATTTTCGGTGTGGTGTTCGTCGGCTTCTTCGTCCTGCGCGCCATCGCCGCCACGGTCTTCTTCTACTTTCTGCTGCCCGAGAGCAACCGCTGTCCCGTATGCGATGACGCGACCGTACGCGTTCGCTCGCCGATGTGGAACATTCTGCTTCCGTGGTTTCGGACGAGCTGGTGTTATCGCTGCGGCTGGGAAGGTTTGCTTCGCCCCGCGTCGGAGTCGGACGCCACGAGCATCGATAGCCAATCCGGCCAATTACCACTGAGTTCGAAGAAATCGTCGTAGTAGGCGAGGCCCAGGCCCTCGAAATCCTCGAGGAGGGCGGACAAAGCCTCGGCGTCGTATACGGGGCCGATCGCAACAAGATCACCCTCGACGCGAAACTCCTCGGCGGTGAGTCCGAGACGTTCGTCGATGGCGGCGCGAATCAATCCGGAACCTTCATAGGCGGATCGACGAATGACGATCGACGGTGCGCCGTTGGCGACACGGAGTGGCATGCGCCCCAACTTATCTGGTCAGCATAGGTTTTCAGCATGAGCGACGCAGTTCCTGGAATTGAAGCACGCTTCGATGTCCTGGTCGTGGGCGCGGGCCACGCAGGGACCGAGGCGGGAGTCGCTGCGGCGCGACGCGGGGCACGCGTCGGCATCGTGACGAGTGCGCTCGATACGATCGGACATATGTCGTGCAATCCGGCAATCGGCGGCGTTGCCAAGGGGACTGTCGTGCGTGAGGTGGACGCCCTCGGCGGCATCATGGGTCGCGCCACCGACCTCGCGAGTGTGCAGTTCAGGATGCTGAATCGCAGCAAGGGTCCGGCGGTCTGGGCTCCGCGGTCGCAGTGCGATCGCGCCCTGTATCGCACGGCGGTTCGGCAATTGATGGAGGAACACGCCACGCTGCGGACGATTCAGGGCACCGTGGCGCGGCTCCTGATGGATGGAGAAACCGTCCGCGGCATCGAGACGCTCGAGGGACGTCGCTTCGAGGCAAGAGCTGTTGTCATCACGACGGGGACGTTCCTTCGCGGGCGCATCCATATCGGGACAGAGACGCGGGTTTCGGGAGGGCGGGCGGGCGAGGCCGCGTCCATTCACCTCGCCGAACAGCTCGAGCAAGTCGGGCTCGAGGTCTCTCGCTTCAAGACCGGCACACCGCCCCGCATCGACGGTCGCACCGTGGACTTCGACGCGCTGACGCGACAGGACAGCGAAGTAGAGCAGTTCGACTACTCATGGTCGCATTACTGGCCCGATGCGCGCCGCGTCGGAGACCGAACGCGGCACCCCGATCAGCTGCCGTGCTGGATCACGTTCACGTCCGAAGAGACGCACCGCATCATCGCGGAAAATCTCGGCCGGTCCGCCATGTACGGTGGCGCGATTGGTTCACGGGGTCCACGCTATTGCCCATCGGTCGAAGACAAGATTGTGAAATTTCCCGACGCGGAACGACATCAGTTGTTCCTCGAGCCGGAAGGGCACGGGACGAGAGAGCTGTATGTGAACGGGCTCTCGACCTCGCTTCCCGTCGACGTGCAGCTTGCGATGTTGCGTAGCGTCGCCGGCCTGGAACGGGCCGAGATGACTCGAGCCGGTTACGCCATCGAGTACGACTACTATGTGCCGACGCAGCTCGACCCTCACCTCGCGGTGAAGCAGGCGGCCGGCCTGTACATGGCTGGCCAGATCAACGGCACCACGGGCTACGAGGAGGCCGCCGGCCAAGGACTCGTCGCGGGGGCGAATGCGGCAGCGTTCGCGCTCGATCTGCCGCCGTTGGAGCTCGGACGGGAGAATTCATTCATCGGCGTCCTTGTGGACGACCTCGTAATGCGGGGCGTGGATGAGCCCTACCGTCTATTCACATCGCGTTCAGAGTTTCGGCTGACAGTTCGGCAGGACAACGCACTTCGGCGGCTCGGTCCCGTCGCGAGCCGTCTCGGAATGCTTACCGACGCAGAGGCGCTGGTTCTCGAGCAACGACTCGCGCGCGAAGCAGAAGTTCTCGAGCTCGCCCGCACGACCAGCATTGCTCCGGACGTGGCTCGTGCCGCTTTGGAGGCCGCGTCGGAATCTCCGCTTCCTCATGCGATGCGAATCGCCGAGGTTGCCAAGCGACCGGGGGTGTCGCTGCAGGCGTTATTGACCGCGGCGGGACATCACGTGGCTGACGTCGCGGCTGTGCTCACGGCGGAGCTCGAGCTGAAGTACGCCGGCTATTTCGATCGCGAGCGCGCCCAAGCGGATCGCCTGCGCAAGCTGCGGGAATTTCCTCTTCCGCAGGAACTGCCTTATGCGGATCTGCGTTCACTCTCGACCGAGGCGCGACAAAAGCTGGGGGCGCTGCGGCCGCGCACTTTGGCGCAGGCAGCGAGTGTGCCTGGCATCAGCGCGTCGGATTTGCAGAATCTGGTAATAGAAGTGGAGCGACGCAGGCAACCCGCGAATTAGTAGCATTTCGCAACCAAACAGCCAAGGATCACCTGTGCGTAATTCTCTCGCTCTTCTCGTCGTTGTCGCCGGCGTCGCTGCCGGTCAGGACGCCCCGCGACCGGTGCCCCCTCAGATCGTGACCAGTGGCCAAGGCGAGGTTCGGCTGGCGCCGGACAAAGCCACGATTTCGGTAGGGGTGCAGACGCGGGCAGCAACGGCGGCGGACGCTGCGGCGCAGAATTCCCGCAAGCAGCGCGCGGTCATCGACGCCATCAGGGCGCGTGGCGTGGATGCCACTCAAATCGGGACGTCGGGATTCGCGGTAATTCCCGAAACGCGCTACGACAAGGATCAGACGCCGAGAACCGTGAGCTACCTGGTCAGCAACGTCGTCACCGTGGAACTGCGGCGTGTCGATCAAGTGGGAGCCGTGATTGACGCCGCGCTTGCCGCGGGCGCAAACCAGATCAACTCATTGGATTTCGGCTTGAGCAGCGCCGACTCCGCTCGACGGGTTGCCTTAAGCACGGCCGTTTCACGCGCACGCGCCGATGCGGAAGCGATGGCGCGCGCCGCCGGCGGTTCGCTTGGACCACTGATCGAGCTGACTGCAGCGGACCTATACGTCCCGCCCCCTCGACCCGTCGCCATGGTCATGCGGGCCGAGGCTGCGCAGGACACTTCGGTTCCGGTGGAGGCTGGTCAGGAAACCGTTCGCGCCAGCGTCACGGCGAGGTGGCAGTTTATACAAGGCGGTCAGCCTAAGTAGGCCGAGCTCGAGCACGGCTGCATGGGCGAACGCAACCGGGCAGCCCTCGAAAGGCACAATGTGTCACGTGACACCTTGTTTCCATCGGGAAACAATGTACGTTGTCCGGCGTGGACGCGTTCGGACTCGGCTTCAGCATCGGCCTGGTGGTGGGCAGCGGCTCCTTCACCGGGCACGGAGGGCAGCCCGCGCTGCGCATTCGTCTGAAGAGAAGAGACCTCGACGTTCTCGAGACCGTGCGGCGAGAACTCGGCGGGCGGGTCTTCGGCCCCTATGCGCATGAGGGCCGAAGCAGCTACGTGTACCTGCTGCGCGGAGGCGCGCTACGAGGTGCGCTGCCGATACTCGAGAAACACCTCCCGAGTTCGTGGCGACGCGATCAGTTCGACGCGTGGAAAGCGAAGTACACCGACTACTTCGACCGGCCGCAGCCCTCGTCGGCGCTCCTGGATCGAATGGAACGGGTTCTCTCATCCGGAAATCGCTAAGTGGCGCGCATCATCGCAATCGCCAATCAGAAGGGCGGGGTGGGCAAGACGACCACTGCGGTGAACCTCGCCGCCAGTCTCGCGGCCGCGGAACAGCACACGCTTCTCGTGGATGGTGATCCGCAGGGAAACGCGACCAGTGGCGTCGGCCTCACTGCCGATCGCTTCAGCCGCACGACGTACGATGTGCTCATCGGTGAGTGCTCTGCCGCCGATGCGGTCCTGGCTTCCGTGCAGTTCAAGCATCTCGACGTACTACCGGCCACGCCCGATCTCGCCGGCGCGGAGGTGGAGCTCGTCGGGCGATCGGAGCGTGAGCGCACGATGGCACGCGCGCTGTCCAGCGTGCGAGGGAGCTACGATTATGTCCTCATCGACTGCCCGCCATCTCTCGGGCTGATCACGCTGAACATGCTCGCCGCGGCGGATGCGCTGCTCATTCCACTCCAGTGTGAGTACTACGCGCTCGAGGGCATTTCGCAGCTGCTGAACACCGTGCATCTCGTGCAGCGCGGAGTCAACGACCAGTTGGTCATCGACGGCGTCCTGTTGACGATGTACGACGCGCGATTGAATCTCTCTCGACAAGTGGCTGCCGACGCGCGGGAGTACTTCGGCAACGGTGTTTTCGAGACGGTGATTCCGCGCAACATCAGGCTTGCAGAGGCGCCCAGTTTCGGAAAACCAATCATTCTCTACGACGTGGCGTCGGTCGGCGCCCAGGCGTACGTGAAGGTTGCCGAGGAGCTGATGCGTCGTACGGTCCGCTCTAGCCAGGCGAAGGCGGCCATCGCGGGAGGCGCGACGTCATGAGCGTCGAAAAGCCGCGCCGCCTCGGTCGAGGACTCGAGGCACTCATACCGGGAGCCGCAGCCATCGCGGCGCCGACCGCGCCCCCCGCAACGTCCGAGCTCCAGCGACTGCCGATCGCTCGTATCCGGCCCAATCCGTATCAGCCGCGTCGTGAGTTTGACGAGTCGGAGCTCGCCGAGCTGCAGTCGTCGCTCAAGGCATCCGGGTTGCTCCAACCAATTACCGTCCGCCGCGGCGCAGATGGGTTCGAGCTGATCTCCGGCGAGCGCCGCCTCCGCGCGGCAACGCGACTGGGATGGACGGACATTCCCGCCATCGTTCGCGATGTCGACGACCGCACGCTGCTCACGCTCGCGCTCGTCGAAAATCTCCAGCGCGCAGACCTGAATCCCGTCGACGAAGCGCGCGGGTACCGACGACTCGCCGAGGAATTCGGCCACACGCATCAAGAGATCGCGGAGGCCGTCGGCAAGGATCGCACATCGATCACGCAGATGCTGCGCATCCTGCAACTGCCGGCGGTGGTGCTCGACATCGTCGAGCAGGGCCGGCTCAGCGCGGGCCACGCGCGATCGCTGGCCGCTATTGCCGACGAGCGCAAAGCGCTCGCGCTCGCGAACGAAGCGGTCGCGCGACAACTCAGCGTCCGCGAGCTCGAGCGGCGTGTCAGAGACGTTCAGCAGACGCCAGCCAGTCGTCCGGCCACGAAGCCATCGACGCCCGCATCACCACCGGTCGTGCGCCGCATGGAAGACGAGTTGCGTCGTCGCCTGCAGACGGACGTGAAGATTCGTCTCACGGGAGCCGAGCGCGGGAGCATCGAAGTCGCCTTCTATTCCGCCGACGATCTCGAACGGGTGCTCGACGTGGTGCTCGGCTCGCAACGCGAGCGTGTGTGATGAGGCGTGCCTGGATCTGGACGTTGGCGATCCTCTCGGCGTGCGGCGGATCGACCGACCGCAGCGACACCACGAGCGCGAAATTCCGCGTGGCCCTGCTCACGCCCGGCCCGGTCTCGGACCAGTCGTGGAATGGCGGCGCGTACCAGGGCTTGATGGAAATTCGAGACAGCCTTGGAGCGGCCGTCAGTCACGTACAGACAGCAACGCCCGCGGATTTCGAGGAGAATTTTCGTGAGTACGGCGCTCGACACTTCAATCTGGTCTTCGGACACGGCTTTGAATTCCAGGACGCCGCGCGACGCGTAGCGCCGCGGTTTCCGCAGACGATTTATGTCACGACCAGCGGGAACACCGCCGGAGCGAATCTGGCCGGCATCGCGTTCAGCTTCTCCGATGCTTCCTATCTGGCCGGTGTGCTGGCCGCCGGCATGACGAAGTCGGGGGTTGCCGGCGTGATCGGAGGCACCGAGCTCCCGCCGGTGAAGGAGAGCTTCACGGCGTTCGAGTCGGGCTTTCGCAGCATGCGGCCGAGCGGCCGAGTGCTCTCGGCGTTCATCGGCAACTGGGTGGACGTCAGCACGGGCAAGGAGCTCGCGATGGCCCAGATCGCGCGCGGCGCGGATGTCATCTTTCAGAACGCCGACGCGGCGGGGCTCGGAGTGTTCCAGGCAGCCCGCGAACGCGATGGCGTCTACGTGATCGGCTCCAACTCCAACCAGAACGCGGTCGCTCCCACGGTGACGCTCGCCAGCGTCGTGATCGATCTGCCCACCGCCTTTCTCGATATCGCGCGTGACGTCAAAGCGGGAACCTTTCGACCGCGCGTCGTCACCTTCGACGCGAGGAGCGGTGTCGTGCGTCTCGTGCTCAATCCGGCCCTCGAGCCGCGAATCCCGACCGCCACGCGGGCGGCGGTGGACTCCCTGACGCATCGAATCGAGGCCGGGACCTTCACGACGGCGCATTGATGGCGCGTCTCCACGACGTCGTTGCCTATCTCGACGCGGAGCTTCGCACAGCGGAAGTTCCTGACTACGACGTCGCGTTGAACGGACTGCAGTTGGCCAATGGCGGTGACGTGACTCGTGTCGCCGCCGCTGTGGACTTCTCGGCGAACACCGTCGAAGGTGCGCTGCGCGAGAACGCCAACCTGCTCGTCGTGCATCATGGCATGTTCTGGCGCGGCATGCACGCCTTTGTCGGCCGTGCGTACGATCGACTGGCCGCGGCCATCTCTGGAGGGCTTGCGGTCTATTCATCCCACATACCGCTCGATCTCCACCCGCGATACGGCAACAACGTGCTGCTCGCCGGCGCGCTGGGACTGACCCCGACCGGCACGTTCGGGCGATACAAGGGAGTGGAGATCGGCGTCATGGGCAGCGGCGACCTTGCGACGGACGATCTGCGCGATCGACTCGCAGCTTTCGCGCGCGGGTTTGCCACCACCGTCGTCGCGACCCGGTACGAACCAGGTCGGCGCACCAGACGATGGGCGATCATCACTGGCGCCGGCGCGTCGCCGCAGTCGCTTGCGGAAGCGGCCGAACGCGGTATCGACACGCTCATCGTCGGCGAAGGCGCCCACCACACCGCGGTCCATGCCATCGAACACGGCCTGGTGATCATGTACGCGGGGCACTACGCGACGGAGACGCTCGGCGTTCGGGCCCTCGGCGAGCAATTGGCCTCGCAGTTCGGCGTGACATCCACGTTCATCGACGTTCCAACGGGCCTGTGAGCGCGGCCCTCGTCGCGGAAGCCCCGTCGGCGCTGGAGCTCCGCGGGATCAACAAGCGATTCGGAGATGTGGTCGCGCTCGCCGATGCCGAGCTCGTGGTGCGCCGCGGCACCGTCCACGCCGTGCTTGGGGAGAACGGCGCCGGCAAGAGCACGCTGATGCGCATCGCGTTCGGCCTGGAGCGCGCCGACTCCGGACGCATTCTCATCGATGGCGCGACGATGCACGGTGGATCTGTCCAGGAGTCGGCGCGCGCCGGCGTGGGCATGGTGCACCAGCATCTCTCACTCGTCGGCAACTTCACCATTGCAGAAAACCTCGAGCTGGGGGGACACGGACGGTTTTCCCCCGCTGCAACACGCGAACGCCTGTCGCGACTGAGCGAGGAATCAGGCCTTCGCGTGCCATTCGATGCAATGGTACGCGACCTCAGCATCGTCGAGCAGCAACGATTGGAAATCCTGAAAGCGCTTTCGCTCGGCGCGCGCGTGCTGATTCTCGACGAGCCGACGGCGGTCCTGGCGCCCACCGACGTGAGTGAGCTCCTCGCATGGATCCGTGCATTCGTGTCCAGCGGCGGAACCGTGGTGTTGGTCACGCACAAGCTGCGAGAGGCGCTCGCGGTCGCGGATGAGGTCACGGTTCTTCGGCGCGGCCGTGTCGTGCTCAGTGCTGCCGCTGGCGCTACCGACGAGACACGACTCGCCGCATCAATCTTCTCCGACGCCGCACCGACGCTGTCACCGCCATCCACCTTTTCTGCGACGTCCACCACCGCCGCTGTCTTCGAAGCGGCTGACGTCAGCGTCATCGATGCCGGCGGGGTGACCCGTGTCCACTCGGCGAATGTGATCGTGCGGCGAGGGGAGATCCTTGGTGTCGCGGCCGTCGACGGATCGGGCCATCGCGAGCTGCTGCAAGTGATGGCCGCACTCCGGAGGCCGGACCGTGGCGTGGTGCGGGGCGCGTCGCGGATTGCATTCATCCCCGCGGACCGCGCACGTGACGCCATCATCGGTGAGTTCACGCTGACCGAGAACGTCGCGCTGCACGGGCTCGGCGCTCGGCGTGGTGTCATGCCATGGACGTCTCTCATGGCGCATACGGCCGGGCTGATCACGCGCTTCGGAGTCGTCGCGTCGTCCGCGAAAGCGCAGATGCGCACGCTGTCCGGCGGCAATCAGCAGCGCGTGGTGGTCGCCCGCGAGCTCGCGCACGAGGTGGATCTGGTGGTCGCCGACAACCCGACGCGCGGACTCGATCTGAAGGCGACGACGTTCGTTCACGAACAGCTGCGGCGCGCAGCCCGGAATGGTGCTGGTGTCGTGGTGCACTCGAGCGACCTGGACGAGGTGCTCGCGCTCGCGACGCGTGTCGTGGTCGTGTTTCACGGCGCCGTGCTGGATGCGCCACTCGACCGGGACGCGATCGGCAAAGCAATGCTCGGAGCGACTGCGGCGTGATGTTGTCCGCGCCGGACGTGACGCAGGTGCTCGAGGCGTTCTGGCGCGGCTCGCTCGGCACGTCGAGCGCGCTGATCTCCGGCACGCTCGTTCGCGCCGTTCCGCTGATGCTCGTCGGCGTTGGAACGGCGATCGCCTTCCGAGCCGGCGTTTTCAACATCGGCGGAGAGGGTCAGCTGCTGATGGGTGGCGTCGCTGCAACGGTCGTGGGCCTGCAGTGGGCGCACGCGCTCGGGCCAGGCGCCGTGGTCGCGTCGCTCATCGCAGGCGCGGTGGCCGGGGCCGCCTGGGCTGGCATCGCGGGGATTCTGCGATCGCGATTCGGCGTCCTCGAGGTGATCACGACGATCATGCTCAATTTCGTGGCTGCCAATCTCGTCTCCTACGCGGTCCGCGGCCCGCTGCAGGAACCGACGCACATCTACCCGCAGACGGAGACCATTGCGCCCAACGCGCGCTTGCCGCTGCTGATGTCCGAGACCCGACTGCACGTGGGCATCATCGTCGCGCTGGTCATCGCCGTCTCCGCGTGGTGGATGATGACGCGGACGGCGGTGGGCTTTCGCATGCGCGCCGTCGGAACCTCCCCGACGGCAGCGCGCAGCAGCGGCCGCGTCGACGTGGCCGCGGTGTCGATGACGGCGTTGATGCTCAGCGGCGCGCTCGCCGGTCTCGCCGGCGGCATCGAAGTGACGGGCGTGACGTACGCGTTATATGAGAACCTTTCGCCCGGCTATGGATTCTCGGCCATCGCGGTGGCGATTCTCGCCCGACTCAATCCGGTTGCGGTCATCGCGACCGCGGTCTTCTTCGCGACACTCGAAACGGGTGCCCTCGGCATGCAACGTGACGCGGGAGTTCCCTCCGTCGTCGCGACGGCGCTCGAGGCGGTCGTCATTCTCGTCGTCATCGGCATCGCGGGCGGCTCGTGGGAACGGGTCGCACGTACGCGCGATGTCGCCGCAGCGCATGACTGACACGGCGGCGTTTCTCGAGGCGTCGGTGCGAACCGCAACCCCGCTCCTCATCGCGGCTACGGGTGAAGTAGTCACCGAGCGGGCGGGCGTGATCAACATCGGCCTCGAGGGCTGCGTCATCGCGGGCGCCTATACCGCCTTCGTAACCGGTGTGTCCGGCGCCGCCACCGGTTATCTCGCTGCGCTCGCGAGCGGCGCACTCGTGGGTTTGACGCTGGCCGTCTTCGTTTCGATGCTCCGTCGCGATCAGATCATCGTCGGCACCGCGCTCACGCTGCTCGCCTTGGGTGTGACAGGCGCACTGTTCCGGGCTCGCGTCGGCGCCCCCGTCGTCGTCCCCACTGATGCGGTGATCACGATTCCGCTGTTGTCCGCGATCCCGGTGCTCGGGGCCGCCCTGTTCGCGCAGCCCGGCATCACCTACGCCGCGCTCGCGCTCGTCGTGGCCACGTCATGGTGGTTGTATCGCACGCACGCCGGCCTGGCGTTGCGCGCGGTGGGTGAATCGCCTGACGCTGCGCGTGCGGCGGGGATCCGCGTCACGTTCGTTCAGGGGACAGCCATCGTGTTCGGATCGGCACTGGGCGGACTCGCCGGCGGGGCCCTGGTGCTGGCGCAAACAGGAACGTTCGCGGAAGGGATGTCCGCGGGTCGCGGGTTCCTCGCCATTGCCATCGTGGCGCTCGGTCGGTGGCGACCGTATGGCGTGCTGCTGGCCGGATTCGTCTTCGGAATCGCGATGGCGTTTCAGTTCGCCGTGCAGTCCCTTGGCTGGCACATTCGCTATGAGCTCGTGCTCATGATCCCGTATCTGCTCACGCTCGTCGCACTCGCGGCTTTCCGACGCGGTGATGCACCGGCGATGCTCGGCCGCGGCGAGGATGCGTAGAGGTCAGCACGACAGCGTGCGCGACCAGCGCACGCGCCATGTTCCGTCGTCCTGACGTTCGAGGAGATCGTACCGCGTCTGTGAGAGCTGGTCGCGCGAGATCAGCAGGAGCGGCGAGCGCTTCCCTTTCAGCACGGCGAGAAGATCGAAATGCTCGGCCGTGTCTTCCGTGCCCTCCGATCGCTGGCTGTACGCCACCGCGAGTCGAGAGTTCGTGGACGAGTCCGCGCGTTCCGCGAGGATGAACGTGCGCTCCTCGAGCGGTTGGGCTTCCTGGTTGAGGCGGCGTGCCAGATGTGCGGCGACGTATTGACGACCGTCGAGCGTGAAGCGGCGTGCCGACACGACCGCGAACGGCAGGCCACCAAAGCGCGAGTTGCGCGGCATGGGAAGCGCGGACGCGAGGCGCGCGATGTCAGCAGCCAGGCGGCTCGAGTCGGCTGACGGCAGCGACTCGATGGAATCGACATGTACCAGTGGCGCCGGGTGGCGGCCCATCCCGATGGACCACGTACCCGCCGGCACAGCGGCGAGACGCGCCATCGGGACGTCGCCACATTCCACGGAGTCCGTATGAGTCAGCGTCGCGCGCACGGTGTCACCGCCGCCATTCACCAGCGTCACTGCTTCCGAGCCCGTGGCGGCGTCGTCTCCCGTCGGATACAGCACGACAGCGGAGTTGTCGCTGTCGGAAGGCACCACGAGCAGCGTGCCCAGTTCTGCGTTCCACTCACTCGTCACACGCGGGGGCGCTGCGGGCGCGCGGGTCGTGTCCATGGACGAATCGACGTGCGCTCCGGAATCGGCGCGTCCGCACGCCAGGGCCGCGGCAAAAAGGCCGACGAGAATCGTGCGCAGAGCACCGCGACACAGCATGGCGCGTAATTTGGGTATCCATGCGAACCCGTCAATTCGGCGTGTGACGAACGCCGCCACCACGCAGGCGCGCTACGATCGCTCGGGCGAGGCGCGCGTACCGAGACGAGCGCCGGCGAGAGAACGGTGGAGCTGGGCGTTCTACGATTTCGCGAACACGATGTTCTCGATGAACATCCTCACGCTGTATTTCGCGGTGTGGATGGTCAGCGATCTCGGCGCGTCGAGCACGTCCTACGCCGCCGCGAACGCGATAGCGAGCGCACTCGTCGTCGTCGCGATTCCCGTACTAGGCGCGCTGTCCGACGCGCGGCGCAGGCGCAAATGGTGGGTGGTGAACTTCACCATCCTGTCGTGCGTGGCCTGCGCTGCGATCGGCATCTTCGGACAAACGCGCCTCCCCGTCGTGGGCGAGCAGGTCATCGGCCCTGCGACCACTGCGCCAGGATGGCATGCGGGCGGCGCGGATCTGCGATGGGTGCTGCTCGCGTTCATCGTCGCCAACTTCGCGTATCAGGCAGCACAACCTTTTTACAACGCGATGATGCCGGAGCTGGCACCCGCGGACGAGCAGGGACGGCTTTCCGGCTTCGGCGTCGCGCTCGGATATGTCGGGTCGATTCTCGGTGTGCTGCTGGTGATTCCATTCTTCACCGGCGGATTCCCGGTGGTGGGCGCGCTCAGCACGCACGTCATGGACACGCTGCGGCGAATCCCCTTCACGTCGCACGGCGGTCGCGTCAGCACCTTCGTTCCGACAGCGCTGCTGTTTCTGCTGTTCACGCTGCCGCTCGTGTTCTTCTGTCGCGACCACGATCCCGCGCCACGATCGACCGGCGTGGCGTGGCGGCAGGCGTTCCAGCAGGTGGTGCATACGCTGCGGGATGCCCGACGTCATCCCGGTGCGCTGCGATTCATCATCGTCACGCTGATCTATCAGGACGCCGTAGGCACCATCGTCGGATTCATGACGTTGTACGCGGTGAAGGCCGTCGGCTTCACGAAGGGCGCCGAGACGACGCTGTTCATGGTTCTCACCGTCCCCGCGATCATCGGCAGCTTTTTCTATGGTTGGCTCGCCGATCGCAACGGTCCCAAGCGCGCGCTCAGTGCGACGCTGGCGCTCTGGACGTTGCTTCTCGTACTCATGATCGCGCTACCGGGCAAGGCAGCCTTCTGGGCTGTCGGCTTCGCCATCGGTTTGAATTTCGGCGGCGTGAACGCCACCGAGCGTCCGGTGCTGTTGTCGCTGGTGCCGGACGTCGAGGCAGGCCGGTATTTCTCGCTTCTGCTGCTGTCCGCGCGTGCGGCAGCGATCGTCGGCCCTCTCGTCTGGTCTCTCACGGTGGACGGGCTCGAAAAACCGCTTGGCACCGGCGTGGCGTACCGCGCCGCCGTGGCCACCGTGGCCATCATGTTCGGCATTGCGTGGTGGCTGCTCCGCTCCGTTCCCGATCGCCGGCCGGGCACGCCGGTCTAACGCGGTGGCAGGAACGGTCCGCCGAGGTCCCAGTGCCACGCTTCACGCACTCGGCCCGTGCGCGGGTCCTTGAGCGGTTTGTACTGCAATCGCTCGGCGGGCAGTCCGACGCGGGCGCCGTAGGCCAACAGCTTGTCCTTGTCCGTGGAGACGAGATGCGCCATGGGCCGCCCTTTCCAGACGTGGCGGTGCAACCAGAGCCCGCCGTCCATCGCGTAGATCATTCCCTGTCGTCTGGACGTAAACTCACGAAATGGCGATGCGGCGCTCGTCATGCCATCACTTGGTGTCGAGCCAGTTGTCGCCGATCCCGATGTCGACGACGAGCGGCACCGCGAGATCTGCAGCGCCCTCCATCTCCTGACGGACGATGGATTGCAGCGCGCCGAGCTCCAGCTCGGGCGCTTCGAACACCAGCTCATCGTGAACCTGCAGGAGCATGCGCGATTTCATTCGCGTCTCGCGCATCGCGCTGGCGACGCGCACCATCGCGATCTTGATGAGGTCCGCTGCCGATCCCTGGATCGGCGAATTCGCCGCAACGCGCTCTCCGAACGCGCGGATGTTGAAGTTGCGCTCGCGCAACTCCGGGATGTAGCGCCGCCGCCCGAAAATGGTTTGCGCGTAGCCGTGATGCCGGGCGAACTCCACGCTGGAATCCAGATACTTGCGGACGCCGGTGAAGCGCTCGAAGTAGCGATCGATGAAGTCTCGCGCTTCGGCGTGCGTGATTTTCAGCTGCTGTGAGAGTGCGTGCGGCCCCTGGCCATAGATCGTGGCGAAGTTGATCGTCTTGGCACGCGCGCGCATGTCCGGCGTAACGTCGGCGACGCTCACGTCGAAGATCAGAGCGGCCGTCTGGCGATGGATGTCACCGCCGGCCTTGAACGCCGCGACGAAAGCCCCGTCACCGGACAGGTGGGCGAGCAGGCGCAGTTCGATCTGGGAATAATCGGCGGCGAGCAACCTGCTGCCCTCCGGCGCGACGAACAGCCGGCGGATGTCGCGTCCCAGCTCACGACGGATCGGGATGTTCTGCAGGTTGGGGTCGTTCGACGACAACCGGCCCGTGGCCGCCGCAGCCTGATTGAACGTGGTATGCAGCCGCCTGGTGCGCGGATTCAGCAGCGCCGGGAGCGCATCGATGTACGTGCCCTCGAGCTTCGTCACCTCGCGAAATTCCATGAGCAGCGATGGCAATTCGTGCCCCTGCTCCGCGAGCTGCTGCAGGACGCTGGCGTCCGTCGACGGACCGCTGGGCGTCTTCTTGAGCACCGGCAGCTGCAACTTCTCGAAGAGGATTTCTCGCAGCTGCAGCGGCGAATTGATGTTGAACTCCTGGCCGGCCACCTGGTGAATCGCGGTTTCCAGGCGCTGCCGCTCGCCTTCGAAGCGGCGTTTGAGCTGCGCGAAGCCCTCGACGTCGATCATCACGCCCGCCCACTCCATGTCGGCGAGCACGGGCAACAGCGGCATCTCGATGGTCTCGAACAGGGTCTTGCCGGCCATCGCGTCGAGCTGCGGCTCGAATTCGGCGCGGATCTGCAGCGTGATGTCGGCGTGCTCACACGCAAATTCGGTGGCGCAGCTCTGCGGCACCTGATCGTAGGGGATGACCGCCTTTCCCTTTCCGCAGAGATCCTCCAGGGATGTGAGCTTGTGCTGGAGGAACTCGAGCGCGAGCACGTCGAGTGCGTGCGCGCGTCGGCCGGGGTCGAGGACATAGCTCGCGACCATCGTGTCGAAGCGCAGCCCCGCGAGCGTGACGCCCGCCGCGCGCAGCAGCAGGAGGGCATACTTCCCGTTCTGTGCAGTCTTTTCCACCGCGGCGTCCTCGACGAGCTCGCGCAGGGGACGCATGACCGCGTCGTCGAGGGAGGGAAGGTTCTTCGCTTCCGGAATGCCGTTGGCCAGCGCGCGCGCGGCGATGCTCGCCGGTTCCGACTTGGCCGTCGCCTTGGCCTTGGATTTCTTCGCCGGCGGCGTCTCCTCGGACGTGAGCACGAGCGCCGTCTGCGCGGGCTCGTATGTGCGATGCGCGAGCGGAAAGTAGAACGCTTCGCCGGCGTTGAACGAGATCGCGATTCCGACGAGGGTGGCGCGCAACGGGTCATTCGGGTTCGGCGCACCAGCGTCGGGCACCGCTTCCACCTGCAGCGCCACGTGCGGCGCCGCGCGTGCGCGCGCCACCACATCGCGCACCTCTTCGGCGGTCGACACCATCGCGTACCGTCGCTCGCGCTTCGGCTTCGACGACGAGGCCACCATCGCTGTGCTCTCGGTCTCCGGAACGTCGATCTGCCGGGCGAGGGCGTGAAACTCGAGCTCGACGTACAGATCGCGCAGCCGCGCGTTGTCCGGCTCGCGCACCTTCAACGCCGCCACATCGAGCGCGATGGGGACGTCCTCGTGAATGGTGACGAGCCGTTTCGAGAGCCGCGCCTCGGCTGACTGCCCGAGGAGTGCCTCGCGCGGGCGCTTCTTCGTGATCTGCGGGGCGGCCGCGAGGATCTGGTCGATGTCGCCATACGCGTTCACCAGCTCGGCCGCGGTCTTGTCACCGATGCCGCGCACACCGGGAATGTTGTCGGACGAATCGCCGACCAGCGCGAGATAATCCGTGACGCGTGCCGGCGGGACGCCCAACCGCTCGTTCGCGTTCTCCATGCTCACCCAGTGTTCGTCGATGTTGGCGGATCCGCCGCGGCCCGGATTGAGGAGCCACACGCCCGGTCGCACGAGCTGCTGGAAATCCTTGTCGCCGGACACGACGACCACGTTGATCTCCTGCTCCACGGCGTGCCGCACGAGCGTGCCGATCACGTCGTCCGCTTCATAGCCGGGCACGGTGAGGATCGGAATGCGATAGGCCTCGAGGAGATCGCAGATGCGCTCCATGCCGCGATCGAAATCCTGCTGCAGATCGGCGGACAGCTTCTCGCGCGTTGCCTTGTAGTCCGGAAACGTCTCGTGGCGGAAGGAGGTGCCGCTGTCATGCACCCAGCCGAGATATGCCGGCTTGTGATTCTGGTGCAGCAGCCTGAGAAAGTTGACTATGCCATACGCCGCGGAGGTGTTCTCGCCGCGGCTCGTGGTGAGCGGGCGCGCGATGAGCGCATAGAAGGCGCGATAGATGAGCGCGTATCCATCGACGAGGAACAGCGCGGGTGGAGGCGGCGGACGACCAGGCACGCACGTACAAAAACAGCACCGCCTGCCGAGCGGTAGCTGGGCAGGCGGTGGCAGGACCGCGGAGGCGTGGACCGACTCAGACTCGCGTCACGTTCGCTGCGTGAAGCCCTTTCTCTCCGGTGCGGATCTCGAACTCGACTTCCTGACCCTCGGTGAGCGTCTTGAATCCGTCCATCTGAATCGCCGAGAAGTGCACGAACACGTCTTCGCCGCCTTCCTGCTCAATGAAGCCGTATCCCTTGGCATCATTGAACCACTTCACCTTCCCTCTGGCCATTCGAGCTGCCTCCTACAAGGTGAGACGATCCGGCCACGTACTGGTGCGGGCAAACCGGATGGCTTGCGGGGCCCTATATAGACAGCCCCCCTTTCTTTGTCAAGAAAAGTGACCGGCGCAGTGCCCAGCGCGCCTGCGCAACTCACGACATACGAGGATGATGCGTCGTGCCGGCGGAGTACGTTTGCCTTCTGTATCGGGCGGAATTAGGTTCGCGCGGTGCCGCGGGAGAATCTGGTCGGGCGCACGCTCGCAGGATACACGCTCGAGGGCGAGGTCGGAGAAGGCGGCACTGCCGCCGTGTTTCGTGCATCGCATCCCGAACACGGCAACGTCGCGGTGAAGGTGCTCCGCGAGAAGCTCCGCAACGATCGCACGGCAGTCGCGCGATTCCTGCGCGAGGCACGATACGGCGAACGGGTGCAGCATCCCAACGTCGTGCGCACGATCGAGATCGGCGAGGCAACGCCGGGCATGCACTTCCTCGCGATCGAGTGGGCCAAGGGCGAGCTGCTGGAGAAATACGCGCGCCGCAACGGACCGCTCCCGCCTGCCCAGGTCGCCGACGTGGTGCTGCAGATCGCGAACGCAGTGCACGCCGCGCACGAAGTGAAGATCGTGCATCGCGATCTCAAGCCCGAGAACATCATGTACGATCCGGACAGCGGCGTCGTGAAGCTGCTGGACTTCGGCATCGCCACCGACACGGACATCGAACCGGAGCAGCGACTCACACGTGCCGGTTTCTTTGTGGGCACGTTGATGTACGTCGCACCGGAGGCGCTGTCCGGCGAGCTCGTGACGCCCGCGGCGGATCAGTACAGCCTCGCCACGATCGCGTATTTCCTGCTCACCGGATGCCTGCCCTACACGGCGAAGACGCCGCGCGAGATGTTCTCCCAGCTGCTGTCGCAGCCGCCGATTCCGCTGAACGCGGCGCGGCCCGGCATGCGGTTCTCCAGCGCGATCGAGACCGTCATCATGCGCGGACTCACGAAGGATCCGACCAAGCGCTACGAGACGGCGGTGGAGTTCGCGACCGCCCTCAAGGATGCCGTCGGGCAGCCCATCGAAGAGGAACGCGGCCCCGGTCTGTTCGGAAAGATCAAGTCGATGTTCGGCCGCGAGGTACGCGACTAGTCGGCTTTCTTTTCGCTGCGGTCCAGCGGTAGCCATACCGTGAACACGGACCCTCGGCCCGGCTCGCTGAGGACCGTGAGATCGCCACCGATGAGGTGCGCCAGGCGCCGCGAGATCGCGAGGCCAAGGCCCGTGCCGCGCCGCGCCGAATCCGTTCGGGCGCCCGCGTTCACCTGCTCGAATTCGTCGAAGATGCGCGTCTGGTCCGCTGGCGCGATGCCGATGCCGGTGTCCGCAACCTGCAGGGCCACCCACGGGTGGTTCGTGTGTGGTGGCGCGCTCACCGCGATGTCCTCGTCGTCCTGTCCGTGCACACCGTTGCCGGCGACGCGCGCGCGAATGCTGATCGAACCGCTCGGCGTGTATTTCACGGCGTTGCCGATCAGGTTGATGAGAATCTGTCGGAGATGCGTCTGGTCCGTGCGGATGCGCGGCAGGGACGGAGCGACGCCGATCGACAGCGACAAGCCGCGCTCCGTCACGAGCGATTCCATCTCGCTCGCGACGTTCAGCACGAACGGACGCAGCACCAGCGGTTCGACGTGCACCTCGAGGCGGCCCGCCGCGATCTTGGCGATGTCGAGCAGACGGTCGACCAGATGGCGGAGGTGCGTCGCCGACGCCGCGATCCGGTCGACCGGCAGCGCTTGACGCGGTGACAGCTCGCCGTACACGCCCTCCCGAAGCATCTCCACGAATCCCACGATGGCGTTGAGCGGCGTGCGCAATTCATGCGAGACATTCGCGAGGAATTCGCTCTTCATTCGATTCGAACGCGCCACTTCCTGATAGAGTCGCTCCAGCTCCGCGGTGCGGCCGGCGAGATACAGTGCCTGGCGACGCTCGCGCGCGAGGCCGGCGAGCAATGCGGCAAGCGCCACGATGCCGAGCATCCACAAGGCTTTGCGAAGCGCACCGCCGGCCTGCGCGTGCGCCACGTCCACGTAGATCGAGTCGCCCGGCAACCGGACGAGGGTGCCGGACGAGAGATACGATCCCACGGGTTCGGCCGTCGCGATGCCAATCGTGCGATCGCCGGCGCGAAGATCCATCCAGACGCGACGCCGGCGGCCGTCGTTCAGGGGCCGGAGCAATCGGGATGCACGCACATAGCCCACGGCCGTTCCGAGAACGCGGCCACGATGCGAGAGCGGCGTCACCAGCAGAAGTCCGCCTCGTCCGGTATCACCACGCGCGACCGCAAGGACCGCGAGCGGCATTCCCCGGCCAGCGAGCTCGCGGATTGCGGCACTGTCGAGGCCGACGCTCACGTCGCCGTGCGTCCATGCCGATCGGGCGTCCGGCGTGAGCACCCAGAGACCGTCGAACGTCGAGGGAATTTCCGCGCTGTCCGGCGCTGTGTGTGACGGAAGCAGCGGACCGAAGAGCTCCGCGAGCCGCGCGGCATCCAGCCGGAGCTCGCGCTCGATCAGCAGCGACGTCGCGTGTGCGTCGAGCTCCACCGCCTGCCGATCAGCGTTGTCCAGTGCCCGATTGGCGGCCAGCAGGCTGCCGAACAGCGACAGCACGATGACGCCGAGGAGCAGCGCGAACAAGCCGATGCGGGTGGAAGCCCGTGATAACGCCATGCGCGGTGAGGACGACGCAATTGACGGTGTTGTTTCGCCGGACTAACGTGACGCCCCGATGACCGATCACGACCAGCTCGTGCGGCTACTCGCCGAGCGATCGGCCCGCCGTGGCAATTTCACGTTGGCGTCCGGCCGGCAATCCACGTTATACATCGACGCGCGGCTCACCACAATGTCGCCGGAAGGTCAGCTGCTCGTCGGACGCGTCGGCCTTCAGGCGATACGGCAGGCCGGCTGGGATGCAGTCGCTGTTGGTGGGCTCACACTGGGAGCCGATCCGATCGCGTATGCCATCTGCCACGCGAGTGCGGCCTCACCACCTCCGCTGCGCGCGTTCACGGTTCGCAAGGAGCCCAAAGCGCATGGCACAGGCAAGCGCGTGGAAGGGCCGGTCGCTGTCGGCGAACGCGTCGTGGTCGTGGAGGACGTGATCACGACGGGCGGGTCCGCCACGAAAGCCGTCGAAGCGCTGCGCGAGTTCGGTGCGCATCCGGTCGCCATTCTTGCGCTCGTCGACCGCCAGGAAGGCGGACGTGAAGCCCTCGAACAACTCGGGGTGCCCGTACGCGCCCTGGCCACCGCGCAGGAAATCACTCCGCTGATTCCCGCCTAGCACACGACTCGATTCGCGCACGCGGCGTAAAGCTGGCCGCGCGGACGAGCGGCGATAGAGCCTTCAGCCGATCCAGGTGCGGCAACACCAGGTCCCTGCGAAAACGGTCGAACATGCTGGCACCGTCGAATCGCTCTCTGAATTCGACGGCCGTTACGTCGAGCAGCGTTCGCACGTGTCGACCGAAGCTCTGGGGCGACGAGTATTGCAGGTGATTGGCGACGTTCGCGACGCTCAGGCCCCGGTTCTCGAAGAGATGTGCGGCCCGCACGAGGCGCGCCGTGGCCAGAAAGCGTTTGGGCGCCGGCAGGCGAGCCCGGAAAAATCGGCTCATCAGCGTACTGGGAAGCACGTCGAGCGTACGCGCGAGTTTGCGAACCGTGCACACCTCCGGCGCGCTGAGAAACAGCGCCTGGAAGAACCGCCAGCAATCGTCCGACGCGCCGACGAGATCGTCCGCCAATCGGCCGAGGGCCAGTCGCTGCACGCCGTTGCCGCATTCGTCGGTGAGCGCCGTGCGCAGCACGCGCCACCCCGACGCCTCACGCACGTCGATGAGCCGGCGCACCCCGCTGGAGCCAAGCGAGAGGATGGTGTGCGGCGTTCGCGGTCCCAGCTCGCTGAGCAATGCGAGTGTCGGAACGCGCGGGAATTCGCGCACCATCGTCGCCACCGACGTCGTCGATGAGCGCTCGCAATAGCTCACGCTCAGTACGACGGCGGTCGCCCGCGCTTCACGAACGTCGCGGACCACGTCGTCCATGCTGTCGCGATGGATGGATCGGTACAGACCTTCTCCCGCAGCGTCGACGCGGCTGCGCTCCGCCGGCGTGAGCATCGTTGCCACGCGGGTGGTGGCGTGAGCGTGAGGGTGCGACACATCGTGAGACATCGCCGAATCCATGAGCAGGTGGGTCATGCGTGTGGCTCCCGCATCGGCGCCTGTGAGCGACACGATAGACCGCGGCGTCATCGCGCGGTCAGCGGCTCGTGTCGAAGCGTTTCGAGCATGACCAACGTCTTGCCGAACACGCGGCCACGTGAGTAGTTAGTGCGCCGCCCTCACCGCTTCGCCGTGAACATGGAATTCGATATTGCCGCCCTGCGCGCGCGATACGCCGACGTCGCGCCGCTCGATCGAATGCCCGAGGGGCCGCGATTCTCCGCGGTGTCCGCCGACGGCAACCCAGTCACCATCCTCGTGGTGGACGAGCGTCTGGCCGCTGGGCTGCCGGAACGCCGCGCCTTCGTCGACTCCATGTGCCGCGCCGCGAAGCACCGCGTCGACGGTATCGCGCGTGTCGTTGCGTGCACGGATGACGATCATGGGTTGCACTGCATTTACGCGCGGGAGGAAACCGCGTCTGCCGCGCGCCGCACCCTCACGAGCGACCAGGTCGCCGCGCTCGGCTGCGGAGCGGCACGTGCGCTCGACGTGGTGCATCGGTCGGGGGCAGTGCACGGTGCCATCACGGCCGACCGCGCGCGCATGACGGTGGACGGCGCACTGCTGCTCGAGTCGTTCGGGCTGCTTCCCGCACTCATCGCTGGCGGCATGGACGCACGCGCGGCGGTCGGTCAGCTCTGCGACAGTGTCTATGTCGCACCCGAGCACCGCGACGGAGCGCCGGCGGATCCGCGCGGTGATGTGTATGCGCTGGGCGCGGTGCTGTACGAGTTGCTGACCGGCAAGGCGCCTTTCGGCGGCCGCACGACGTCGTTCGTGATGGCGACCGTGCTTCCCGATGAACCCACGTCCGACGGCAGAAACACGACGCAGGCCGACCGAGTCATCGCTGCGGTGCTACGGGCCATCGAGCAGGAACCCGAAGACCGCTGGCCCACGGCCGGCGCATTCGCATCGGCCCTCGACGCGACGCGGGCGAAACACAGCGCGACGCATGAAAACTCAGAAGCGCGAGCCGCGGGCGGCGGGCTCGCGAGAACGATCGCCGCTATATTCCGACGTGCGTGAGTTCCGGCCGGACGGTCGCGGGAGAAATCTCGAGGAAAGTCCGGGCTCCACAGGGCGAACCGCCAGGTAACGCCTGGGGGCGGCCGGCGTGAGCCGCCGCTACAGAGAGTGCCACAGAAAACACACCGCCGATGGCCTTCGGGCTCAGGCAAGGGTGAAAAGGTGGGGTAAGAGCCCACCGCGGCGATGGTAACAGCGCCGGCAGGGTAAACCTCGGTTGGAGAAAGGCCAAATAGGCAGTGAGAGCCGGCCCGGCTCGATCAAGACACTGCGGGTAGGCTGCTAGAGGGCGTGGGCGACCGCGCTCCCAGAGGAATGACCGTCACCGCTTCGGCGGGACAGAACCCGGCTTACAGGCCGGAACGGCGCTGGTTGCGAGTTGGGAGTGGGGCGTTGGGGGTCTTTGCTCTCAACTCCCTTCTCCCAACTCTCGACTGCCTCAGTCGACGAGCCGCAGCGGCATCACCAACGTGAGATACTGCGCCGGATCGCTCCACCCTTCGGGCTCGAGCGTCGCCGCGCGTTCGGGCGCCTTGAAGGTGAGCTTCACTTCATCCGTCGGGATGTAGCGGAGAATCTCGAGCAGGTAGTTCGCGTTGAAGCCGATGTCGAGCGGATCGCCGTTATAGCGCACCGGCAATTCGTCCGTCGCTTCTCCGAGATCCGGCGTCTGCACGCTGAAGCGCAGCAGCGCCTGGTTGAAGGACAGGCGGATGCGGTGCGTCTGGTCCGACGCGATCACCGACATGCGCTTCAACGCCTGGGTGAGCGCGACCTTGTCCGCGACGGCATTCTTGTCGTTGTCCTTCGGGATGACCTGCTGATAGTTCGGGTACGGGCCTTCGATCAGACGCGTGTACACCGCGGTGAACGGCGACCGGAATCCGAGATGGTTGTCGCCGCGCGCGATCTCGAGCTCCTCGTCCTCCGGGAACAGGCGCCGGATCTGGTCCAGCGCCTTGGGAGGAACGATGAGATCGCTGGACGGCGCGCCCGCAGCGGCAATCGGCACTTCCATCTTCGCGAGACGATGTCCGTTGGTCGCCACCATGCGCATCAACTCGGCCCGCAGCTCCCAGAGCACGCCATTGAGGATGGGACGACTCTCCTCCGTGCTCACCGCGAACGCCGTGTGATCGATCAGCTTGCGCAGATCACCGGCGCGCACGCGCCAGCTGTCCTGGAACTTCACCGCGGGAAAGCTGGGAAACTCGTCTTTCGGCAAGCCAAGGATCTTGAAGTGCGAACGGCCGCAGTCGAGCGTCACGCGCTGTTCGCCCGCCGCGGCGATCTTCACGGGAGACGGCGGCAGTTCGCGGGCGATCTCGGCGAGTTTCTTCGCGGGAATCGTGATCGCGCCCTGCGCATCCACGTCCGCGCTCACTTCCGTGCTCACCGCAATGTCGAGATCGGTCCCGGAAAGACGGATGCCCTTGTCCGTGGTTTCGATGAGAATGTTCGCCAACACCGGCAGTGTGGTCTTTGCCGGTACTGTCGCTGCCACTGCGGTCAGGCCCTCTTGCAGCTTCTCACGAGAAATCGTGAAGCGCATCAACGATCCTCAAAATGTGGAGGACGCACGGAAGTCCTTCTAACGCTCTATATAGAGAACTATCTAGTAGTAGTAGTAGTGAGCGTCGGCATGTGGATGGCCGCTACAACTTAATGCGGCGCAAGTGCTTTGCTAGCGTCGGAAAATGTGAATGAATTGTGGACCGGGCGGTCGCTCCACATTCCGGTGCTGCGCGCGGCAGCCAACACGATTTCCATGTGGAGAGGTGTGACTTAGTCGATCGCCGGTGTTGGTGTTCGCGCTCGTTTTCACCATGGCTCACCGCAGCGCTTCCAGTTGGGTGCGGAGCCGCGAAATGCGCTGGGCTGTCGCCGGCTCCTCCGCGATCATGCCGGTCGCCCGCTCGAGGCTGTGAATGACCGTGGAGTGATCGCGGCCGCCGAACGAAGCGCCGATTTCGACCAGCTGCATGCCCAGCATTTCCCGCATCAGGAACATCGCGACCTGCCGCGGAACGGTGAGATTTTTCGTACGCGTCTTGGACCGAAGTCCTTCGGCGGTAACGCCCCATTCCTTGGCGACTGCGTCCTGAATGGCGTAGGTGGTGAGTCCCACGGCACCCGCAGCCGCCAGCGGGCGCAACTTGTCACGGAGCGCCTCGCGCGCGAGGTCGATCGTGATCTCCTGGTGCTTGAGCGACGCATACGCCAGCAACTTGATGATGGACCCTTCCAGCTCCCGCACGCTCGAGCGCACGTTCTCGGCGATGAAGCGGATCACTTCTTCGGGGAGCGTCATCTCGAGGTGATCCAGGGCGGCCTTCTGGCGCAGAATCGCGATGCGATGCTCGAGGTCGGGGGGTTCGATGTCAGCGACCATTCCCCACTGGAACCGGCTCACGAGCCTGGCTTCCAGTCCGGGGATTTCCGACGGCGGGCGATCGCTGGTGAGCACGATCTGGCGACCAGCCTCGTAGAGCGCGTTGAAGGTGTGGAAGAACTCTTCCTGCGTCGTCTCCTTGCCCTTCAGGAAATGGATGTCGTCGACCAGGAGCAGGTCGGTCTCACGAAAGCGCCGCCGGAATTCGCCCGTCGTGCGGTTCTGGATGGCCGCGATGAGCTCATTGGTGAACTGCTCGGTGCCCAGGTAGGTGATCCGGCTGCGCGGCTCATCGCGCAGGATTTCGTGCGCGATGGCCTGCATGAGGTGTGTCTTGCCGAGACCCGTTTCTCCGTAGATGAAGAGCGGGTTGTAGACCTTGCCGGGTGCTTGCGCGACCGCATGGGCAGCAGCGGCAGCGAGCTCGTTTGACTTCCCGATGACGAAATGGTCGAAGACGTATCTGTCACTTAATGGCGGCGCATTGATGGCGCGTTCCTGATCGGCTGGCTGGCCGGCTTTTGGCGCCTCCGCGACGAACAGATCCATCTGCGGACGCCGCCGACGCTCCTCGTTGACCTGGAAAACAACGGACAGAGGATGACCCAAAGCCACCGGCGCCAGCGATCGCAGCAGCTCGGAATGTTTGGACTCGTTCCACTCTGCCGCGAACCGGTCCGGCGCGCCGACGAACAGCTTTTCGCCCTCGAGCTTCAATGGCTCCGTCGGTTCGAGCCACGTCTTGAACGTCTGCTCCGGCAACTCCTGCCGCGCGCGATCCAGTAGTCGCGTCCAGGCTTCTTGTGCGGTAAGAGTCACGACGGCGATGTCGGTGTGGAAAACTGCGCGAGGGAGCGCGAAGCTATGCGCGGCCTTTTGAATTAGCAACAACGCACTCGGCTCCGCTTGAGTTATGTTGTGGTCGCGGATAGGTTTACCGCCCGACGAGAGGGACGCTTCCGAGGGACGATCCGGAATCACATTCCCTCCACGCAATCCTTCTCTTACACGTTTCGGAGCACGAGATGGGCAAGCCCACGTACCGCCCCCGCAACAAGCGCCGGATCAAAACGCACGGCTTCCGCGCGCGCATGGAGACCAAGTGGGGGCGCGAGACGCTGAGCCGCAGGCGCAAGAAGGGACGCAAGCGTCTCACGGTCCAGCTGCCCAGCAAGTACGCCGGCGCCTGAGTCGGCGCTCGGCAACCCGCGCGCTCGACGGCTCACCCGAAGCACCGACATCGAGCGCGTCGTTCGCGAGGGACGCCGCGTTCGGATGCGCTTCCTCGACGTCAGTGTCCTGAGTTCGTCCGCCGGCTTCCTCCGCGTCGGGATCGTCGTGCCCAAGTACGGAACGACAGCCGTGCGGCGCAATCGCCTGAAGCGACGCCTTCGAGAGCTCAGCCGAATTCGCCTGCTGCCGCTGCCACATTCATTCGACGTCATCATCCGCGCCCGACCCGACGCGTACAAGGCGGCGTTCGACCGATTGCGTGACGACATTGACCGTCTCCCGACGCACCTCGCCGGCGACGCGTGAAGAAACTTCTCATCCTCGGCGTCCGTGCATATCAGGTGGGAATCGGGCCAATGCTACCGCCGTCGTGTCGCTACTATCCCAGCTGCTCCGCCTACGCCATCGAGGCGCTGGAGCGACACGGAGCGCTGCGCGGGTCCTGGCTCGCGGTGCGACGCATACTCCGCTGCCATCCGTTCCGGCCCGGCGGATTTGATCCAGTGCCGTAATCCACGTCCGAATGGATCGACGAACTCTTCTCGCACTGCTGCTCACGGCGATCGTCATCGTCGTGACGCCGATGTTTTTCCCGTCCGCGAAGGCGCCGAAGCGCCCGCGCACCGATACCACGTCGATCGCGCGACCGGATAGCATCGCACAAAAAGCATCGGCGCCGGCCGTGGCGCCGCACCCAGACAGCGTTGATTCACAGCGATCACGGCCTGCGACGCAACCGCCCGTCGTGCGCGCGGAGAGCACGGTCGTGAGCACCGAACGCGCGCAGTTCACCATCGCGAGTCCGGGCGCGACGCCCGTGCGCGTCGTCCTGCCCGACTACACATCGCTTCGTCCCGGAACAACACCGGGCACGCGGGTGAGCATCGTGGACGCAGGCGATCGACTCTTTCACCTGGCACTCACCAACGGCCGGGACACGGTTGCCCTGGACACGGTGGCGTTTCGCGCCGAGCCGCGGCGCATCGCGGGCAACACGGTGGAGCAGACCTTCACGACGGCAAGCGCGGCCTTGCCGATCACGCTCACCTACACCTTCGTGCGCGACAGCTTCGTGACGCACGTGAGCGGAGTCGTGAATGCGTCGCCGAGCGCGTCATGGCGTGTGCTGGTCACGCTGCCGCAGCATATCCGATCGGACGAAGCCAACGCGACGGATGACATCCGGCACCTGTCGGTCGCCTACAAGCGGCGCTCCGACGAAGTGACGAGCATCAGCTTCCGCTCTCTCGACACGCTCGCGACGCGCGTCGATACCGGCGCGATCCGTTGGGTGGCGGAGCGCAACAAGTATTTCATCGTCGCGCTGGTGCCCGGCAGCAAGGGCGCGGACTCCACGTTCCGGTCGCTCGCGCTGCGCGGCGGTCCGCGCACCGGCAAGGAAGCCACGCAGGTGCACGCCACCGCCGAGCTGCTCGCGCCGAACGGACACTTCTCCTTTTCTGTCTTTGCGGGACCACAGGCGTGGGATCACCTGCGAAAGACCGCCGCGGATCTGGAGAACGTGAATCCGTACGGTGGTTGGCTGCATGGCGTCGTCCAACCGTTCGCGACGATCGTCATGCGCGTCGTGCTGTGGATGCGGCACACGCTGAACGTCAGCTACGGATGGGTGCTGATCATCCTTGGCATCGCCATTCGGCTCCTGCTCTGGCCGCTGAATCAGAAGGCCATGCGATCGAGCATGGCGATGCAACGTCTGCAACCGGAGCTCACCGAGTTGCAGCGGAAATACAAGAATGATCCCGAGAAGCAGCGCGACGCGATGATGAAGCTGTACCAGTCGCACGGCATGAGCCCATTCTCGCCCGTCATGGGTTGCCTGCCGATGCTGCTGCCCATGCCGATTCTCTTCGCGCTGTACTTCGCCTTCTCGAATACGATCGAGCTCCGCGGCGTGCCCTTCCTGTGGCTGCCGGACCTGTCGCTGCGCGACCCGTACTACATCACGCCGCTGTTCATGGGCGTGTCGATGTTCGTCCTGTCGTGGATCGGGATGCGCGGCATGCCCCCGTCGCCCCAGGGCAAGACGATGAGCTACATGATGCCCGTAATGATGACGGCGATCTTCTGGAATTTCGCGTCCGGGCTGAATCTCTATTACGCCGTACAGAACGTCGCGGCGCTGCCCCAGCAGTGGCTGCTGGCCCGGGAGCGCAGCGCGAACCAGAAGCCTCCCCCGAGCAGCTGAGGCGGCACGTGAGGTGCGGTGTGCGGCCACGGACACGACGACGCGCATGCGAATCACGTACATCGGCCACGCGACACTGCTGATCGAGATCGGCGGCGCGTGCATTCTCACCGACCCGAACTACGAGAACACGCTCGGCGGATTTCTCCCGCGCGTCAGTCCCCCCGGCATCCCGCTCGAGCAGCTGCCGCGATTGGACGCGGTGCTCCTCACGCACGCGCACGCGGATCATCTCTCGTTCCGGTCGCTGTCCCGGCTTCCGAGCAGCGTCCCCCTCTACGCGCCGCCTGCGGTCGCGCAGTGGCTCACGCAGCGCGGGTACACGCACGCGGTGCCGCTCGCACCGAACGGCAAGACGCGCGTCGGCTCGGTGGATGTCTTCGCGGACGCCGCAACACACAAAGGCAATCGCTACGGCTTCGATCGCTGGCGCGCTGGGACGAACCACTATCTCCTCGAGAGCCCACGCGAGAGCTGTTTCTTCGCGAGCGACACCGCGCTGCTGGATACGTCGCACGCGCTCGTGGCGCGGACGCTGTGGGAGCGCAAGCGTGAGCTGGACGTCGCGCTGCTGCCGATCGGTCATCCTCCGCAATGGAAAATGAAGTCGTTCCGCAAGGGACACCTCACGAGCGAAGATGCGCTCGAGCTGTTTCAGCGGTTGCGGGCGCGCCATCTCATGCCGTATCACTGGGGCACCTTCCGGCACGTGACCTCCGGCGCGCACGATGCCATCCGCCATTTCCGCACGCTGGTGCCGGCGCACCCGCGCGGGGCCGACGTCCGCATCATCGAGCCTGGCGAAGTCCTGGAGGTCGAGGCGGCCGCGTGACGCGCGTCGCCATGGATGACACGATCGTCGCGATCGCCACGCCGCCGGGCCGCGGCGCGCTCGCGATCGTTCGCCTGTCGGGACGCCAGGCATTCGAGATTGCGAGACCTCTGGTCCGTCACTGGCCGATGGCGGCGCGCACGGCCACACTGACGCCGATCCTCGATCGCGATGGATCCGTGATCGATCAGGCGGTTGTCGTGACATACCGGGCGCCGGCATCCTTCACCGGCGAGGACGCCGTCGAGATCACGTCGCACGGCGGGCCGATCGCGCCCGCGGGCATCATGGCCGCGCTGGTCTCCACGGGCGCGCGCGTCGCGGAGCCGGGAGAGTTCACCCGCCGCGCCGTGCTGAACGGTAAGCTGGATCTGCTGCAGGCGGAGGCCGTCGGCGATCTGGTGGACGCGGACAGTCGCGCGGCGCATCGCGTGGCGCTCGCCCAGCTGGATGGAGGCCTGTCGCGCCGCATCGCCGCGCTGCGCGACGACATCCTCGGTCTCGAGGCGCTATCGGCCTACGACATCGACTTCCCCGAAGAGGACGATGGGCCGGTGCCGGCCGCGCGCATCATCGCCCGCACACGCGACGTCGTCGCCGATGTCGAACGGCTGCTCGCGACGGCGTCCGTTGGCGAGATCGTGCGCGACGGAGCCGTCGTCGTCGTCGCCGGCGCGCCGAACGTCGGCAAATCATCGTTGTTCAATGCGCTGCTCGGCCGCCGCCGCGCGATCGTGACCGACATTCCCGGCACGACGCGCGACGCCCTCGAGGCCGTGGTCGAAGCCGGCGGCTGGCCCATCCGCCTCGTGGACACCGCGGGGCTGCGCGACGCATCGGACACGATCGAACAACTCGGCATCGAAGTCAGCCGCGAATACCTCGACCGCGCCGACCTCGTGCTGGTGTGCGGGGATTCGGCGGACTCGCTGCGCGCCGCCGAGCGGGCGGTGGCTGACGCCAGCCGCGCGCCGACGATCGAGGTGCGCACGAAATCGGACATCGTGCGCGCGGACGAGCCCGCGCGACGTAACGGCGTGCAGTGGGTGAGCGCGGCGACCGGCGAAGGTTTACGCGAGCTCTCGGCGGCGATCGCCGCGCGGCTGGAGAAAACGAAAGGAATCCTGGCACTCGACGCGCCGCTCGTCACCCGCGAGCGTCATCGTGTGGCGCTCACGCACGCATGCAACGAGCTCCGCGCGTTCCTCACGGCGTGGGAGCAGCAGTCACTTCCCGCTGTCGTGGCGGCGGTGCACCTGCGCGACGCCACGCGTCATCTCGAGGAATTGATCGGCACCGTCGACGTAGACGACGTCCTGGATCGAATCTTCAGCTCGTTCTGCGTCGGGAAGTGAGCGAACGCGCGATCACGCGCTGGCAGCCGCGCCGGTCGCCGCCACCTGCGCGAGCTCGGTGGCACTCGCGCGCAGCGCCCACGCGAGGCCGCGCTCACGAACCGCAGGCTCCACGAGCCGACTGCCGATGAAATAGCCGCTGCGCTCCGGGAGCACATAGCGCTCGACCGTGCGAGCCTCGTCGCTCATCCCGCCCGACAGATATCGCAACCGCAGCCCAAGCCCCGACCGGTCGAGATCGGATTGCACGGCGCGATGCAGGACGGATTCGAGCTCGCGTACGCGCGCGTACTGCCGCCGCGCATATCCGAAATACTCCCACGCGGCGTGTCCCGGACTCACCTGCTGCGAGGCGTGCACCGCGAGACCCTCGTTCACGAGCAACTCGCGCAACGGCGCGCGTCGACCCGTCTCCCAGTACGAGTACTCGCCGCCGTTGTCCGCGATCAACGGTCGCAACTCGCTCCGACTCTGCGGAGATGTATAGCGGACGACGTGCGCGATCTCGTGCGCGAGCCACGGCGCGATGAGCTCCGGCTCGAGACCGAGGCCCTGCGTGTCCGGATTCGCAACGCCCGTGAAGTGTTCGAGGCAGACGAAGGCAATCCCGTGCGAATCGATCACCAGCTCGCCGGCGTTGGCCGCGCCGACGCCGACCATGATGACGACGTCATAATCGACGTCCGTGTGCAGCAGCTCGCGGCACCGCGCTTCCGTCTCGCGTACGAGCGTGACGACATCGGTGCGCTCGAGCATGTCGCGGAGATCATCGCGCTCGGCGAGGACGGTGGAGCGCACGACATCCGCGAAGTGCGGGCTGTCGGGATCGATGACGTAGTTGTGCCAATACGCCTGGAGCAGGCGGCGGTGGGTCTCGAAGTAACTGCGGTAGGCGGTGATCCGGTCCGTGCTGTCGAGAATCGCGAAGAAATCCGGCAGCAGGTTGATCAACATCCGATGGGTCGATCCGCGTGAAGCGTGGAGGGAGACCTTCGGGCGACGGGGCAGCGAACGTGGCGCGCGTGCTGCGTAAAACCGCTCATCGAGGCGCGCGAATGATAGTGGCGTTCACACGTTTCCAACAAGACTGAGCCGCGACCGGAAATTGGCACGGTTTTTCCCTTTCCCACTTTCGCCAAGAGGAGGACCGGACGGAGGGTGACGGAGATGACAACGCTTCAGCAAATCGATCTTCGCTGTCCCGTGTGCGACACGGCCTTCCGGTCGCAGGCGGTGGTCTCGACGAACTCGTTTGGCGGGAAGCGCACCGACTTCCACGAGCGGGCGGCCGGAACGCAGCCCCTGCCGTACCTGATCCACATGTGCAGCCGCTGCGGATTCTCCGGCTCGGAACGCGATTTCACGGAGGAGTCCGACATCTCCCCCGTCCTCAAAGAGCACGTCTGGAACGAGCTTGCACCCGCGATGGCCTCGGGAGCAGTAACCGGCTCGGAGAAGTACGAAGCGGCGGCGAAGGTAGCCGACTGGCAGGGGATGGAAGCACGCCACGTCGCTGACCTGCTGCTGCGCGCGGCCTGGTGCTGCGTGGACGAGGGTGACATCGAGGCCGAGCGCTTCTTCCGTCGCAAGGCGGCGTGGAAGTTCGAGGAGGCCCTGTCCAGCTTCGACGGGGTTCCGCGCGACGAACGGGCGGTGCTCACCTATCTGGTTGGCGAGCTGTGGCGTCGCGTCGGCGACTCGGAGCAGGCGCAACAGTGGTTCAACAAGGTTCCTGGCGAGCTCGTGGACACGTCCACCCAACAGTGGGTTCTCGATGCCGCGCGCCAGCAACGCGATTGCCCGAGGGAGTGGTTTGGCTGAGGCGGTAGGCGGTAGGCCGTAGGCGGGAGCAACTGCGACGGGCGGAACACAACTTCCGCCCTTTCGCTTTTTTTCCGTCTCCCGCCTCCCGCCTTCCCCTCAGCGAGTCCCGAACAACCGATCACCCGCGTCGCCCAGGCCGGGAAGGATGTAGCCCTGCGCGTTGAGCTCGCGATCGAGCGACGCGCAAAACACCACGACGTCGGGATGAGCTTCGGAAAGCTTGCGCACCCCCTCAGGCGCCGCGACGAGGCACAGAAAGCGGATCCGCGTCGCACCGGCACGCTTCAGTGAGGTCACCGCGGCCACGGCGCTTCCGCCAGTCGCGAGCATCGGGTCGAGCACGAAGAAATCCCGCTCCGGCGCGTCGCCGGGAACCTTGAAGTAGTAGTCGACGGGCTGGAGCGTGTCGTGGTTGCGGTAGAGACCGATGTGCCCGATGCGCGCATTCGGGACCAGTCGATAGATCCCGTCCACCATGCCGAGGCCAGCCCGAAGAATCGGAACGAGCGTGAGCTTCTTGCCGCTCAACTGCTTGCCCGTCGTGGTCTCGAGCGGTGTGGCGACCTGCACGTTCTCGAGCTCTACGTCGCTCGTGGCTTCGTACGCCATGAGCATTGCGATCTCCTCCACCAGTTCCTTGAAGATCTTCGTGGGCGTGGCCCGATCGCGAAGGATCGTCAGCTTGTGCTGCACGAGCGGGTGCGTCACCACGCGCAGCGTCGGAAACTGCCGACTGGTGTCCATGCGCGAGAAAGTACTAGGTTCCCGCCGTGCACGTCACGATCGCGGGATCTCACCGCGCGCCGCGGTGACGTCGGACGCGCGGTCGCGCGACGGCCCTCCGGCCTCGCGACGCATCCTGGACGCCACGCGCGCACTCGTCGCGCGTGGGGGCGCCGCCGAAGTGAGCATGGGCGACGTCGCGCGCGCCGCCGGCGTGAGCAAGGCGCTGGTGCACTATCACTTTCGCGACAAGGAATCGCTGCTGCAGGCGCTCGTCGACGACGTCGGAGCGCGCATCGTGCGACGCGCCGAGGCATTCGTCGCCTCCGAGACGACGTCGAACGTGCTCGATCGCTTGTGGGAGTGGCTCGATGAAGAGCTGCGGCGCGGCGACCTCCGTGTCGTGCTCGCGCTCGCCGAATATGACAGCGCCCGCGTGCGAGCCGCCGTTCGACGCATCGGGGATCAGCGCCGCGACATCGCCGGCGCCCACGTCCAGCATATCTTCACGACGTTCGCGCTGACACCGCGCGTGCCGACGCCGCTCATCGCCGACACCGTGCTCGCGTTCATCGACGGACTCGCGGTGGGAACCACCGCATTTCCGGATCGCGATCCTCGCGCCGCATACGACGTGCTCTGGCTGTCCCTGCTCACACTCGCCGAATGACCCCCCTCCGGGTGTAGTTTGTCCCCGATGAAGCTCGGCGAGCCGACGCCGCGAAAATCCGCGTCACTGGGAGTGCGCCTCACGCAGACGGCGCTGCTCATCGCCATCGCCCTGTGGGTGCTGTCGCTGATGCTCGTGATCCTCTTCGAGCGGATCGACACGAGCAAACACGCCGACGCCATCGTCGTCATGGGTGCCGCGCAATACGACGGCAAGCCGTCGCCGGTGTTGCGCGCTCGCGTGGACCACGCGATTCAGCTATGGCGACGCGGCCTCGCCCCGGTGCTGATCACGACGGGCGGGCGAGGCGTCGGGGACACCACGACGGAGGCGGCCGTCGAACGACGCTACGCCATCGCGCACGGCGTTCCGGATTCGGCGATCCTCATCGAGCCCGAGAGCCGCTCGACGCGCGAGTCGCTGCGCAACGTCGCCACCATGTTGAAGCACGATGCGCGCGACGTGATCCTCGTGAGCGACCCCTTCCATATGTTGCGGCTGTCCATCCTCGCCCATCGCTTCGGGCTGCGGCCGCGCACCTCACCGACGCCGACGAGTCCGATCACCGCGAACCGCTCGGCGTACTGGCACTACACGCTCCAGGAGTCGGTGAAGGCGCCCATCGCCTTCTTCTTCGAGTTCACCGACCGCTGACGGCCGGCTCCGACGAGACGACCGCCGCCGACAGCCAGCGCCAATAGCGGTCTCCGCCCACCTCGGCGACGTCGTTGTGACCCGCGCCGTCGACGATGAGCAACTCACCGCGGCGTTTCGCGGCGGCGTACACGTGCCGGCCCATGCGCACGGGCACGACCACGTCGCGGCTGCCGTGCGCGACCCATACCGGGCAATCGAGCCTGGACACGGCGGCGATGGTCTCGTAGTGCACGCGCGATATTCGCTTCCAGAGCCACGGGATGGGCGGCACCAGCATGCGTGCAGCCATCTCGCGCGCCGAGGTGAAGGGCGACTGCAGGATCAAGGCGGCGGGCGGCGCGCCGCCGTCCTGCATCGTGAGGGCGACCTCGCTGGCGATCGCCGTGCCGAGTGAGTGGCCGAACAGAGACACGTGCGACGGCCGCAGTGAGTCGCGCGCGTAGCTCAAGGCACCCAGCGCGTCGGCGGCCGCCGTTTCGTACGTGGGGTTCGCGCGCAGGCCGCCATAGCCGCGGTACTCCGGCAAGAGCACCGTGACGCCGGCGCGGTCGGCGAGCTCGCGCGCCCACGACGTGAACCACGCGGCCAGGTCCGCATTGCCATGGAACGCGATGACGACAGCGCGCGGCGCCGGCTCCGGTCGCGATGGCGCGACGACATAGCCGTACACCGCCGCGCCGTCGGCCGACGGGTATTCCACGCGCCGCGCACCCGGAGGGGTCTGCACCTCGAGTTGCGGGGGCTGGAACACGACCCGTTCCTGGTGTCGCCACATCCAGAAGGTGGTGAACGCGACCCAGACGAGCGCTGCAGCTACGGCGATGGCGACAAGACCGACCACGCGACCTCGCAGTCCGTTGTCCATTTTCGGCGGTTGAATTCAATTTAGACCCGATGCGGATTCCAATCGAAACGTTTCGGTTGCCGAACGGGTTGTTCGTGACCCTCTCGGAAGACCACACGGCGCCGATCGTGGCGGTGAACCTCTGGTACCACGTGGGTTCCGCAAACGAGCGACCGGGGCGCACGGGATTCGCGCACCTCTTCGAGCACATGCTCTTCCAGGGCAGCCGCGACGTCGGCTCCAACGAGCATTTCGAGCTCATTCAGCGGGCAGGCGGCACGCTCAACGGATCGACGTGGCTGGAGCGCACGAACTATTTCGAGACCGTGCCGTCGAATCAGCTCGAGCTCGTGCTCTGGCTCGAGGCCAATCGCATGGGCAACCTGCTGCCCGCGATGACGCAACAGAAGCTCGACACGCAGCGCGACGTCGTGAAGAACGAGCGGCGCTGGTCCATGGACAACCAGCCGTATGGCACGTGGTGGGAGAAGCTCCCGGCGCTGTGCTTCCCGGGGGATCACCCGTTCCACCATTCACTGATCGGTTCCATGGCCGATCTGGACGCTGCGAGTCTCGACGACGTGCGCGCGTTCTTCCAGACCTATTACACGCCCGAAAACGCCGCGCTCACGGTGACGGGCGACTTCGAGCCGGCCCAGACGAAGCGGTGGATCGAGCAGCACTTTGCGCCGATTCCGCGCGGCAGCGGGCGGCCTGCGACGCCAGACGCGCACATGCCGCCGACGTTCGGCGCATGGAAGCGCGAGGTCGTCTCGGACAACGTGATGCTTCCACGTCTCTTCCTCGCATTTCTCTCCCCGGTGTTCGGCAGCAAGGAGTTCTACGCGGCCAGCGTCTGCGCGGCGATCGTGGGGGTGAAGAAGGGCAGCCGCCTGCATCGGGCGCTCGTGCGCGAGCGTCAGGTGGCGGCGGAGACGCAGGCGTTCACATACGACCTCACGCGCGGCGCGGACCTGCTCGTGCTGGACGTCACGGGACGGCCCGACATCACCGGCGAGCAGCTCGAGCACGAGGTCGCGCGCGAAGTGGATGCGTTGCGCGTCAACGGCGTCACGCCCGACGAGCTCGCGCGCGCCGTCACGCTCATCAAGACGGATTACATCGCGGCGCTGCAGTCCGCGGGCGAGCGCGCCGACCGGCTGTCGATGTTCGCGACCTACTTCGACGATCCATCGCTGATCAACGAGCAGGTGGAGCGCTATGCGGCGGTCACCGTCGACGACGTGAACGCGTTCATCGAGGAACGGCTCGGCGAGGACAATCGCGCGAGTCTGCTCTACATCCCGAAGACGGGCTCCATGCGCACGCATCGCACCGGGGAGATGGCGGGGGTCAGCGCGTGAGCGCGGACGTGCGCGGCGCTCCGTCGCGCGTCACCCGTCCCGCTCCGCTTCCTTCGCGACCCTATCAGTTTCCGCGCTTCGAGCGTGAAATGCTGGCGAATGGCGTGCAGCTCGTGGTCGCGACCATCCGCAAGCTGCCGATTGCCACCGTCGTCGCGCTCGTCGACGCGGGCGCCTCGTGCGGCTGGAAAGGCAGAGAGGGGATCGCCGGCCTCGTGTCCGAGCTGCTCCTCGAAGGAACGCCGCAGCACGACGGCGCGGAACTTACCGAGATGTTCGAGCGGCTCGGCACATCCGTCGACGCATCCGCCGACTGGGATGCCACGTGGCTGACGCTCACGGCGCTCAAGGAACAGCTGGCTCCCGCCATCGAGCTCGTGGCCGAAGTGATCCGCTCGCCCGCATTCCCGGAGCGGGAGGTGGAACGCCTCAAGAACGAGCGTCTCGCCGATCTGCTCAAGCTGCGCGCCGAGCCGCGAGGGCTGGCCGACGCGATGTTCGCGAAAGTTCTGTACGAGGCCTCGTCGCGGTATGCGTTGCCGGAGATCGGCTCCGACGAGAGCGTCTCGAACATCACGCGCGCCGACGTGCAGCGCTTCTATGAATGGCGATATCACGCACGCACGCTCACGCTCGTCGTGGTCGGCGACGTGAGCACGGCCGAAGCGCGCCGGCTCGCGGAGCGCGCCTTCGGCGATTGGGATGGCGCGAAGACCGACTCGTGTACCGTCAGCGATCGTCCGGCGCGCACCTCACGCGGTCTCCACATCGTGGCAAAGCCGGACGCGAAACAATCGGAGGTACGGCTCGGCAATGTGGGCATTCCACGGCGCCACACCGATTATCACACCACCGTCGTGATGAATGCGGTGCTCGGCGGGCTGTTTTCCTCGCGGATCAACCTCAACCTGCGCGAGCGGCACGGATACACGTACGGCGCGTTCTCGCACCTGGATTGGCGACGCCAGTGCGGACCGTTCGTCGTGTCCACGGCGGTGCAGAGCGAGAGCACCGCGCCCGCGGCCAAGGAAGCCGTCTGGGAGATCGAGCGCATCCGCCAGGAGAAGGTGAGCGGCGACGAGCTGTCACTCGCGACGTCATACCTGGACGGTGTGTTCCCGATCCGATACGAGACGACGGACGCCATCGCCGGCGCGCTGGCGTCATTGATCGAGTATGGACTGCCGGACGATTTCTACGACACCTACCGCGAGCACGTGCGCTCCGTGAGCGCCGACGACGTGCTGCGCGTGGCGCAGGCCCATCTCCATCCCGACGCACTCCAGTTGCTCGTGGTCGGCGATCCTGACGCCGTCCGCAGCGACTGCGAGGAGCTCGGCTTCGGGAAGGCGACGCTGTACGACACCGAAGGAAACCTGTTGTGAAGATCAGTACGCGCCGCGCGTACAGCGGAAAAGTCATCAACGTGGACGTCGACACGGTTCGTTTTCCGAACGGCAGTACCGGCGACCTGGAGATGGTGCGACATCCGGGCGCGAGCGCCGTGATCCCGTTTCTGACCGACCCGCACGGCGACGATCCGCAGATCCTGCTGGTGAAGCAGTTCCGTCACGCCGCCGACGATTTCATCTATGAGATTCCCGCCGGCAAACTCGACGGCGCGGAGGATCCGAAGGTCTGCGCCGAACGCGAGCTGCGCGAAGAGACCGGATGTGCCGCCGAGCGCATCGAGCATCTGTACACGTTCTTCACGACTCCCGGATTCACCGACGAGCGGATCCATGCGTTCATGGCGACGGGACTGACGCGCGGCGACACTGCCCACGAAAAGGACGAGTTCATGTCCCTCGAAACCGTGACGCTGTCGCACGCACTCGAGCTGATCCGCTCTGGCGAGCTGAAGGACGCGAAGTCTGCCCTCGCCATTCTGTACGCCGCTGGGTTTCGGCTGAGCCGCTAAGGGCTCGGCAACCCCCGTGTGTCTAAGTAGACGTGAAAGACACGTCTCATATAGTAGACACGATGGACGAAGCCGCGAGCCCCTGTTGAGCTGATAAGGCGTTCCACATCAACGCCTTAACAGAGCAGCAATGGGCACGTCAGACAGGGCATACCGCCTGCCTTACGATGCGGCAACAGTACGCGGCAGGGTTACGATGGGGACCAACATCTGGTCTACCGTCTTCGTAACCTCTGCATGCGCCTTACGGGGGTTAAGACTATGGCGAAGCTGGCGACGAAGCGCGCAGCCGACTTCTCGGGCGCCGTATCAGTTCGTGAGCAGCTGCGACAAGCGGATGACGCAGGGGTTGTGACGGCGTTCCTGGGCGGCGAGGAGCGCGCGTTCACGGAGCTTACCGAGCGGTATCAGACTCGGCTGCTGAACTTCATATATAGAACGATCGGCGACCGCGACCGTGCCGAGGACCTGGTGCAGGAGGTCTTCATCCGGGTGTACCGGCACCTGCATCGGTTCGACCGCTCCAAGAAGTTCTCGACGTGGGTGTACACGATCGCGTCGAACCTGGCCAAGAACGAGCTTCGCAACCGTTCCCGCAGCCCGCTGGTGCTGTTCCAGACCATGCGCGGGTCGCAAACGGACGAAGAGGAACGGCCGCTCCAGTTCGAGGATACCACGTCTCGGCCGGACGACATGTATCGCAAGCGGCACCTGCGCGAGCTCGTGGAGCAGACCGTCGCGCAGTTGCCGGAGCATCACCGTCAGGTCTTCGTGCTGCGCGAGCTGGAAGGCAAGTCGTACGAGGAGATCGCGGAGATCACTGCATGCAATCTTGGTACGGTGAAGTCGCGATTGAATCGGGCTCGCACGGCGTTCGCGGCGATCATCGAGCCGTTCGTTGACTGAGCGCGGTTGCGCGGTAGAGCGGTAGAGCGGTAGGCACGTCCACCGCTCCACCGCTCCATTGTGGCCCCGCCTGCCATGCCGTAACGTGCATCCGGAACCGACCCGCTTGGAGCGGGTATCGCTGACCGGATGCCAATGGATTGCAGCGAGTTTCGAGACCGTCACGCGCCGTTCGTGGACCTGCTCTGCTCCGCGCATGAAGAAGCGGAGATGCGGCAGCACCTGAGCGCCTGCGCCCCGTGCGCGCGCCACGACATGCTGGTGCGCCGCGGTCTGATGCTGGTGAAGAGTCTTCCGACCATCGAGCCGTCGCCGGACTTCCAGGCGCGGCTCGAGGCGCGTCTGCGAGTCACACGGTTCGAGACGCCGCGCGCGCGTTCGCTGCGCATCTCGTATGTGACCTTCGCCAGCCTCGCCGCCGCAATCGGTTTCGTCGCCCTGCTCGGCCTGTACGCCACCCGTCACGCGCCGCGCGGACCCATTCGTCTCGCGCCGGTCGTCGCGTCGATGCCCGCGATCGAGTCTTCGCCGCTCGCGGCGACCGCGCTCGTCGCGGCGGCACCGACAGGAATGTCCGTCTGGCCAGCCATCATGGCCGCGAGTGAGGCGCCGGTGGAATTCGTTGCCGCGGAGTTGACGACGGAGCGATAAATTGGGGCCATGAAGGTCTCGCCCCTCCGCAGTGCGATTCAGGACAAGACGTTCTCGTCCGCCTACTATCTGTACGGCGAAGACGAGTTCCTGAAGGAAGAAGCGCTGCGACACGTCATCGATGCCGCCGTCGATCCCGCCACGCGCGATTTCAACCTCGATCAGCGTCGCGGCGCGGATTTGGACGGCGAGTCACTGGCTTCGCTGCTGGCGATGCCTCCGATGATGGCCGAACGTCGCGTGATCGTGATCCGCGACGTCACGAGTCTCAGGAAGGACGCGCGCGCCGCGCTGGAGCGATACCTGTCCATGCCATCGAGTGACGTGCTGGTGCTGCTCACGGCGCCAGCCGACGCCAAGTCGGACAAAGGCATCTCCGAGCTCGCCATCGGCGTGGACTGTCAGCCGCTGACGGGCGCGCAGGTTCCGAAGTGGATCGTCTCGCGCGTCGAACAGGTGCTGGGCACGTCGATCACGCCGTCCGCGGTGGAGCTGTTGCAGGACGCCGTCGGCGCCGATCTCGCGCAACTGGCCATCGAGCTGGACAAGCTGGCCGCGTATGCGGGGAAGGCGACGATCGACGAGGACGCCGTCGGTGCGATCGTCGGCGTCCGACGCGATGAGACCCCCGGGATGCTGCTGGACGCGGTGGCGATGCGCGACCCCGTGCGCGCCCTCGCGCTGCTTCCGGGCGTCCTGCAACAACCGAAGATCGGCGCGGTACCTCTCGTCATGGCGCTCACGACACAGATGCTCGCGCTGGCGATCGGCGTATCACGATCGCTGTCGCCGCAACGACTCTCCGGCGAATACTTCCAGCTGCTGCGTTCCGGCAGCTCGAACCTCACCCTCCGCGCCTGGGGAGAAGCCGTGTCCGCGTGGGCACGCGCAACGGCAAAGTGGAGTGCCGCGGACATCGACCACGCGCTCGCCGCGCTGCTCACCGCCGACGTGGCGCTCAAGCAGAGCCGCGTATCCTCCGAGGAGCAGGTGCTGGCCACGGCCATCCTCGACGTCTGCGCCGGCGCCGCGATGCGCTCCGCGGCATGATCAGGCGCACCGCGGTGACGATTGCGCTGCTGCTGTTCGGCGCGACGGCCGGCACTGCCCAGCAGATGGACAGCGTGCACACATCACAGGATTCCGCCATCGCGCGGCTGCGACAGATGGCGAGCGCCGGCGACGACAGTGGCGCGCGGCGCGTGGTGGATTCGCTCTTCCGCACGCTCACGCCGGACAGCCTGGCGTACGCCGAAGTGCTGTACTGGCGGGCGGCGCTCGCGCCCGCCGCTGTAGATGCCGAGCGCGACTACCGCCGGCTCCTGATCGAGGCGCCGCTGTCGGCACGCGCGGAAGACGCCATGCTGCAGCTCGCAAACCTCGAGCAGGCGCGTGGCGACCGCCGGTCGGCGAGCGACCACCTGCAGCGCTTCGTGTTGTCGTATCCGAACAACCCCGAGCGTCCACGCGCGTCGGTCACGCTCGTGCGGCTCCTGTTCGATCAGAATGACGTGCCGCACGGATGCGAGGCGCTCAAGACCGCCCGGGAAGCGGTGCCACAGGAGAAGGCCGAGCTGCGCAACCAGCTCGAGTTCTATGCGCCGAGGTGTGTCTCGCTCGAGCCGGTGGCGACCGATACGGCTGCCAAGGACAGCACCCGCACGGACACCGCGAGCCGTGTTGCCACGCCGCGTCCGCCGCAGGTCAACGCGCCGCCGTCGACGGCGCGCTCGCAGCGATCGTACTACAGCGTGCAGGTCGCGGCGTACGATTCGCCGGAACCGGCGGGCCGCATGGCGCGCACGCTCGCGACGCGCGGGCTCGAGGCGCGTGTGGACGGCAAGGTGCGTCCGTTCCGGGTCCGTGTGGGCAAGTACGCCACGCGTGCCGAAGCGGTGAAGGCGCAGGCGATGCTGAAGTCCCAGGGCATCAACGGTTTCGTGGCTCTCGTGAAATAGCGAACACGTGTCGTCCACTCCGCTCATGCAGCAGTACCGCGACATCAAGTCGCGGCACCAGGACGCGATCCTGTTTTTCCGGATGGGCGAGTTCTACGAGATGTTCTACGACGACGCGGAGACGGCGTCGCGCACCCTCGGCCTGACGCTCACGTCGCGCAACAACGGTGGCGCGGCGGACGTCCCCCTCGCCGGCGTCCCCGTGAAGGCCGCGGCGGACTACGTGCGCCGGCTGGTGCAGCAGGGTTTTCGCGTGGCCATCTGTGAGCAGGTGGAAGATCCGCGCGTGGCCAAGGGGATCGTCAAGCGCGAGGTGATCGAGACGGTGACACCGGGTGCCGCGCTGGCCGACGATCTGCTCGATGGCACGCGGAACAACTACGTCTGCGCGTTGTCGGCCACGATGGAGCGGGACCGATCGCGCGCGCGCGTCGGCGTCGCGGCGGCGGACATCTCCACGGGCGAGCTGCGCATGGCGGTGGTCGACGTCGCGGAGCTGGAGCCGATGCTGAGTCGGTTCTCGCCGCGCGAGATCCTGCTGGCCCGTGATGACGCGACGTCGCCACTGCGTGGCGTGCGTTTGCCCGATGCGCTCGTCACGGAGCGTGAGGGATGGGAGTTCGATGCCGCGATGGGCGCGGACGACATCGCGCGCCACTATCAGGTGCTGGGCCTGGAAGGCCTCGGCATCGATGCGGCGGACGCGGCGGCGGTGGGCGCCGCCGGTGCACTGCTGCGCTACCTGAAGGAGCTGCAGCCCGCGGGCGTATCGCTCGCACGCCCGGTCATCGAGCGGCCGGAGGGAACACTCCCCCTCGACGAGATGACGCGCCGCAATCTCGAGCTGGTCGAGCCGATGCGCGCGTCCGCAATCGGGACCGCGGGCACACTGCTCGACGTCCTCGATCGCACGCAAACGCCCATGGGAGCGCGTGTGCTGCGGCAGTGGATTCTCGCGCCGCTGGCGACACGCGAGGGTATCGAGGCGCGACTCGACGCCGTGGACGCGTTCGCGCGCGCGGCGATTCCGCGCGAGGCGTTGCGCAGCGCGTTGAGTGGCGTGCGCGATCTGGAGCGGCTCGCGACCAAGGCGGCGCTGGGACGCAGCACGCCGCGCGAGCTCTCCGCGTTGGGCCGGTCATTGGCCAGGCTGCCGAACGTGAAGCTCGCCGTCGGCGACGCGCTGCACGCGTCGCTCGTGCGGAGCGACCTCCTGGCCACGTGCCTGCGCGGCTGGGATGCGTGCGACGACATCGCGCACGAGATCGGGCGCACGCTGGTGGACGACGCGCCGATCGCCGTGGGTGACGAGCCGACGATCGCCGCCGGCATCGACCCGGAGCTGGACGAGCTGCGCCAGCTCCGGGATGGCGGTCGGGACTCGATTGCCCGGATCCAGGCAGAGGAGCGCGACCGCACGGGCATCCAGTCGCTCAAGGTCGGCTTCAACAAGGTGTTCGGCTACTACATCGAGGTCACCAAGTCCAACCTGCACCTCGTGCCGCCGGACTACCAGCGGCGGCAGACGATCACCAACGGCGAGCGATTCATCACGCCTGCGCTCAAGGAATACGAAGAGCGCGTGCTGACCGCGAGCGAACGCATCGAAGCGCGCGAGCGGCAGCTGTTCGATGCGTTGCGCGCACGTGTGGGCGCACAGGTCACGCGGCTGCAGTCCGTGGCGCGGTCGGTGGCCACGATCGACGTGCTCTCCGCGCTGGCGGAGGTCGCGACGCGCGAAGGCTACGCGCGCCCTCGCGTCACGACGGAGTTCGCACTGCGCATCGTCGCGGGACGACATCCCGTGGTGGAGCGCATGATGCCGCGCGACAAATTCGTGCCCAACGACGCGACGTTGACGGACGACGCGCGCGTGATCGTGCTGACGGGCCCGAACATGGCCGGAAAATCCACGATTCTGCGGCAGGTGGGATTGATCGCGCTGATGGCGCACGTGGGCAGTTTCGTTCCCGCCTCCGAGGCGGAGATCGGTGTGATGGACCGGATCTTCACGCGCGTGGGCGCGAGCGACAACCTCGCGCGCGGCCAATCGACCTTCATGGTGGAGATGGCGGAGACGAGCGCGATCCTGAACACGGCGTCGTCCCGCAGTCTGGTGCTGCTGGACGAGATCGGCCGCGGCACCTCGACGTACGACGGGGTGTCCATCGCGTGGGCGGTGACCGAGCACCTGTACAACATCACGCGCTGCAAGACCATCTTCGCCACGCATTACCACGAGCTCACCCAGCTGGCCGACGAGCTGCCCGCGCTGCGGAACTACAACGTCGCGGTGCGCGAGGTGGGCGATCGCATCCTGTTCGTGCACCGGCTGGAACCCGGCGGGGCAGACCGATCATATGGTATAGAGGTCGGGCGTCTGGCGGGCCTGCCGAACACATTGCTCGAGCGCGCGCGCGAGCTGCTGCGTCGCCTGGAGAGCGAACAGCTCGTGAAGGCTCCAGCGCGCGGCGGCGTCGACCAGCTCGGACTGTTTTCGACGCAGCGCAGCGCAGTGCTCGACCGCCTCGGCGACGTGGATGCGAACTCGCTCACTCCCGTGCAGGCGCTCGCCGTGCTGGACGAGCTGTCGCGGGCGGCGCGCGCCGAGAAATGATCGTTCGCGGGTCACGGAGTGCCTGGTCCGTATTCGCCCGAATCTCCTGAATCGGTCCGTATAAATTCCGGCCCATGGTACGACTGGCAGTAGCGCTCGCGGCAGCGATGCTTGCGGCGTGCGGGGATGACAGTGGACCAAGGGGCGGTTTGTTCTCGTCGGCCAGCGATCGTCCGGACGAGCCGCCGGTGGTCGTGAACAAGAGCCTCCCGTTCCGCTATCCGGCACAGCTGTACGCGCGCAAAGTGCAGGGGAACGTGACGCTGCGGTTGTTCATCGATCGCGACGGTCACGTGCGCGCCGACTCCACACGCGTGGAAGAGTCGAGCGGGTACCCGCCCCTGGATTCCGCCGCGGTGGTGGGGTCGCAGGAGCTGCAGTTCGTGCCGGCGAAATTGCACGGTGAACCAATGGGCGTGGTCGTGCTGTTCCCGGTGTACTTCCGGCATCCCGAGGCGGCGCCATTGCCTGGCGACACCATTCTGCTGAAGGACAGCGCCGCCGTCACCGACAGCGCAACGCGGAGCAAGCAGCGCCGATGAGAAACGACCGGCCCTACGAATCGGTGCTGGACACCATCGGCTGGACGCCGCTGATCCGGCTCAACCGCATCACGCGCGGCGTGAAGACGCCAGTGTACGTGAAGGCGGAATTCTTCAATCCCGGCGGCTCGATCAAGGACCGCATTGGTCTGCCGATCATCGAGCGCGCGGAAAAGGACGGATCGCTCAGGCCGGGCGGCGTCATCGTGGAAGCGACCAGCGGCAACACGGGAATCGGCCTCGCGATCGCGGCCGCGCTCCGCGGCTATCGCTGCATTTTCACGATGCCCGACAAGATGTCGCAGGAGAAGGTGCGGCTCCTGAAGGCGTTCGGCGCCGAGGTCATCGTCACTCCGACAGCGGTGCCGCCCGACCATCCGGACAACTACCTGATGACGGCGAAGCGGATCGCCAAGGACACGCCGGGAGCGATCTTCGCGAACCAGTTCTACAACGATGCCAATCCCGACGCGCACTACGCGACGACGGGCCCCGAGCTGTGGGAGCAGACGCAGGGCAAGATCACGCACTTCGTCTACGCGGCGGGCACTGGCGGCACCATCACGGGCGTGGGTCGCTACCTGAAGGAGCGCAGCAAGTCGATCAAGATCATCGCCGGCGACCCTGTCGGCTCGATTCTCGCCGAGATGTGGCGCACCAAGGGCAAGTCGCACGCCGAAGGTGTGCCGTACAAAGTGGAGGGCATCGGGCAGGACAAGGTGCCCGGAACGCTGGACATGTCCGTGATCGACGATTTCGTGACCGTCACGGACAAGGAATCATTCGCGATGGCACGCCGGCTGACGCGCGAGGAAGGTCTGTTCGCGGGTGGATCCAGCGGACTGATCGTCCACGTCGCGCTTCAGGTGGCACAGCGTGTGAACGATCCTGGCGCGCTGATCGTGGCGGTGCTGCCCGATACC